>SHYZ01000010.1 GCA_009692535.1 Myxococcales bacterium
CGATGCCGGCCCACCCGATCCCACGGGCGACGGCGGTCGTCGTGACGGCAGCGTTGTCGACGGCGGCGGCGGTGGTGGTCCCGGTCCCGGCTGCGGCTGCGGCGTCAGTCTGCTCGCCGGGATCTTCGTGCCCTGGCTGCCGCTCGGACCGCGAAGGCCGCGAAGGCCGCGAAGGCCGCGCACGCGATAGTCGTAAGCCCCGCAGCGCCGGCGTTCCCGCCGCGCGCGCCACGCCCGCCGACGCGACAGTCACAAGGTCCGGGCGGTGCGCCAGGTTCGCTCGCAGCGTCGGCCGCCACGACGCCACCGTCGAGAATCGGCGCGGCCCCGCAGCTCGCGGGCGGACCAGCGTCGGTGGGGCGAGGATCGCGATAGACCACCACCGAGCTCGGGCTCCACGCTGCGTGCGTGCGCGCTGCGGCGTCGGTGACCGTGACGCGCACGTAGTAGTAACCGGGCGGCTCGTCGAAGAGGTCCCACACGAAGCAGCCGCGATGCAGCCCATCGTCGCCTTCTGACATGGCGAGGCCGAGCGCGAGCGGCTCGAGCGGCGCGTCCCCTTCGGCGGCGCGCCACTCGATGGTGGCGGTGAGCGGCCCTTGTCCGCTCGCGGTGAACTGGACCGCGAACGCATCGGCGACGGTGTCACCGAGTCCGTCGGGCTCGGTGACGACCACCGCGGGGAAGAGCGCGTCGCCTGCGTGGCGCACCGTCACCACGCCGCGCGTCATCGACCAGATCGGCGGGATCGGCGGGTCCTCGGTGATCTCGTAGACGAAGTAGGAGCCCGACGGCACCGCTGTGAGGTCCCACGCGAAGCGGTTGGTGATCTCGCTGATCGGAAAGTCCTGCGCCGCAGGGATCGGCGTGCCGTCGAGCGCGCAGACAAAGGTGCCGTCGCAGTTCATGAAGTTGAAGTCGGGCGGGAGGTTGGTCGGCTGGTAGAAGAAGTCGAAGAGGCCGGTCAGGTCCTCCTGGTTGTCGAGCCAGACGACCTCGAAGCTGGCGTCCACCACGTTGCCGACGCCGACTGGCGTCTCGAAGCGCGCGCGCGTGGGGATGCCGCCGACGTGCGGCGCGAGCGTGGCGCCAAGCAGCAGCGGGGCGAGCAGGTGCATGAACTGACGATAGGCGAGCGCACCGGCGAGGGCAACGCGGCGCGTCGTGCCGTGGGTTAGTCGTCCGCGAGGTTTCCGAGCACGACGAGCCGCGTGATCCGCTCGCTGGCGTCGGGCTGCGCGGCGGCTGCGGGTGTGGCCGTGCTCGTGCCGACGAGGACTACGCCCGGAAGGTCGGAGAGGATCCACCCACGACGCGCGGTCGTGGCGCGGCGCGAGTTGGCGAGGGAACCCTTGCCGCGTGGCGCGCCCGCGAGGTCGCTCTTGGCGTGCAGCGAGCTCGTGAGCTTGCCGGCGTCGCGCGCCTCGCCGTGCGCGCGGATCGCCTCGTCGAACGTGCTGCCCGGACCGATGCCGCCGTCGGTGAGGTAGCGCGGATCGCGCGCGACGATGTGCACCGCCGCGAGCCGACCGCCGACGATCACGAGCTCGAGGAGTGGGCCTCCATCGGCGCCGGAGAGCGTGGCAGTCGCGAGCGTGGCCGGTGCGCCCGGTGCGGCGGTCTGCTCGAGGCGCGCGCTGCCGAGCAGCGCTGCGACGGTCGCGTGGGGCGCGCCGAGCGCGAATGCGCCTGCGCCGCGGGCATGCACGCCGGTGGTCGGCGTGCCGGGCGCCGCGTCGGGCGCGGGCTGCGCAGCGAGGATCGCCTCTGCCTCGGCACCTTCGATCATCGCGCGCGCACCGAGTGGCTCGGCGTCGAGCTCGCGCGCTGCGTCCCGCGGCGCGGCGTCGTGCGGCGCCGTGACCGCCTGCGCGCCCATCGCTGCGCCGCCCACGCCCGACGCGGCAGCCGCCTGCGTCGCCGGCTGCGTTCCACCACGGTCGCCGCACGCCGCCACGACCAGCACCGCCAGCGCCAACACGCGCGCGCGCTTCACTCGACCGACTCGTCGAGCCACGCCAGATACGGCTCGTGCCCCGCCACCACGTCGAGCACGACCAGCTCGGGCAGCTCGTAGGGATGCAGCGCGACGAGCCGCGCCCGAAGCGCCTCGACTCGATCACGCCGCGTCTTGATCACGCAGAGCACCTCGCCGTCCACCGCCAGCTCGCCCCGCCAGCGGTAGAACGAGCGCACGCCCGGCACGACGTTCACACACGCCGCGAGCCGCTCCTCGACCAGCGCACGTGCGAGCACCTCGGCCTGCTCGGCCGACGCCACGGTGGAGAGCGCGACGACGTGCTCGGACATCGCGTCATCATAGCCGTTGCTCGTCCGGCCGGCGCCGGTAGACTCGGCCCCGATGCTGGTGGTGCAAAAGTACGGCGGCACGTCGGTCGGCACCATCGCGCGCATCAAGCGCGTCGCGCGGCGCTGCCTGGCAACCCAGCGACAGGGGCACGAGGTCGCCGTCGTGGTCTCGGCGATGTCAGGCGAGACCAACCGGCTGCTCGGGCTTGCGCGCCGCATCCACAGCGATCCCAGCGACCGCGAAGTGGACGTCATCATCGCCACCGGCGAGCAGGTCTCCGTCGGGCTGCTCGCGCTCGCGATCCGCGCGCTCGGCGGCGACGCGGTCTCGTTCCTCGGGCATCAGGTGAAGATCACCACCGACAGCGCGTTCTCGCGCGCGCGCATCCGCTCGATCGACGCCGAGAACGTCCGCATCGCGTGCCGCGCTGGAAAGATCGCCGTCATCGCGGGCTTCCAGGGGATGGACGAGCAGGGGAACATCACCACGCTCGGCCGAGGTGGCTCCGACACCACCGGCGTCGCGATCGCCGCCGCGCTCAAGGCCGATGTCTGCGAGATCTACACCGATGTGGACGGCGTCTACACCGCCGATCCCAACGTCTGCCTGACCGCGCGCAAGATCGAGCGCGTGACCTATGAGGAGATGCTCGAGCTCGCGTCGCTCGGCGCCAAGGTCCTCCAGATCCGCAGCGTAGAGCTCGGCATGAAGTACGGCGTGCCGATCCACGTGCGTTCCAGTTTCCACAAACGCGAGGGCACCTGGGTGGTGCCGGAGGAGTCGTCGATGGAGCATGTCGAGGTCGCAGGCGTCACCGCCAGTCGTGATGAGTGCAAGGTCACCGTGTTCATGGTCCCGGATCGTCCCGGCGTCGCCGCGTCGATCTTTCGACCGCTCTCGGAGCACGGGATCGTCGTGGACATGATCATCCAGAGCGCGTCGTCGGAGGGGCACACCGACATGACCTTCACCGTGCCGCGCTCCGACGTCGGGCGCGCGATGCAGCTGCTCGAGGTGCACCTCGCCGAGCTCATCGCCGGCGGTGCGCACCTAAAGTCGACCGAAGGGCTCGCCAAGGTGAGCGTCGTCGGCGTCGGCATGCGCTCGCATGCGGGCGTGGCGCAGAAGATGTTCGAGCTGCTCGCGCGTGAGCGGATCAACATCCTTCTCATCAGCACCTCCGAGATCAAAATCTCGGTGGTCGTCGAGACCAAGTACGCGGAGCTCGCGGTGCGTGTGCTCCACGATGGCTTCGGTCTCGATCTGCCACCAGCCGCGCGCGCGCCCACCGCCTGAGCGCGCCGAGGGCCGTCGGCCGGGGCGCAACCGGCCGCGCGCCGGACCGACCTCGCGCCCATGTCCGAGTCACACGCCCCCGCTTCCGCCGCGCTGCTGCTCGTCGCGCTCGCCGCTGTCGTCGCCGCTCAGCGCGGTCACGGTGCGCGGCCGCAGCTGCCCACGCCCGCGCTCCGCCCGGCCCCCGGTGCGCCGGCCGCCGCTGCATTCCTCTTCGCGGCGCGGCTTGATCTCGATGCCATCGACGCGGCCGCGCTCGAGGCGGTTCCGACGTTCGGCCCGGCGCGCGCCGCACGCGTGCTCGAGGCCCGTGCTGCTCGCGCCGGACACGTCACGCTCGCCGAGCTCGCAGCGACACCGGGCCTGGGCGCATCCATCGCCAAGCGGCTCGCCGCGTACGTCTTTGCCAGCGACGGCGCCAGCGTCAGCGTCAGCGTCAGCGCGCGCGACGCGGCGGCCGAGTCCGACGCTGCGCGAGTGACGCGATCGCCACCCGCTCGCGCAGGAAGCGCGCGATCCGCTCGTTGACCAGCTCAGGACGCTCGATCGGCGAGGTGTGGGTGCCGCCCTCGATCACGCACAACTCCGAGCCGGGGATCGTCGCCGCCATCTCGTCGGAGAGGGACCGCGGCGTAAAGCCGTCATGCTCGCCGGCCACGATCAGCGTCGGCACATTCACCGCGGGGAGATGATCTTTCGCGCTGTGCGCTGCGGTCTCGCTGAGCAGGTCGAGGAAGAGCAGGGGATCGATAGCGGCCATGTGCTCGAGGTACGGCATGAAGTCCTCGACGCGCGCGAGATCGGAATTGATCTCGGTGTGGGCCGCGACCTCATACGCAAGACGCGTCGGCAGCAGCACACGCCAGAGCGCGGCGGTCAGGCGCGGCGCGCGGTTCACGCCGAACGCGATGTACGGCAGCGCGGTGTCGGCAAAGCTCGATCCCTTGAACGTGCGGAGCGGATTGCCATGCGACCCGCAGACCAGCACCAGCCCCGAGACGCGCTCTGCGTGACGACGGTGTGCCTCGAGACAGACCTGCACGCCCATCGAGTGGCCGGCGAGCACCGCGCGACCGATGCCGGCTGCGTCGAGCACCGCCACGAGGTCATCGGCCAGCTCGGGAATGCCGATCCCGCCCCGTCGTCGCGGCGCAGGCGTGCGCCCGTGGCCACGGTAGTGCCAGTGCAGCACCTGCGACTCGATCGCGAGGGCAGGGTGCAGGTAACGCCACACATACCCGTCGCAGCCGATGCCATCGGAGAGCACGACAGTCACCGCCGCGTCAGCAGCACCGGTGACCCGAAAGTAGAGCGGCGCACCGTCGGATGCGACGGCAAATCCGTCCCGCCCCGTGGGCGCGACCTCCGACACCTTCACGTCGTCACGTCACTCGGCGGCTTCGCGCGTGTCGTCGGGGCCAGGAGACTCGTTGACGCTCGCGTACTTCATGATCTCTTTGCGCGCGATCTTCCAAGCCTTCTGGACAATCCAAGAGAGCGACCGATCTTGCCGGGTCGCCTCGTCTTGGATCTCCTTGAGCATCTCTTCGGGAAAGTACAGGGACTGTTTGCGCTTGTCGGAACCGGCCATCGCGGACTCCCGGGCTAGATGCGAGCGAGCTGTGTGAGGGATTGTAGTGAGGTCTGCGCCTAGCAGTCAACGGGCACGCAGTAACACGGGCCCGCAGTAACACGGGCCCGCCGCGACCCCATGCTACCGTGCTGCCACCATGGCCCGCGCCGCCGTCCCCTCGAAGTCTCGCGGGCGCGTCGCGCTGGTCGACGGACGCGTCCTCCGCGCCAGCCGGCTCCGCGTAGCGCGGCGCGAGCAAATCCTCCTCGCGGCGCGCCGGGTGTTCGCGCGGCGCGGCTTCCACGCCACGCGCGTCGCCGACCTGCTCGACGCGACCGGCATCGCGCGCGGCACCTTCTACCTTTACTTCGACGGTAAGCGCGCCATCTTCGCGGCGCTCCTCGACGACGTCCTCGTGCGGCTGCGCGCGCCGATCCACGCCGTGGACGTTCGCCCCGGCGCAGTGCCGCCGCGCGTGCAGCTGCAGAACATGGTGCGCTCGATCCTCGGCGCCATCGTGGCCGACCGCGACCTCGCGTTCATTCTGCTGCGTGAGGCGCCGCACGCCGAGCCGGAGTGCGCCGCGCGCGTCGAGCAGTTCTATGCGGACATTCTCGCGATGATCACCAGCGCACTCGCCCACGGGTGCGCGCTGGGGTTCCTGCGTGCCTGTGACCTCGCGACCACCGCCGCGTGCCTGCTCGGCAGCGTCAAGGAGGTGGTGGATCGGCGCATTCTCGCCGCGCCGGTTGCCTCGGGGCTCGACCTCGACGCGCTCACCGAGCAGCTGCTCGAGTTCAGTCTGACCGGACTATTGCAGTCTGCCTCCCTGCGGAGGTGACCGTCGTTACTGGCTTTTTTCGGCATTTCTGGCTTGACCCTCAAGAACGGCCCGCGTAGAGTTTTTCGCTCACTGAGGGGTACGGAATGGCCGAAGCCGCGCTGAAGCTGAAGAAAAAAGACCTGAAGAAATTCCGCGAGGTCCTCGAGGAGAAGCGTGACGAGCTCCTACGGAGCGCGAAGCGCACGCTGAACGAAGATATGACGATGGACACGGACGACCTGCCCGACGAGATGGACCAAGCGTCGAGCGAGTACCTCCAGTCGTTCATGTTCCGCCTGCGCGGCCGCGAGAAGACCTTCCTCAAGAAGATCGACCACGCGCTCGCGAAGATCGACGGCGGCACGTTCGGTGTCTGCGAGGACTGCGACGAGCCGATCTCGATGAAGCGGCTCGAGGCGCGCCCCGAGACCACGCTCTGCATCCGCTGCAAAGAGGATCAGGAGCGGACTGAGAAGTCGTTCGGCTGATCGAGCGCATGCTGCTTGCCGTGCACCGGTCGACCTTTGCTCGCCGCGGTCCCGCTTCATCCTAGCTCCCGATGCTGAATCGACGAGGGCTGCTCAAGCTCGCCAGTGCCATCATCGGTGGCGCGATCACCGCTGCGATGGCGGTGCCGGCGGTGCGCTACCTCGTCTTCCCGGTGCGTGAGCGCATCGTCGGCGGCACGACCGGTCCGCTCGCGGTGGCCGATCTTCACGACCTCCCCGACGGCACGCCGGTGCGCGTGCCGGTACGCGCACCCGACCAGCGCGACGCGTGGAGCCGTTCGCCGCTGGTCACGCTCGGCGCAGTCTGGCTGCTGCGCAAGGGCGACACCGTGACCGCGCTCTCGGCGACCTGCCCGCACCTCGGCTGCTCCGTCGACTTTGACGCGGGCGCCGGCCAGTACCGCTGCCCCTGCCACACCAGCTCCTTCGCGCTCGACGGCGCGCGCAGCACCGGCCCCGCCAAGCGCGGCATGGACCCGATCTCGGTGAAGCTCGACGGCACGCGCGTGCTGGTGGAGTTCCGCCGGTTCACGCTCGACATCGCTGCCCGCGTGGCGGTCTAGGCGTGCGGCGCGCACTCGACTGGCTCGACGAGCGCACCGGCTATCGCAGCGCGCTCGGCCACGCGCTCGACGAGCCGGTGATCGGCGGCGCGTCGTGGCTCTACGTCTTCGGCTCGGTGCTCACGTTCATCCTCGTGCTGCAGATCGTCACGGGGATCCTGCTCGCGATGTACTACAGCGCGTCGGCGTCGGATGCGTGGGCCTCGGTCGCGTACATCCAGGACCGCGTCCCCTTCGGCTGGTTCGTGCGCGGACTCCACGCACACGGCGCGTCGGCGATGGTGATCGTCGCCGGGCTCCACCTCATGCAGGTGGCGACCTACGGCGCGTACCGACGCCCGCGCGAGGTCACCTGGTTGATCGGCGTGCTGCTGCTCGGGCTGATCCTTGCGTTCGCGCTCACCGGCTACCTGCTGCCGTGGGATCAGAAGGGCTACTGGGCCACCAAGGTCGCGACCGGCATCATGGGCTCCTCGCCGGTGATCGGCGGCGCGCTGCAGCAGTTCGTGCAGGGCGGCAACGAGTACGGCAACCTCACGCTGACGCGCTTCTTCGCGCTGCATGTCTTTGTGCTGCCCGCGCTCGTCATCGTCGGCGTCGTGGCGCACATCGCGCTCTTTCGCCGTCACGCCGTGACGCCGCGCTGGGGACGTGACGAGACCTGGCTGGCCGCGCGCACGACGCCGTTCTGGCCGACGCAGGCCACCTACGACATCGCCGCGATGGGTGCAGCATTCGCGGTGCTGGCCGCGATCACCATTTCGACCGGCGGCGTCGGCCTCGAGGCGCCTGCGGATCCGGGGAGCGGCTTCGACGCGCGCCCCGAGTGGTACTTCCTGCCGCTGTTTCAGATGCTGAAGTACTTCCACGGCCCGATGGAGACCTTCGCGGCGCTCGGCGTGCCGGCGATCGTCGGCGGGGTGTTGCTCTCGCTACCGTTCGTGGACCGCTCGCCTGATCGCTCGCCGTGGCGTCGCACGCCGTACCTCGGCGCGCTCTGCTGCATTGTTCTCGGTGCCGGCGCACTCATCTACCTCGCGCGGGCCGACGATGCGGCCGATCGCGCGCTCGCGGCGCGGGTCGAGCAGGCCGGTGTGCAAGCCCGACTCGCGCGCAAGCTCGCGGCCGACGGCGTGCCGCCGCAGGGCGGGATGGCGGTGTTCGAGAATCGCGGCTACGCAGCGCAGCGGCTGTTCGTGCAGCACTGCGTCTCCTGTCACGGCGCGCCGAGCGCACTCATGCCGGAGCTCGCCGACGAGGCTCGGTTGCTCGAGCCGGCCGCACGCAGCGCACCCGATCTCGACGCCGGCTACGGTTCGCGTGCGTGGCTCCGCGGCTTCCTCGCGAACCCCGATGCGCCCGAGTACATGGGCCGCGTCAAGAAGGTGCAGGCGCTCGGCGAGAACCGGATGCCGCCGGCCGGGCTTGCGGGCGCCGAGCTCGACGCGGTCGTCGAGTGGCTCTATGCGCAGACCGGCGCACGCGACGCCAAGCCGGAGCTGGTCGCGCAGGGCTACACGCTGATCGAAGAGGGCAAGTGCACCGACTGCCACATGGTCGACGGCGAGACACCGGACATCGCGCCGAACCTCGGCGAGCGGGGCAGCCGCGAGTACCTCGAGTCGTTCATCGCGCGGCCGGACCGGCTGCGGCACTTTGGCAAGGCGAACGAGATGCCGGTGTTCCACGGCAAGCTCAGCGAGGAAGAGATTCGCGCGCTCGCCGGCTTCGTACACTCGCTCTCGTCCATGCCAGCCGCCACCGGCAAAGTCGTCGCTAAACCGTGACGCGCCCCACGCGACGGTCACCGTTGACAGCCGCAAAGTGCCGCGCCACCATCCGAGCCTGAGTTTTCGGATGGCGCATGCCGTCCCCGATTCAGACCGTTCCCAAGGAGACTCGATACATGAAACGAAATGTCATCGCCTTTGTGGTTGCAGGGTTTGTGGCCGTTGGCGCACTCACGGCCTCGACCGGTTGCGTGATTCGCCTCGCCCCGCCCACGCTCGTCGTGGATGTGGACCCGCCGCCGCCGAGAGTGGTCGCGAGGCCCTTGGCGCGCCCCGGCTACAACTGGGTCGAAGGCCGTTGGGTTCGTCGCGGTGGGCAGTGGCAGTGGAAGGCAGGGCACTTCCAGCGGGGGCGCTCGGGTCACGGCTGGGTCGACGGCCACTGGGAGCGTCGCGGCAACCGGCACCACTGGGTCGAGGGCCGCTGGGTGGTTGGCGCCGCGATCAGTGGTGGTGGCGTCGTGATTGTCGGGCCGTCGCCGATCGTGGTGCCGCCGCCGATCGTGGTGCCGCCGCCGGTCGTGGTGCTGCAGCCGGTCGTGGTGCCGCCGCCGGTCGTGGTGCGCGATCACCGCGGTGGCGGCGCGCCGCCTCCAGTCGCGGCCGAGGCGCCCCATCACGAGCACGCGCACCCGCACCCGCATGCGGCGGGTGATCACCACCACCACGAGCACGCGCACCCGCACCGCTCCGGTGGCAATCACCACCACCCGTTCTAGTTCGGCTGGTTCGGCCGAAATCCCTGCTATCGTGCGCTCGTCATGCGAGCGCACGCTTCCTTCCTCCTTCGACTTCTTGTCCTGGTGATCTTGGCGGCGCGGGCACTCCCCGCGCACGCCCATGAGCACCGCGATCTTGAGGCGCGTCTCGTCGACCTCGAGAAGCGCGCGGTCACGAGCGACGCGCAGGCGTCGACCATCGCCGACCTTTCGGCCCAACTCGAGTCGCTTCGGCAGGGGCTCGAAGCGGCGCGGGGCGCGGGCGTCGGGCAGGGCGCGTCGGTCGAGGCCCTCGCGCAGCGAGTCGATGCGCTCGAGACTCGCGTAGGGAACGTGCGCGAGGAGGTCTCCACCGCGAAGTCGATGGCACAGGCGGCACAGGCGCCTGAGTCGGTCGCGCCTGGCGCTGGCACCTACGACGACGGCTTCGTGCTCGGCACCGACGACGGTCGTTTTCGCCTGCGCACCAAGAGCTACGTCCAGGTGCGTCACGTCGCGCGCGCCGACGACGACGGGCTCGCTGAGAGTTCGTTCCTGCTGCGCCGTGCGCGGCTCAGCTGGGATGGCCATGTGTACGCGCCGACGCTCAAGTTCAAGGTGGTCACCGAGCTCGCGAGCTCACAGGCCGAGCTCCTCGACTACCTCATCGAAGGCAAGCTCGGTCCGGTCGCACTCCGCGCGGGACAGTTCAGGGTGCCGTTCACAGCGACTGAGCTCGCAGGCGATGACACCGCGCTCTTCGTCGACCGCTCGGTGGCGAACGACGAGTTCAACTACGGCCGCGACGTCGGCGTGATGGCGAGCCTCTTCGCGGGGTCGCGCGTCGAGCTTTCGCTCGGCATCTGGAACGGCGCCGGGCGCGGCGTGAAGGCCAACGACAACGTCGACCCGCTGGTGGTAGCGCGGGCGACCGTCGGTGTGCTGGGCAAGGCGTGGCGGCGCGAGGAGGGGGACCACGATCAGGTCGGCAGGCCGGGGCTCATGCTCGGCGTGGCCGGCTCGTTCGAGAACGCGCCGGTGCCCGATACCTTCTTTCACAGCACCATCAGCACGGTGCTCGACGACACCGACATCGACGACGACGGCGAGCGCGACAACGTGCAGGTGATGCAGGCCGAGCTCGACCTCGCATTTCGTTGGCAGGGGATCGCAGTCGAGGCCGAGGGGTACGTGCGGAAGGAAGCGTGGGGCGTCATCGGCGAGGCGCAGGCCGATCCCGAGCACCGCTTCACGCCCGACGGCACGCTCCTCGGCTACTTCGCGCAGGCGAGCTGGTTCGTGCTGCCCACGCGGTTCGTGGTCGGTGCGCGCTATGCGTTCGCCGAGCTCTCGCCGGTGACGATCGGTGGGCGCAAGCGCGCGACGGTGCCGCTCGGCGACGAGCGGACCGAGCTGAGTGTGGTCGCCGCCTACCATCGCTTCCGCCACGGCGTGAATCTCACCGCGATGTACTCGTGGCTCAACTGGGGCATCGAGCACGCGAGCGATCCCGAGGGGCTCTCGGAGCACCGCACGATCCTCGAGATGCAGGTCGGCTTCTAGCGGGTCGTCGCGTCGGCGGCGCGCCGGCGTTGGCGCGATGGGAGCAGCGCGGTGGCGTCAGCGTGCCGCGAGGCCGCGGGCAGCGGCGACACGGACCTTCGGCGACGGGTCGGCGAGCGCGTCAAGCAGCGCGGCGGGCACGCGGCCGCGCGTTGCTGCGAGTGCGCTGACCGCGGCGATGCGCACGAGGGGCGAGCTCGCGTGCGCGAGGGGCTCGAGCGGGCTGCGGTCGCCGTTGGCGCGAACCAGGAGCAGCGCGGCGTCGAGCCGGAGCGCGTCCTCGGCGAGCAGGAGGACGCGCGTGAGCACCGGGAGCGCGGCGTCGGTGCGGCCGAGGGCGAGCAGTGCGCGCGCCGCGGCGAGTTGCACGGTTGGGTCGACGTCGACCGCGAGACCGGCGAGCGCGCGGGGGGCGTCGGTGCCAACGAGGTCGGCGGCCGCGCCGGCGGCTGCAACGCGCACGGTGGGATCGCCCGCGGCGAGCGCGCTGGCGAGCACCGATGCGGCAGTGGTGCGGTCACCGCTACGCGCTCGCGCGGTGGCGGCGGCGAGCGCGAGGTGCAGGTCTGTCCCGGCTGCGGCACGGTCGAGCGCGGCGCGGCGCTCGTCGGGCTGCGCCCCGGTACTACGCGCGGCAAGCACGACCGCGGCGAGGCGTACGCCGAGGAACGGATCGGCGAACGCCGGCAGCGCTGCCTCGGCGTGCGCGCCGAAATCGGCGAGTGCGCGGAGCGCGGCGGCGCGAACCGGTCCTGACGGATCGCGCTGCGCTAGCGCTAGGAGCGCGGCGGCGCGCTCGTGCAACCCCGCGCGGACCAGGGCCTGCACGCCGGCGCGGCGCACGCTCGCGTCTGGATCATCGAGTGCGGCGACGAGGTCGGCAGCCGCGTGCCGCCCAAGGCGCGCAGCGAGTGCGCCGACGGCGAGTGCGCGTGCGGCCGGCTCATCGGAGGCGAGCGCGAGCGCGAGGATTTCGGGCGCGTCGGGGTGAGCGGTGAGCAGCGCGGCGGCGGCGCTCGCGCGTACCACCTCGTCGTTATCCGCGAGCAGGGCCGCGACCGGGTCGGCGAGTTCCTCCTCGTCGAGCGCCACCGCGGCCTCGACGGCGGCCCGTCGCGCATCGGCGCTAGGCGAGGCGAGCGCCTGCCAGAGCGTGGCGATAGCGAACGCGCGCAAGGTCACGGACTCGTCGCTGCCGAGGCGCGTGGTGAGCTCGCGGTAGGCCGCGACCGCGCCGGCTGCGTCGCCCGAGAGCAGCCGCGCGCCGATGCGCACGCGGTAGAGCAGCGGCTCGCGCGGGTGTCGCGGCAACTCGGCGGCGACCAGCGCTTCGGCGCCGACGACATCGCCAGCCACGAGCAGCGCCTCGGCCCTGCGCGCTGCAGCGGGCGGTCCGCCGCAACCGGCGTTGGCGAGCGCGGCGAGCAGCGCGAGGAGAGCGGGGGGCAGGCGCATGCGCGGAGCGTAGCGCGCAGCTGGCGTCGCTGTCAGCGGATGAGACTGGCCGCAGCGAGACGGCCGACGAAGAGCTCGCCCGCGAGGTGCCGCTGTGCGGAACGGTCCGACGCTGAGTAGGGGCGCACGAAGGTGTTGAGGACGCGGCCGGCCTCGTCGCGCTGGCGCGACGGCTCGACGACGTGGAGCCAGCCGCGCCGCACGACCTTGCGCTGCGCGTAGACGAATTCGATCGCGCCGCTCGCGCCGCGCCCGGTGATGACGCCGATGGTGTCGCCGCCATCGAAGAGGAGTAGGTCGCCGACCTCGGCGCCGTCGACGCTCAGGAGTCGCGGACGGAGTGCGGCGAGGAGCGCGGAGCCGTCGGGCAGCGAGGCGAGGTCACCACCCACGCGCGCGCCGAGCTCTGTAAGGAGGAGTCGTGCGAACGGCCACGCACCGAGTGGCGTTCGTACGCCGACGTGGGCAAGGGGGGCGGTGCGGTCCGACTCAGTCGTGGTCGCGGCGCGGCTCGTGACGATGGGCACCTTGGGGCTGGAGCCGAGTGAGCGGGCGTCACGTGGGCGAGCAGCCGATGCCGTCGCGCGTGGCGCGCCCGTGGCGGTTGCGTACGGCGCTGAGACCGGGATGCGCGGGCGGCGTGCTGTGGCGCTTGCGTGCCGGGCGTCGGCGGCGCCGACACCGAGACGGTGCGCAGTCGGTAGCGTGTGTGCGGCGGCCACACGCCCGGCGTTGGGCTGTGCGGGTTCGGCGGCGCCACGCGGTTCGGCGGCCGCCACGCCCCCGAGCACCGGAGCGCGGAAGCGATACGGCATCGCACGCGGCGCGCACGCTGTCGTGGCCAGCACCACGCCGGCGAGCATCATCACTGCGCGCATGGAACCAGCTTCCGGTGCACCGCCGCGCTGGGCAAGAATCCGACGACGCTGCTAGGTTGTCGGCCTTCGTGCGTGCTCGCCTCCGCCGCCTCGCAGGACTCATCCTGCTGCTCGTCCTGATCTTCGTCGGCGGGCGTCTGCTGCTCGGCAGCGACCGACCGGTCAGCGTCACGATCGTCTACCGCTTGGCCGAAGGCACTCCGGCCGACGAGCTCGAGGCCACGCTGCGCCCCGAGGCCGGTGGTGAGCCGGCGGCGCACTTTCGCTCGCGCCGGATCGCGTCCGAGGTCGTGCAGACCACGCGCCTGCGCCCGGGCGTCTATCGCGTGGAGCTGGTGGTGCGCGGCCCGCTCGGTGCCGCCCACGCCTCGCGTCGGCTCGCCGTCGAAGCAGGCACGCGCAAGATCGTCGTCGAGCTCGCCGGGCTCACTCCGCGACCTCGCTGAGCGGACAGAACGCGACCGGCTGGCCGGCGGCGTTGCGTGCGACATCGCCCGGGGCGCGCGTGGCGCCGGGCGGCAGCGCGTCGAGCAGCGGATCGATCGTGCCGTCGTGCGGGTTGTAGAGCTCGGCTTCGGGCACGCCGATCAGTGCGCCCTCGGCTGCGCGCCATGCGAGCCCACCCGTGAGCAGCACGCCGCCGCCGGCGAGTGTTGCGCTGCGGTGCGCGAAGCGCGGCTCGAGCAGCCCGGTGAGCAGCGCGAAGGTCGCGGTGCGCGCCGACCACCGCCACGCGTCACGCACGGCACAGTGGTGAGTGGCGAGCGCGCCATCAGGACAGGGCACACCGGCGCGTGCCGTCATCGGGCTCCCGCCGGTGACCAGCACGTCGCCGCCGACGATCGCGATGGCGTCGTGGTAGGCGACCGGTTGCGCGTCCACCGGCCCAACTGGGGTCCACGCGGGGAGCGTGCCGCCCGGGGCATAGGTGAGCACCATCGCGAGCGGCCCGGTCGGCTCGGCGGTGACCCCGCTCGTGACGGCAAAGCCCCCGACAACGAGCAGCTGCCCGGCGTTGAGCGCGGTGCTGGTGTGGAACGCGCGGGCGGGCAGCGGCGGGCCGTCGGGCGTCCATGCGGTCGGGCTCACCAACGGCGCGTCGCCCGCAAGCCCGGTGACCACGAGCGTGCTCTCGATCGCTTCCGAGCCCAACCCGCTGCCGAGGTTGCCGCCGAGCAGTAGCGCGACGTCCTCGTCGAGGCGCGTGAGGGTCGCCCCCGCGCGGAGCGACGGCAGCACTGCGGTCCCGGCGCGGCGTGCGCCGGTGCGCGGGTCGAGCAGGTCGAGCGTCGTGTCGGGCAGGCCCGGGTAGTCGGTCCAGCCGCCGGCGGCAAGCGGCGGCGAGCCGTCGTGCGTCGTTGCACCGAAGAGGCGCGCTGACGCGCTGTTCGCGCCGGCCGGCTCGACGGTCAGGCTGTCGTGCGACGGATCGTAAATGATGATCTCGCTCGGCGCCGAGATCGCCCCGGGAGCAGGCACGAAGCGGAACGGCTGCTTTGACTCGTCCTCGCGGACGCCATCGGCCGCCGGGATGCGCGTGGGATCGCCGACCACGGCGACGCCACCGGTAAGCAGCAGACGAAACGTGCCATCGGTTGCACTGGTGAGCAGGAGCGCGTCGTGGAAGGCGCGCGCGACGAGACCGGGCGCTTGGAGCTCGCGAAATACGCCACGGCGCGCGTCGTAGAGTTCGACCGAGTCGGTCGCGTAGAAGCCCCCGGTCGGCTCGCCGCCCGCGTTCACGCCGAGATCGAACGCGGCGCCCGACGGCACGAGTCCGCCGATCAGCAACACGTCGCCATTGGGCAGCGGCGTGGCCGAGTGAAACGCGCGTGGTCGAACCAGACGCCCGGGCGCGCAGCGAAATCGCCCCGCGTCAGAGAGCAGCACGCTGATCTCGCCTGTCAGCTCGTCGCGCGCGAGTGCCGTCACGGTGCCCGACGCATGCAGCCGCGTGTTGGCGTCGCGATCGCGGCGGTAGAGTTCGACCACCAGCTCGACCTCGCCCGCGCCGTCGGGGAGCGCGATCGATCGGGCGCGCCCGTCGCGCGCCATCACGGCATCGCAGAGCAGCGGTCCGCCCGGGATGCGCCACGACAGGCGCAAGGTCTCGATGTCGTCCGGCGCCTGGGCAGGCGTCTCACGCGGTGGATCGAGCGGGCACCTGCCGCTCGAGTCGGGCGCCGGCGCCTGGTGCACGCGCAGTTGAAACGAGTCGCCTTCCGGGAGACAAGCGCCCACAAACGTGAGCGCGAGCAGGGCACAGCGTCGGGCGACGCGATGCGTGAGCGTCTCTGGTCGAAGGGCTCGGCTTGACAGTCGAGCGGCGCGTGGAATAAGCATTTCGAGGCTTTGAGGCGGAGTCGTCGACCTCCGGGCCAGCTTAACACCAACCTGCCGAGGCTGAAAAAGATGCGTGACGTCGTTATCGTGGGTGCTGCGCGCACCGCGATCGGATCTTTTCAGGGCGTGTTTGCGCAGGTCGCCGCGCCCGAGCTGGGCAAGGTCGCGATCCGCGCAGCGATCGAGCGCGCGGGCGTGGCGCCCGATGCCGTACAGGAGGCGTACCTCGGCTGCGTGCTCCCCGCCGGCGTTGGGCAGGCCCCGGCGCGGCAAGCGGTGCTCGGCGCGGGTCTGCCGCCGTCGGTGCCGGCGACGACCGTGAACAAGGTCTGCGGCTCGGGGCTCAAGGCGGTGTTGCTCGGCGCGCAGTCGATCCAGTCGGGCGACGCCGAGGTCGTTGTGGCCGGCGGCTTCGAGTCGATGTCGCAGGCGCCGTACCTGCTGCCACGCGCGCGCGAGGGCTACCGGATGGGGCACCAGCAGGTGCTCGACTCGATGATTCACGACGGCCTCTGGGATCCGTACGGGCAGGTACACATGGGCAGCTGTGCCGAGCTCTGCGCGCGCGAGCGAAAGATCTCGCGTGAGGCGCAGGACGCGTTCGCCGCCGAGAGCTACCGTCGCGCGCTCGCGGCGCAGCGCGAAGGGCGCTTCGACGCGGAGATCGCGGCGGTGGAGCTCGCGCAGAAGAAGGGTCCGCCGAAGCTTGTCACGGTCGACGAGGAGCCGGGGCGCGGCGACATCGAGAAGCTCGGGTCGCTGCGGCCGGCGTTCCAGAAGGACGGCACGATCACCGCCGGCAACGCATCATCACTCAACGACGGCGCGGCGGCGGTGGTGCTGATGGCCGCCGACGTGGCGCGTGAGCGAGGCATCAAGGTGCTGGCGCGCGTGGTGGCGTGGGGGCAAAAGGCGCAGGCGCCCGAGTGGTTCACCACCGCGCCGGCAGGAGCGATCGAGCATGCGTGTCGCCGTGCCGGGTGGGCGCCGAGCGAGGTCGATCTCTGGGAGATCAACGAGGCGTTCTCGGTGGTGGCGCTCGCCAACAACGAGCTGCTCGGGCTCGACGCTGCGCGCGTGAACGTGAACGGCGGCGCGGTCGCACTCGGCCACCCGATCGGTGCGTCGGGCGCGCGCGTGCTGGTCACGCTGCTCTACGCGATGGCGGCGCGCGGCGCAGCGCGGGGCGGCGCTTCGCTCTGCATCGGCGGTGGCGAGGGGATCGCTCTGCTCGTGGAGCGGGTCTAGCCATGAGCATGATCATTCAGCGGATCGGCGTCGTCGGCGCCGGACAGATGGGGGGCGGCATCGCGCAGATCGCCGCGCAGGCCGGACTCGACGTGGTGCTGGTCGATGCGAGGGCGGAAATCGCCGAAAAGGGGCGCGCGCGCGTCGGCGAACAGCTCGCCAAGTTGGTCGCCAAAGGGAAGCTCGATGCGGCCGCGCAGGCGCAGACGATGGAGCGACTGCGCACGGCGGGCGACGTGTCGGCGCTTGCCGACTGCGACCTGGTGGTCGAGGCGGCGCCCGAGTCGGAGGCGATCAAGCGGTCGATCTTTAGTGCGGTCGATCGCGTGCTTCGTCCCGGCGCGATCCTCGCGTCGAACACCTCGTCGATCTCGATCACCAAGCTCGCCGCTGCGACCGCGCGCCCCACGCTCGTGATCGGCATGCACTTCATGAACCCAGTGCCGGTGATGAAGCTCGTCGAGGTCATCCGCGGCCTGGCCACCTCCGATGAGACGCTCGCTGCCACGCTGGCGCTGGCGCAGCGGCTCGGCAAGACCACCGTCACCGCGCGCGACGTGCCGGGCTTCATCGTGAACCGCGTGCTGATCCCGCTGCTGAACGAGGCCTGCTTCGCGCTCTACGAGGGGATCGGCACCGAGGTCGACATCGACACCGGCATAAAGCTCGGGCTGAACCACCCGATGGGTCCACTCGAGCTCGCGGATCTCATCGGCCTCGACACCACGCTCGCGATCGCCGAGGTGCTGCACCGCGAGCTGGGCGAGGACAAGTACCGACCCTGCCCGCTGCTGCGGCAGTACGTCGCTGCGGGTTGGCTCGGCCGCAAGTCGGGCCGGGGATTTTATCGCTACGAAGCCGGCGTAAAGGTCGGCTGAGCCGCCCGACGTCCTAGGCTGGAGAAGGACAGACGAGCATGACCACTACGACGAACGTGCGCAGCGAGCGCGAGGGCGCGATCTGTCTGCTCACCATCGACCGGCCCAAGGCGCTGAACGCGCTCGACGAGGCGACGCTCGACGAACTCGCGGCACTCGCGGCCGAGCTCGAGCAGGCCCACGAGCTGCGTGCGGTGATCCTGACCGGCGGCGGCGAGAAGGCGTTCGTCGCCGGTGCGGACATCGCGGCGATGGCCGAGTTGTCGCCCGCGCGTGCGCATGCACTCTCGCTCAAGGGCGGCGCGTTGGCGGCGGCGCTCGAGTCGTCGCGCCTGCCTTGGATCGCTGCGGTGAACGGCTTCGCGCTCGGCGGCGGCTGTGAGCTCGCGCTTTCGTGCGACTTCATCTACGCCGCGCGCGGCGCGCGTTTCGGCCAACCGGAGGTGAACCTCGGGGTGATCCCGGGCTTTGGCGGCACGCAGCGGCTCGCGCGTCGCGTCGGGCTTGGCAAGGCGCGCGAGCTCATCTTCACCGGCGAGGTGATCGGCGCGGACGAGGCCTATCGGATCGGTCTCGCGGATCAAGTGGTCGAGGCGGCAGAGCTGTTGCCGCGGGCGCGCGCGACGGCGGAGAAGATCGCGCAGAAGGGTCCACTCGCAGTAGCGGCGGCGAAGCGGGTCATGCACGCGGGGCAATCGCTTCCGCTCGCGGAGGCGTGTGCGCTCGAAGCACAGGCGTTCGCGCTGCTCTTCGACAGCGCCGATCAGAAGGAGGGCATGCGCGCCTTCCTGGAGAAGCGAGCCGCGCGCTTCGAGGGAGGATAATCATGGATTTCTCGCTCACCGACGAGCAGCAGCAAGCACAGGCGGTCGCCAAGGACTTCGCCACGCGCGAGGTGTTGCCGAAAGCTGCCGAGATCGATGCCGAGCACCGCTTCCCCAAGGAGCTCGTCGCGCGCCTCGGCGAGCTCGGCTTCCTCGGCGTCGCCGTGCCGGAGGAGTGGGGCGGCGCGGGGCTCGACACGGTCGCGTATGTGCTCGCGATGGAGGAGATCTCTCGCGCCTGCGCGTCGACCGGCGTGATCATGAGCGTGAACAACTCGCTGGTCTGCGATCCGATCCTCAAGTTCGGCACCGACGCGCAGAAGCGGCGCTGGCTCACGCCGCTCGCGCAGGGAAAGATGCTCGGCTGCTTCGCGCTCTCCGAGCCGGAGGCTGGCTCCGACGCGGCGGCGCAGAAGACGACCGCGCGGCTCGTCGGGGACGAGTGGGTGATCTCGGGCACGAAGAACTGGATCACCAACGGTCCGAACGCGAACGTAATCGTGCTGCACACGATGAACGACGCCGCGCTTGGGCACAAAGGGATCACCACGTTCCTCTGCCCGACCGACGTCAAGGGGCTGACGCTCGGGCCGCCCGACAAGAAGCTCGGCATCCGTGGCTCGCAGTCGTGCCAGATGTTCTTCGACGAGGTGCGGCTTCCGACTGATGCGCTCCTCGGCGAGGTGGGCGGCGGCTTCAAGGTCGCGATGAGCACGCTCGATGGCGGACGGATCGGGATCGCGGCGCAGGCGCTCGGCATCGCGCGGGCGTGTCTCGAGGACTCGGTCGCGTACGCGTCGGTGCGCAAGACCTTCGGCACGCTGATCGCGAATCACCAGATGATCCAGTGGAAGGTGGCCGACATGGCCGCTGAAATCGACGCGGCAAGGTTGCTGACGCTGCGTGCCGCGGCGATGAAGGATCAGGGCGCGCGTCACGGCAGCGAGTCGGCGATGGCGAAGCTCTACGCGTCGGATGTGGCGAACCGCGCGGCGCGCGAGGCGGTGCAGATCTTTGGCGGGTACGGCTACATGACCGACTACCCGGTGGAGCGGCACTTTCGCGACGCGAAGATCACCGAGATTTACGAGGGGACGAGCGAGATTCAGCGGCTCGTGATTGCGGCGGGGCTGCTCAAGGACTAGGTGGACGGGAGCGCGAGGAGGACACCATGCGGAGCTTCGTGATTGGGTGGATCGGCTGGGTCGCGTTTGCCGCGTGCGGCGGTGCGGCGGTGCGTGGGGCCGAGGAGCCGGCGGGGCCTGTGGAAACGGAACCTGCTGGCGAAGCGGTGGTTGCAACGCCGGATCCGGCGCAGCTCGACGACATCGACGCCGAGTTTGAGGCCAAGCAAAAGATGGTCGTGCGTTGCTACGTGGAGGCGCTCGAGTCGGGGCAGGTCGTGAAGGGTTCGCGTGGCAAGGTGTTGCTCACGATGGTGGTGAGCGCCGACGGCCATGCGCGCGACGTGAAGGTCGTGAGCGATACGCTCGGCTCGGCCGACGTGGCGCGCTGTGTCGTCGCGCGCGTCCTGGCGTGGGACCTCCCGGCACCGGGCGCCGACGTGGCGTTCACCTACCAATACTCGTTCGATCCGTAGGCACCGCAGTAGCGGATGGTCGCGTTGGCGTGGAACTCGTGGAGGACGGTCGCGCTGGTCGCGCTGATCACTTCCTGTGGCGGCGCGCCGCACGGCGACTCTGAGACCATGCGCGCGCCGACGCCGACGCCGACGCCGGATGCCGCGCCGCCGTCGGTGGTAGCGCCTGCAGGTGACCCCTATGGCGACGGACTCGAGGTCGCGGGCACGCTCGGACGGATGGACCCCGACGCTGTGACCCCGGTGGTGGCGGCGGCGTTCGATGACTTGGTCGGCTGCTGGCAGCGCGCCACAGCGCAGGTGCGCTGGCTGGCCGGCGACGTGGAGCTGAAGGTGCGCGTCGACCGTGCCGGGCGCGTTGTGCGCGCGCACATCGCCGTGTCGGATCTCGGCTCATGGCCGACGGAGCGCTGTCTGCTCACGCGGATCCGTGAGCTCACCTTCCCGCGCCCTGAGGGAGGCGCGGAGGGGGAGTTCGTCTTTCCGCTCGAGTTCCCGGCGCAGGGGCGGGTTCTGACGCTGCCAGCGCCGCGCGCTGCGCGTGAGCTCGCGCAGCCGATCGGCGCGCTCGCCGCGTGTGCCGGGGGACCCGACCGTGCGCGGGTCACGGTCTATGTCGGTCCGGGGGGCGCGGTGCTCTCGGCCGGCTTTGCTGCCGATGGCGGCGAGGCGCCGAGCGACGGATGGCTCGAGTGTGCGCACGCGCGCGCTCTCGCGTGGCAGCTCGAGGACCCGCTCGGCACGGTGACCAAGCTGTCGGCCGCGTGGGTGAGACCATGACCATGCGCTTCGAGCCGACCGAGGAGCAGACGCTGATTCAGAAGACCGCGCGTGATGTCGCCACGCGGCTGCTCGCGCCTCGTGCGGCCGAACGCGACCGGAGTGAGCGGTTCCCCGTCGAGGAGCTCAGTGAGCTCGCGCGCCTCGGGCTGCTCGGCATCGCGCTGCCGGCATCGCTTGGCGGCGCCGAGGCGGGCACGGTCGCGTTCGCGCTCTCGATGATCGAGCTCGCGCGCGCCGATGCGTCGGTCGCCGTCGCGGTGAGCGTGACCCACATGGCGGCGGAGCTGATCACGCGCTGGGGC
Organism: Myxococcales bacterium; assembly: GCA_009692535.1. Taxonomy (GTDB): domain Bacteria; phylum Myxococcota_A; class Polyangia; order Haliangiales; family SHYZ01; genus SHYZ01. Next base: position 21,438 of record SHYZ01000010.1, read on the forward strand.
ACCGACGCGCAAAGGCAGCGACATGTGCCGCGGCTCGTCGGTGGCGAGTACCTGTGCGGGTCGTTCGCGCTCTCCGAGCCGCAGGCCGGCTCCGACGCAGGCGCACTCACCACCACGGCGACTCGCACCGCGCGGGGCTGGCGGCTCGACGGTGCCAAGCAGTGGATCACCAGCGGCTCGCACGCCGGCCTGTTCGTGGTCTGGGCGCGGACTGCGCCGCTTGGCGCTGGTACGCGTGGGCTGTCAGCGTTCCTCGTCGAGCGCGGCACGCCGGGGCTGTCTGCGGGGCGGCCCGAGGAGAAGCTGGGGCTGCGTGGCTCCTCCACCGTGCCGCTCGTGCTCGACGGCGTGGAGGTCGGCGAGGACGCGCTGCTTGCGCGCCCCGGGGACGGCTTTCAGATCGCGATGACCGCGCTCGATAGCGGTCGAATCGGCATCGCGGCGCAGGCGGTCGGCATTGCGACCGCGGCGCTCGAGGCCACGACGAGCTACGTGAAGGCACGCGTCCAGTTCGGCGTGCCGCTGGCCCAACACCAGGCGACCCGGGCGACGCTCGCCGACCTCGCGACCGCACGCGATGCCGCTCGGCTCCTCGTGCTCTTCGCGGCGTGGAAGAAGCAGTCCGGCCTGCAGTTCTCCGGCGCCGCCGCGCGTGCCAAGCTCGTCGCCAGCGAGACCGCCTCGCGCGTGTGCGACGCGGCGATCCAGCTCCACGGCGGCTACGGCTACACCCGCGACTTCCCCGTCGAACGCTACCTGCGCGACGCGCGGGTCACGCGCATTTACGAGGGGACGAGCGAGATTCAGCGCATCGTGATCGCCCGCGAGCTGCTTCGCCCGCGCTGACCAACAGCCCCACTCCGTGCCACATGAAACGAGGAACCTCATGACGAGCCCCGCGCGCACCGTAAAGAAGCTCCGCATTCTGGTCGGCAAGCCTGGCCTCGACGGCCACGATCGCGGCGCCAAGGTCGTCGCGCGCGCCCTCTCGGACGCGGGCTACGAGGTCGTCTACACCGGGCTGCACCAAACGCCCGAGATGATCGCCGCCACGGCGGTGCAGGAGGATGTCGACGCAGTCGGCCTCTCGATCATGTCGGGCGCGCACCTCACGCTCTTTCCAGCGGTGATGGCGGCGCTGCGCGAACGTGGTGCGGGCGATGTGCTGGTGTTTGGCGGCGGCATCGTCCCCGACGACGATCTGCCGGTGCTGGCAGCACAAGGAGTGGCGGCGATCTTCAAGCCGGGCACGACCACGCAGGAGATCGTGGAGTGGGTGGAGCGCGTCGTGCGCCCGCGGGCCGAGGCGCGCGTGTGACCCACACTCGCCTCGCGTGGCTCGCGCTGGCCTGCGTGGCGTTGCTCCCCGCGGCTGCGGATGCTGCGCCGCCGCTGCCTGCTGTGTCGGCCGCGCCCGACGACGACCCGATTTCCGTCGTGCTCGAGGGCGCGCGCGTCGCGCTGCACCGCTGCTACGAGAAGGGCGCGGCTGACGACTACCGTCTCGCGGGCGAGCTCCTGCTGCGGCTCGAGCTCGCCGAGAGTGGCGCCGTACGCGGCGTGGAGCTCTTGCGTGACAGCGTCGGGGACGCGGCACTCGCGGCCTGCGTGAAAATGCTCGCGGCCAGTTGGACATTTGCGGGGCTCAGTAGCTCAGCGCTCGAGCTGCCGCTGCGTTTTGACAGTCCGGGCTGGCAGCACACAGTGCGCGTCGAGGACGCCACGCGGCACGGTGATCGGAAGAGCGCGCTGCGCGTGCTGCTCGATGGCGCGTCGGTGGCCGCCGATCGCGCGTCGCTGCTGCTGCTCGAGCTCGGCCCGCGTCGCGACGTGCCGCTGCATCGCCACACCAGCGCCGAGGTGATCTTTCTGCTCGAAGGGGAGGGGCGGGTGCGCGACCTTTCCGGCGGCAAGGGGCACAAGCTGCGCGCGGGCGACGCGGTCTATGTGCCCGCCGGCGTCGCGCACGGCCTGACCGCGACCTGCTGCAAGCGGAGCCCGTCGCGCTTTCTCGTGCTCTACGCTCCCGCCGGGCCGGAGCGCGCCATCGTCGATCCCGCCGCCCGCGGCGACGGCGCGACCGTGATGCTCGCGAAGGCGGAGCGCACGCCTGACCGGTCGGCGCCCGTGCCGCGGGTGGTCGGCGGCGAGTCGGTGCCCGCGCTGCCGATCCTCGGCGGCAAGGGCGCGGCCCGAATCCTGTTTGACGCCGCGGCGAGTGGCGACCGTGAGGCTGCGCTCACTCGGCTGAGCCTCGACGCGGAGGCCGTCGTTCCCGAGCACGTTCATGCCGGCGCGGCGGAGCTGCTGTTCGTGCTCGCCGGCCGAGGCACGATGACCATCGCTGGACGGCACGTCCCGATCGAGCCGGGCATGGCCGTGTACATTCCGCCCGACACACCGCACTCGTTCCGCTGCGACAGCAAGCTCGACGCGGTGCAGTTCTATACGCCGGCCGGCGCCGAGCAGCGCTTCAGGAGATAGTGACGCCATGAACTTCGAGCTTTCCGAGGAACAGCGACTGCTGCAAGCGACCGTGCGCGAGTTCTGTGCGCGCGAGGTCACGCCGAACGCGCGGCGCTGGGACGAGGCCGAAGCCTTTCCACACGAGGTGGTCCCCAAGCTCGCCGAGCTCGGCCTGCTCGGGATGAACATCCCCGAGGAGTACGGCGGCACCGGGATGCCGCTCGCCGATCAGGCGATCGTGATCGAGGAGCTCGCACGCTCCGACGGTTCGGTCTGTCTCACGGTCGCGTCGCACAACTCGCTCTGCTCGGGACACATCAAGATCGCCGGCTCCGAGGCGCAGAAGCAGCGCTACCTGCCGCGGCTCGCGTCGGGCGAGGCGCTCGGCGCGTGGGGGCTCACCGAGCCGGGCTCTGGCTCCGACGCGTCCGCCGCACGGACCAGCGCCGAGTGGCGCGGCGATCGCTGGGTGCTCAACGGGCAGAAGACGTTCATCACGCAGGGGTCGGTCGGCGGCGTGTTCGTGATCCTCGCGTCGACCACGCCCGAGAAGAAGCAGCGCGGCATGACCGCGTTCATCGTCGAGAAGGGGCAGCGCGGATTTCGCGCCGGGAAGAAGCTCGAGAAGCTTGGGCTCCACGCCTCGGATACGGCCGAGCTGATCCTCGAGGAGGTCGAGTTGCCCGATGAGCAGCGGCTCGGCGCGCTGGACCACGGCTTCACCGACACGCTTCGCATCCTCGAGCGCGGCCGGATCGGCATCGCGTCGATGGCCGTGGGCCTCGCGCGCGGCGCGCTCGAGGAGGCGGTTGCCTACGCCAAGCAGCGCGTTCAGTTCGGCGTGGCGCTCGCGAAGCACCAGGCGATCCAGGCGATGCTGGCCGACATGGCGACACAGGTCGACGCTGCGCGGCTGCTGGTGCGGCGCGCGGCGTGGCTGCAGGACCAGGGTGTGCGCACGCCGAGCGAGTCGTCGATGGCCAAGCTCATCGCAGCGCGCATGGCCACGCGGGTCTGCGACACGGCGATCCAGATCCTCGGCGGCTACGGCTACACGCGCGAGTTTCCGGTGGAGCGCTACTTGCGCGATGTGAAGCTGTGCGAGATCGGCGAGGGGACCAACGAGGTGCAGCGGATCCTCCTCGCGCGGCACCTCTTCGGCCCGACGGTCACGGGCTGAGCATGGCGCGCCGATGAGCCGCATCGACGAGATCCTCGCCGGCAACGAGCGTGCGGCGGCGCGGCTCATGCGTGACCTCGATGATCGGCTCCCCTCGGCCATCGCCGAGCTCCGGCTGCTCTACCCGCACACCGGTCGAGCGCGTGTGATCGGCGTGACGGGTAACCCCGGCGCCGGCAAGTCGACCGTCGTCGACGGGTTGATCGAGCGCTACCGCGGCGCGGGCAAGAGGGTCGGCGTGGTCGCCGTCGACCCGACCTCGCCGTTCACCGGCGGCGCGATCCTCGGCGACCGGATCCGCATGCAGCGCCACGCGACCGACCCGGGCGTCTTTATCCGCTCGCTGGCGACGCGCGGGCACCTTGGCGGCTTGTCACGCTCGACCTGCGACGTGGTCTCGGTGCTCGACGCGATGGGCTGCGATGTGGTGCTGGTCGAGACCGTCGGCGTCGGGCAGGACGAGATCGACGTGATGGCCGCGACCGACACCACCGTGGTGGTCACCGTGCCTGGCCTCGGTGACGACATCCAGGCGATCAAGGCCGGCATCCTCGAGATCGCCGACGTGCTCGTCGTCAACAAGGCCGACCGCGAGGGCGCCGACCGCGCGGTGCGAGATCTGTTGCACATGCTCGAGCTCCGCCACGGCTCCGGTGCGCGCGAGGTCGAGATCGTGAAGACGATCGCGCTGCGCGGGGACGGTCTCGAGCTGCTCGTCGCAGCGATCGATCGGCACCGCGTCGAGACTGCGGGGGCGGACGGCCGTGAGCGTGGTCGCAGGCGCGCCGCGGCCCAGCTTGCCGAGTTGATCGAGGAGGGGTTGGCCGAGGTCACCCGAGCCGCCTTCGTCGAGCGCGGCGGGATCGACGCGCTGGCCGACGACATTGCTGCCCGACGGACCGATCCCTACGGCGTGGCGCATGAGATCATCGCCGCCTTGCTGAGCGGCGCGCACCGTCGGTGATCCGGGTCACGGCGCCGCGCGCGCGCCGGGGCATACTTGACCCGCATGTTACGCTTCCGCCTTGGAGGATCTTCCGATGTCTCGCCTAGTTCCTGCCTTGGTCGCGGTGCTATTTGCCGGATGTGGACTCATCGATCTCGACGTCACCGCCTTTGATCTGCGGCTGCCCGAAAAGGCGTTCACCGTCGACACCGCGGCGTGGCAGGTCCAGGGCATGGGCACGATTCCCGCGGTGCCCTGTCCCCCCGCTGACTGCGCTGCCAGCACCGCTGAGTTGTGCGCCGGCGCCGCCTGCTCGGTGGCGTGCGGCGCCGCCGGGACCTGCGAGGCGACCGTGTCGATGTCGATGCGGCACATGTTCGACCTCGCACAGGAGTCGGCCGAGCTGTCGGTGGTCGACGACAAGCCGCTGATCGAGGTGACGGTCGAGACGATCGCCTTCAAGGTCACCGAGAACACGCTCAACGTCGCCACGCCGGAGCTCACCGTCTACCTCGCGCCGATCGACGTGACTGACGCGAGCGATGAACGCGCCGAGCCGGTGGGGCTGATCCCGAGCATGCAGGGGGGCGAGGTTGGCACCTTCACCGTCGGCTTCACGGCCACGGGTCGCGATGTGCTCGAGCTCTACATGGGGAACTTTCGCACCGCGTTCAACGTGATCGTCGGCGGAAAAACTACGATCGCTGCCGGCACGCTGGTGCCGATGGGGAAGCTGGTTGGCGCGGTCACCGTCGAGGCGCACGTCGCACCGTAGGGATGCCTTGAGGCCACGCGGCGCCACGGCGGAATGGGCCGCACTGCTCGTGATCGGCGCCTGTTCGGGACCGCCCGGTTTGACCCGGGCCACCGATGCTGCGCAGCTCCCAGGCGATGCCGGGCTCCCGGACACCGCCATACCGCTGCCCGACGCCGTGCCGCTGATCCCAGTCGAATTCGGCGACGAGACCTTGGGAGCTGGCCTACCGAACACCGTCGTGGATTGTCTGATCTTCGAGGACTTCGACGACGACGGTCTCCCGGATCTGCTCGCCGCCGTCAACAGCGACGGCATCTGGCTCTATCGCAACCGTGGCGACGGGACGTTCGTGCCGGTGCGGATCACCGAGCCGCTGACCTTTGCCGATGACTGTGTGGCGGGCGACTTCGACGAGGACGGCAAGATGGACGTCGCCATCGCCACCGGCAGCGACCAGATCCGGCTGTTCCGCGGTATCGGCGATGGTCGTTTTCAAGACGTCTCGAACCGCGTGCCGTCGCTCGCGGCAAAGACGACCGCGGGCGTGCACCGGGTGGCGTTCCTCGACTATGACGGCGACGGTCGTCTCGATCTCCTCGCCACATCTTTCCCCGGCGGCTTCGTCGGAGCGGGCGAGCTCGTGTGCGACTTCATCGCCGATGGCGACATCCGCTGCGATGCGCTCCCTAACGAGGCGATGGCCGCGCCGGAGCTGCTGCACAACGACGGGGCGGCGTTCTCCATCGTGCCGGGGGCGTTCGCGGCGTCGGATGCGCGGGGCGTCAACGGGCTCGCGACGGTCGATTGGGACCAAGACGGCTACGTCGACATCTTCGCGAGCATCGACTTTGAGGTGAACGCGCTCTGGCGCAACGTCGACGGGACCGGCGTGTTCGAGGACATCCTGCCCGCCCTCGGCGCTGGCGAGTACAACCACGGCATGGGCGCCGCAATCGCCGACTTCGACGAGGATGGCGTGCTCGACATTTATGTCGCCGACCTCGGCGCGAACCAACTCTGGCTGTCGCGTGACGGGCTGCTCGAGAACCACGCAGTCGCGACCGGCATCGCGGACGCGACCCGACTGACCTCGTCGTGGTCGCCGGTCGCGGCGGACTTCGATCGCGATGGTCACCTCGACATCTTTCTCGTGCTCACGCTCCTCGAGATGACCGAGGAGATGTTCATGAACGGGTTGCGGATGGAGGTGCTGCTCGAGTCGGACGTCGTGCAGCGCGATCTCCTGTTCGCGCGTTTCGGAGCGACCTACAAGCTTCAGGAGTTCCTCCGGCCGGGGACGTTCCCGACGGTGGGGCAGGGGGCGAGCGCGGTCGCCGACTACGACTTTGACGGCGACCTCGACCTGTTCGAGGCGTATGCGTGGCCGAGGGAGTCGCGCCTGCTGGTGAACAACTCGCCATCGACCGGACACTGGCTTCAGGTGCGGCTCGAGCCGTTCGGTTCGGCGCGCACCGACGCTGCGCTCGTGGAGCTGGAGGCCTGCGGTCGGCGGCAGATTCGGCTCTCCACCAGCGCCCCGGGCGGCGTGGGGCACGGTACGCGCACGCTCCACTTTGGCCTTGGCCCATGCGCGGTGATCGAGCGCGTGAGCGTCACGTGGCCCGGTGGCGACGTGACCGACGCGCCCGGCACCTTGGCGATCGACAGCCTCCTGGTTGTCACCCGGCCCGGCTGAGCGGAGCCGTAGCGATAGCGTCGCAGCTACAGCGTCGACGCGGGGCGGTGCTCGCCGAAGACGCTGCGCAGAGCGTCGGCGATCTCGCCGACCGTACCGAACGCCTTCACCGCGTCGAGGATCGGCGGCATGAGGTTGCGGTCCTCGCGCGCGGCGGTCGCCACGGCGGCGAGCGCGGCGGTCGCGGCGGCGCCATCCCGTCGGGCCCGCAGCGCGCGCAGCCTCGCGACCTGCTCCTCCTCGAGGCGCGGGTCGATTCGCTGCGGCTTCGGCTCGGGTCCATCGACGCGGAACTCGTTGACGCCGACGACGATGCGCTCTTTGCGCTCGACCGCTTGCTGGTGCTCGTAGGCCCTGCGCTCGATCTCGCGCTGCGGCCAGCCCCGCTCGATCGCGGCGACCATGCCGCCCTGCTCGTCGAGGCGCGCGATGAGCTCCGCCGCGCGCCGCTCGACCTCGGTGGTCATCGCCTCGACCACGTATGAACCTGCGAGCGGATCGACAAAATCGGCCACGCCCGACTCGTAGGCCAGCACCTGCTGCGTACGGAGCGCGATCCGTGCGGCCTCCTCGGTCGGCAGGCCGAGCGCTTCGTCGAAGGAGTTGGTGTGGAGTGACTGCGTGCCGCCCATCACCGCGGCGAGCGCCTGCACCGTCACGCGCGCCACGTTGACCAGCGGTTGTTGCGCTTGCAGCGTCACGCCGGCGGTCTGGGTGTGAAAGCGGAGCGCGAGGCTCTTTGGGTCCTTCGCGCCGAAGCGCTCGGACATGATCTTCGACCAGAGTCGCCTGGCAGCGCGGAACTTTGCGACCTCTTCGAGAAAGTTGTTGTGGCCGTTGAAGAAGAACGCGAGCCGCGGCGCGAACTCGTCGACCGCGAGTCCGACGGCGATCGCCGCCTCGACATACGCGATGCCGTCGGCGAGCGTGAACGCGACCTCCTGCACCGCGTCGGCTCCCGCCTCACGGATGTGGTAGCCGCTGATCGAGATCGTGTTCCACTTGGGCGTCTCGGTGCGGCAGAACGAGAAGACGTCGGTCACGAGGCGCATCGACGGCCGGGGCGGGTAGATATACGTCCCGCGCGCGATGTACTCCTTGAGCACGTCGTTCTGGATCGTGCCTGACAGCCGGGCACGCGTGACGCCCCGTGCATCGGCGACCGCGATGTAGAGCGCGAGCAGCGTCGCGGCGGTGGCGTTGATCGTCATCGAGGTCGAGACCTCGTCGAGCGGGAGCTGGTCGAGCAGCGTGTGCATGTCCTCGAGGCTGGCGATCGCCACGCCGACCTTGCCGACCTCGCCGCGCGCGAGCGGGTGGTCGGAGTCGCGCCCCATCTGCGTCGGCAGATCGAACGCCACCGAGAGCCCGGTCTGCCCCTGTGCGAGCAGGTAGCGGTAGCGTTGGTTCGACTCACGCGCGTCGCCGAAGCCGGCGTACTGCCGCATCGTCCAGAGCCGCCCGCGGTACATCGTGCGCTGCACGCCGCGCGTGAACGGGGCCACGCCCGGTTCGCCGAGATCACGCGCAGCTTCCCAGCCGAGGCGGTCGAGCGTCTCCTGCGTGTAGTGGTCGTCGATCGGGATGTCGGCGTGCGTCTTGCGGCCGCTGGTGCCGGCGCTCACGCGGCGATCTCGCAGAGCCGTGGCGCGATCAACAGTCGCGGCTCAGTCAGCCGCTGGATCTCGTCGACCGACACGCCGGGCGCGTGCTCGACGAGGAGCAGCCCCGCCGGCGTCACGTCGATCACGGCCAACTCGGTGAAGATCCGGTGCACGCAGCGCAGGCCGGTGAGCGGCAGATCGCAGGCGAGCTTGATCTTGTAGCCGCCGTCCTTGGTCGCGTGGTCCATCATCACGAGCACGCGGCGCGCGCTGGCGACGAGGTCCATCGCGCCGCCCATGCCCTTGATCATCTTCCCGGGGATCATCCAGTTCGCGAGATCACCGACCTCGGAGACCTCCATCGCGCCGAGCACGCACATGTCGATGTGCCCGCCGCGGATCATCGCGAACGACTCGGCGGAGGAGAAGTACGAGGAGCCGGCGAGCTCGGTGATCGTCTGCTTGCCGGCGTTGATGAGGTCGGCGTCCTCCTGCCCCTCTTCGGGGAACGGGCCGATCCCGAGCATGCCGTTCTCCGACTGCAGCACGACGTCGATTCCGGGCGGGATGTAGTTCGACACCAGCGTCGGCATGCCGATGCCGAGGTTCACGGTGAAGCCGTCTTTGAGCTCGGCGGCGACACGGCGCGCGAGCGCCTCACGAGAGAGCGCGGCCATGGTCAGCTCCTCTTCCCCTGGTGCTTCTGCACGGTGCGCTGCTCGATCGGCTTCTCATAGCTCGCGCCGACGAGGATGCGCTGCACGTAGACGCCCGGCGTGTGGATCCCGTCGGGATCGAGCTGCCCTGGCTCCACCAGCTCTTCGACCTCGGCGATGGTGATGCGGCCGGCGGCGGCGATCATCGGGTTGAAGTTCCGCGCGGTCTTTCGGTAGACGAGGTTGCCCCAGCGGTCGCCCTTCCACGCCTTCACCAGCGCGAAGTCGGCGCGGAGCGCGGTCTCGAGGACGTGCGGCTTGCCGTCAAAGACGCGCGTCTCTTTGCCCTCGGCGACCTTGGTGCCGTAGCCGGTCGGCGTGTAGAACGCCGCGATGCCGGCGCCACCGGCGCGGATCCGCTCGGCGAGCGTGCCCTGCGGGTTGAGCTCGACCTCGAGTTTTCCGTCGAGAAAGAGCCGCTCGAACACCTTGTTCTCGCCGACGTAGGACGACACCATCTTCCGCACCTGTCCGGCGGCGAGCAGGATGCCGAGCCCCTTGTCGGTGGTGCCGCAGTTGTTCGAGATCAGCGTGAGGCCGGTGACGCCGCGGGCGTGAAGCGCGCGAATCAAGTTCTCCGGGTTGCCACACAGCCCGAAGCCACCTGACATGAGCACGGCGCCATCGGGAATGTCGGCAACAGCAGCCTCGGCCGAGGACCAGACCTTGTTCATGCGCGGCATCGTGTCTGCTGGCGGGCGGGGCTGTCAAACCGTGGGATGCTGCCGCCGTGAGTTGCAAGCGCACCGCGCGGAGACCGCCGACGCGGCTGCGCATTTCGATCGACTCGATGGCGTTCGGCGGCGAAGCGGTTGGGCGGGAGCCCGATGGCCGGGTGGTCTTCGTGGCGGGCGGGGCGCCTGGCGATGTCGTGAGCGCGCGGGTCGTCGAGGAGCATCGGGGCTGGCTGCGCGCAGAGCTCGAGCGGGTGATCGAGCCGGGGGCCGGGCGGGCGGAGGCGCCGTGTCGACATTTTCGCGAGGCCGCGTGCGGCGGCTGCCAGTGGCAGCAGGTCACTTGGGCGGCGCAGCGGCTGGCCAAGCAGGAGATCGTGGCGCGCGCACTCCGGCGCGAGCTCGCTGCCGTCGAGCCGATCGGGTCGCCGGTGCCGCCTGAGCGTTGGCGTCGGCGCGCTCGGCTGCGACTCCGCTCGGGCGCGCTCGGCTATCGCGCGTGGCGCTCGCATCGGCTCGTGGACGTCGAGTCGTGCCTCCAACTCGAGGCGGTGCTCGAGGCTGCGCTCGAGCCGATTCGCACGGTGATCGCGGCGCGACTTGCCGGCGGCGGCGAGGTCGAACTGCTCGCCACCGGGCGCGGCGAGGTCCACGCGCTCGTCGAGGCGCGCGGCGCGCGGGCGCTGGCGGCGGAGCTCGCTGCCGGCGCCTGTGGGCTCGCCGGTGTGATTTTGCGCGAGCCGGACCAACCCGACCTTGTCGTCGGCGCTGCCGAGGTCGACCTCGCCGATGACGCGCGTCCATTCCTCGCGCGTGCGGACCTGTTCGCGCAAGCGTCGAGCGCCGGCAACGCAGCGCTGCGCCAGCTCGTCGCCACCGAGGCGCGAACCGATGGGCGGGTGCTCGAGCTCTTCGCGGGGAGCGGTAACTTCACGCGCGACCTCGTCGGCGCCGAGGTGGTCGCAGTGGAGGGGGACACACGTGCGGCCGCAGTCGGCGCGCGCAACGCACCTGGCGCGCGTTGGCTCGGCGAGCCGGTCGAGCGCGTGCTCGCCGCACTTGCAGGACCTTGGGACGTGCTCGTCGTCGATCCGCCACGCGGCGGGTTCACCGAGGGCTTGGCTGAAAAACTCGCGACCGTCGGTGCGCAAAGGATCGTGTACGTGTCGTGTGATCCCGCAACGCTCGGCCGCGACCTGGCTACCCTGCGTGAGGCGGGCGGCTACAAGACCCTGCGCGCGTGGCCGCTCGACCTGATGCCGCAGACGTTTCACGTCGAGACGGTGGCCGTGCTCGAGCGCGCCTGACGGCGGGGGCGGCTGACGGCGAGCGGCTACGCGATGCGACCGAGGCGTCGGTTCACGATCTCGGCGATTCGGCGAGGGTCGTCCTCGCCGCCGAACCAGCTGCGCGGGTAGACAAAGAGATCGTCACGCAGTTTTCCGGCGGTGGCGCTGATGCCCACGCCACCGCCGCTCACCTCGACCACCAGCACCGGCCCGGCGCCGGTGAGCGAGAAGCCGCGATGGAGGTGGTATGCGTGCCGCACTCGGTCCCACGGCACCGCCAGCGTCAGGCCCGAGCAGAGGGCTGTCGGCAGCGCGAGCCCGTCGTCCCCGACGACGATCACGCCCGGCGCGTGGCGGAAGGTCGCGACGAAGCCTGCGAGCGCGCGCACGCCGAGGAGGCCGAAGAGCGCGGTGAGGGTCCAGCCGACCGGGCCGCCGCCGCGGACACAGAGCAGGGCGAGCGCGAGCGCGACTGCGCCCCACAGGAGGCCTGCCCAGCGTGCATGCAGGAGGGGCACCTCGCACGAGGTCGGCGCGACGCTGCGCCCCGCGTGCGTGTCGACGACCGGTTCAGTCTCGGCATCAGCCACGGCGCCATCCCCGGGTGAGATCTCGGACGCGTTCATGAATTTCCTCGAGCGCAACGTTCACCAAGCGACGGTCGCGCACCACGAAGTCCCCGTCTACCAGCACGTCGGTGACCGCGCGCGCCGAGAGAGCGTACACGACGTTTTTTGCGAGTGACAGGTTCGGCCAGAGCGAGAGGTCACTTAGGTCGAGCGCGACGAGGTCGGCGCGATAGCCCGGCGCGATCCGGCCGACCGGCAGGTCAAGCACCTCGCCGCCGAGCCGCGTGCCGAGCGCGAAGCACTCCTCGGCGGTGATCGCGCTCCCGTCGAGGCGCTTTACCTTTTGCAGCAGCGCGCAGCTGCGCATCTCGTCGAGCACGGAGACGCGGCTGTTCGAGCAACCGCCGTCGGTGCCGAGCGCGACCTTGACGCCACGGGCGCGCAGGTCGACCACGTCGGTCACACCGTCGCCGAGGAACATGTTCGACCCCGGGCAGTACGCGAGCGAGGCGCCTCGCTCGGCGAGCAACGCACGCTCGCTGTCGTCGAACCAGCAGCCGTGGACAGCGACAGTACGTGCGTCGAGCGCGCCCATCGCCGCGAGCGCGTGGAGTGGCCGCTGGCCGTACCGTGTGAGCGCGTCGCCGACTTGGTACTCCTCCTCGGCGAGGTGGATGTGCATCGGCAAGCCGGCGTCGCGGGCGCAGCCGGCCGCAGCGAGGATCATCGCTTGCGATGCGCCGTGAAGGCTGTGCGGCGCCGGCTGCACGACGACGCGCGTCGAACCCGCATGCGCGCGTGCCAGCGCCGAGAAATTGCGGACCGCCTGCGCCGGGGTCTCGCGGTACGCGGCCGGCGCGCCGTCCCAGTCGTAGAAGCTGCGCGCGAGCACGATGCGGATGCCGAGTCGCTCGGCCGCGGCGATCACGGCCGCCGCGTTCTCGTTGGCGCCGTCGTTCACATAAAAGAAGTCGCAGACCGTCGTGACGCCTGACAGCAGCATCTCGCCGAACGCGAGCAGCGCGCCGGCGTGCAGTCCATCGGCGCCGAGGCCAGGCGAGTAGCGATAGAGCGCGCGGTCACGCCACTCGAGGAACGGCAGGTCGTCGCCGAGTCCGCGCAGCAGCGACTGGAACGAGTGCGCGTGGGCGTTCACCGGGCCCGGGATGAGCGCGCGCCCCGGCAGGTCGATGCGCCGCATGTCGGCGGTGGCGGGTAGTTCTTCGGGCGAGCCCACCGCGACGAACAGGCCGTCCTGCACCAAGAGCGCCGTCGGTCCGCGCTCCACGCCCTCGACGAGCGCCGCATCGCTGGTGATGCGCGTGAGCACCGCGCTCGATCTTTACCACATGCTAGAAATGGGGCGGTGGCCGGGCTCGAGGATGACATCCGTGGCGGGAAGATCGCGCCGGTCTATGTCTTCGCCGAGGGCGAGCGACTGCTCTGTGATCGCGTCGTCCAGGCGCTGACGCAGGCGATCGTCACGCCGGTCTCCCGGGCCTTCAACCTCGATCTGATCGAGGGGAAGGGCAGCACCGCGCAGGGGATTATGAACGCTGCGCGGACGATCCCGATGCTCGGCAAGCAGCGCCTCGTGGTCGTGCGTGATGCTGAGGGGCTCGGCGCAGAGTCGCTCGCGGCGCTGGCGCCGTACCTTGCCGCGCCGGCGCCGCACGCGGTGGTGGTGCTGCTGTTCGGCAAGGCGGACAAGCGGCTCAAGTTCTTCCTCGCTGCGAAGAAGGCGGGGTGCATGCATGAGCTCGCCGCGCCCAAGCAGCTCGTTCCGTGGGTCGAGGCCGAGGCCCGGCGCGCGGGGGTGACGCTCGCCGGAGGCACGGCGCGGCGGCTCGCCGATGTCGCGGGCGACGATCTTTCGCGCCTCGCGATGGCGATCGAGCAACTCGCGCTCTATGCCGAGGAGGGGCGGCCGGTGTCGGTCGCCGATGTCGATGTCCTGGTCGCCGACACCTCGGAGGAGACGGTCTTCCAGCTGACCGACGCGGTCGGGCAGGGCGATCGCATCGGCGCGCTCAAGACCGTTGGCAAGCTCACGCGCCAGCGTGAGAGCGCGATCGGCGTGACGCTCATGCTCGCCCGACATTTTCGCCAACTCGCGCTGTTTCATCACCTCGTGGAGCGGCGCGTCTCCGGCGGGGACATGGCGCGCGAGCTCGGCGTGCCGCCGTTCGTGGTCGACAAGATCGGCGTGCAGGCGCGACGGCTCTCGTCCGACGCGGTCGCCAAGGCGATGCGTCTGCTTGCGCGTGCCGACCGTGATCTAAAGAGCGGCGTGAAGGCCGCGCTTGGTGAGGAGCTGGTGCTCGAGCGGCTGGTCGACGCGCTGACGAACCTCGGCGCGCCCCGCGGCAGCGCACCAGACAGTTCCTCCGCGCCTAGGCGCTAGCCAGCTCACCGCCGCGAGGCGGGAGCGATAGGCAGCGTCGGCAAGGCGGCGCACGCGCGCCGCGCGGAGACCGAGCTACTTGGCGGACGCCGCAGCCGCGACGGCCGCGTTGACGCGCTTGGTGAGGCGCGAGATCGTGCGCGAGGCTTTCTTGGCCTTGATGGCGCCCTTCTGGGCCGCCTTGTCGAGCAGCTTGATGGCGATCGCGAGGGCGACCGTCGGCTCGGCCTTGGGATCGGCGATGGCGACGACTACGCGCTTCACGAAGGTGCGGGTCTTCGACAGCACTGCGACATTGCGGGCGCGACGGCGGATGCGCTGCCGGTTGCGCTTCTCAGCGGACTTGATATTGGCCACGAACGTCTCCTTGGAAACTCCGAAAAACGGGCCTCTTCCTACCGTGCGCCGATGGGGGTGTCAATGCTTTGTCCGACGCTCGATGTGGCGGCCGCTGCTCCGGATGGCGGGGTGCGTTGCGCTATCCACATGCTGTACCCAGGGAGCGATTCTCCGTCGGAGACACATGTAGGTCTGTAAATCCGGCACTCCGTCGTCGTCCTAGTTTCAGCTACTTGGGTCCGTTCGCCAGTTCGGGCCTTGCGACCCCCTCGGCGAGCCTCCTGTGGACAACATGTGCAGACCGGCCTCGCCTCGGCAGGCTCACACTCCCGGCGGTGCGAGGGTTTTGGCCTCGTCCCACAGCCCGTCGAGCTCGGCCAGCGTGGCGTCTTTGGGCGTACGGCCAGCCTCGGCGAGCCGGTCCTCCACATGCTCGAAGCGAGTGCGAAAACGTCGTGTGGCCTCGGCCAGCGCCGCCTCAGCGTCGATGCCGAGCTTGCGTGAAACATTGACCACCGAGAGCAGGAGGTCGCCAAGTTCGCCGCGCAGGCGCTCGGGATCGGCAGAGGTCATCGCTTCGTCGAGCTCGCCGAGCTCTTCGTCCACTTTGGCGCGCGCGCCCGCGACGTCCGGCCAGTCGAAGCCGACGATCGCCGCGCGCTCAGTCAGCTTGTGAGCGCGCGCGAGTGCCGGAAGCGTGCGTGGCACGCCGTCGAGCGTGCGGCGCGGTTTCTCCGTCTTCTTGATTTCATCCCATTGCGTCAGCACCTCGGCAGCGGTGCCGGCCTTGGCGTCGCCAAAGACGTGCGGGTGGCGCCGGCGCAGCTTGGTGTCGATCGAGGCGACGACGTCGTCGATCGTGAACTCGCCGCGCGCGGCACGGAGCTCGGCTTGGAAGACGATCTGCATCATCAGGTCGCCGAGCTCCTCGCAGTGTCCCGCGGCTGCGCCGTCGATCGCCTCGAGTACCTCGTACGTCTCCTCGAGGAGAAACGGCTTGAGCGTCTCGAGCGTCTGCTCGCGATCCCATGGACAACCGTCAGGCGCGAGCAGGCGCTGCATGGTCGCGACGAGGTCAGCGAGGCTCTCACCGTTGCGCATGGCGCGCAGAATAGGCGGTGCTGACCGGTCGTGCTACACCGCTCCTGCTTGGCGGAGCGCGACGAACACTCCGACGCTCAGGGCGCGCAGAAAGCGGCGACGGAGCGGCTCGTGCTCGACGACGCGGCGACGATGGTCGCGCTGCTCGGGACCGCGTACGCGAACCTCAAGGCGGTCGAGCGCGAGACCGGCGTCGTCGCGCGCGTGCGCGGCAACGAAGTCACGCTCACCGGCGAGGCGGCGGCGGTCGCGCTGGCGCGCGCGCTGCTCGAGCAGCTCTACGCCCTCGCACGTCGCGGTGGCGCGCTGGGCGACGCCGATGTCGTGCGTGCCGCTCGGGCACTCGCCGCCGATCGGCACGCTGATCTGCGCACGATGTTCGGCGAACCGGTGCTCATCACCGGGCGCGCGCGGCCGATCACGCCGAAGGGTGCGGCGCAGAAACGCTACGTCGACGCGATCCGGAGCCACGACATCGTGTTCGGCATCGGCCCCGCCGGCACCGGCAAGACCTACCTCGCGATGGCGCTCGCGGTGCGTGCGCTCGTCGACAAGCAGGTGAAGCGGATCATCCTCACGCGTCCCGCGGTCGAGGCGGGCGAGCGGCTCGGCTTCCTCCCTGGCTCGATGGAGGAGAAGGTCAACCCCTACCTTCGTCCGCTCTACGATGCGCTGCACGACATGCTCGACTTCGACCGCGTCGAGGCGCTGATGACGAAGGGGGCGATCGAGGTCGCGCCGCTGGCGTTCATGCGCGGCCGCACGCTCAGCGACTCGTTTGTGATTCTCGATGAAGCGCAGAACACGACCTGCGAGCAGATGAAGATGTTCCTCACACGGCTCGGCTGGGGCTCGAAGGCGGTCGTGACGGGTGATGTCACGCAGGTTGATCTCCCGACCAGCGCCAAGAGCGGCCTCATCGAGGCGCGTGAGGTGCTTGCGGGGATCAACGGCATCCGCTTTTGCTACTTCACCGACGTAGACGTCGTGCGCCACCCACTGGTGCAGGAGGTCGTGCGCGCCTACGAGCGTCGCGGCGGCACGCGCCACATCGCGTCACCGACCGCTGATCCCGACCCTGCTGCCCGCTAGTTCGTCGCCGTCGCTGGTCACGTCGCCGGTCACGTCGCCGGTCACGTCGCCGGTCACGTCGCCGGTCACGTCGCCGGTCACGTCGCCGGTCACGTCGCCGGTCACGTCAACGTCGTCGTCGACGGCGACGCAAAGGTTGACGTGATCGCTACCGGTCGCTCCCTCGCGACGGCCGCCCAAACCCCGTCCTCCGCTGCCCCCCCCGCCTCCGCTGCCCCCTCCGCGCTCGCCCAGGCATGCGGCATCCGCACCGTGTTGTGCGCCACCCCAATCCGCCCTCGCGCATCCACGCAAATCACCCCGCCGCCCCCCGCCCCCCGCGTTGCCAGCTCATCCACCGCTCCCCAAGCCGCCTCCTCCGCACTGCTCCCCGCACGCATCCG
>SHYZ01000175.1 GCA_009692535.1 Myxococcales bacterium
GAACATGGTCGACTCGTATGACCACGTTCGCTTCCTCTCTACTGCCCGCATGTCGCTCGGAGGGCCCACCGAGGATGATCTCGTCAGGGTGACGGTCGCACGGCCGGGCGGCGAGGCCAGCCTAGGCGTGCTCTCGGCGATGCCCGACCGCAACTTGAAGGCGTTTGCCTACAGCACGGATGAGATACCCGCTAGGACCCCGGACAGCTACGTCAACCGCGCAAGCTCCATGATATTGGGGTCGACCTTTAGTCCGGGTGCCTGTAGGTGACCCATCACCACTCGCCGAGCAGGGAGATTCCATGCGCGTTGAACCGAAGTCACTCGTCCGCCGTCTGACCCCAACCGCCACCAAGATGCTCGAGGCCGCGGTTGGGCGAGCTGCCACCGGCGCCTGCTACGAGATCGTCGTCGAGCACCTGCTGCTCGCCATGCTCGACGCCGAGGACGGCGATGCCGCGCGCATCCTGGCCCACTTCCAGCAGGATCGGCAGACGATCCGCGGACGCATCGACCACACGCTGCGTCGGCTCAAGACCGGAAACGGCGGTCGGCCGGTGTTCTCGCAGTCGCTGTTTCAATGGTTCGAGGATGCCTGGCTCTTCGCGTCGATTGAGCACAGCGCGGTTCGGCTGCGCTCGGGAGCGCTGCTCTGCGCGTTCATCGCGCGCGCCTCACGCTACACGGCCGAGACCTATCCCGAGCTCGAGGCGATCTCGGCCGATGACCTGCGCAAGGAGTTCGTCGACCTCGTCGCGCCGTCGGTCGAGTCGCTAGAGTCGGCGCCCGATGCGTCAGGTGGCGGCGCCGCGCCGGCGTCCGCTGGCGGTGGCACCGAGGCGCTCAAGCGCTTCACCGTTTCGTTTACTGACAAGGCACGACGTGGCGAGATCGATCGGATCTTCGGGCGTGATCGAGAGATTCGTCAGGTGATCGACATCCTGACTCGGCGGCGGAAGAACAACCCGATCATCGTGGGCGAGCCGGGCGTCGGCAAGACCGCCCTCGTTGAAGGGCTCGCGCAGGCGATCGTCGAAGGCCTCGTGCCCGACCAGCTAAAGAACGTCGAGCTGCTCGGTCTCGACCTCGGGTTGCTGCAGGCGGGGGCCAGTGTGCGCGGCGAATTTGAGAATCGGCTCAAGTCGGTGATCTCCGAGGTCAAGGCCTCGCCCAAGCCGATCGTGCTCTTTATCGACGAGGCGCACACGCTGATCGGTGCCGGCGGCGGCCCGGGCAACGACGCGGCGAACCTGCTCAAGCCGGCGCTCGCGCGTGGTGAGCTGCGCACGGTCGCGGCGACGACTTGGGCCGAGTACAAGAAGTACTTCGAGAAGGATGCCGCGCTCGAGCGGCGCTTCCAGCCGGTGAAGGTGGAGGAGCCCTCGGAGGAGGACGCGGTGCTGATGCTGCGTGGCATCTGCCCCACCTACGAAAAGACCCACGGTGTGCCGATCCGCGACGAGGCGGTGGTGGCCGCGGTCAAGCTGTCGGCGCGCTACATCGCTGGTCGACAGCTCCCCGACAAGGCGATCGACCTGCTCGACACTTCGGCCGCGCGGGTGCGCGTCGAGTCGCACGCCAAGCCGGAGGAGTTGGTCGCGCTCGAGTCAGAGGTCTCGGCGTGCGAGCGTGCGCGCGCGGCGTGGGTGCGCGACTCGATCGATGGCCTGCCGATCGCTGCGAGCGCGATGCTTGAGCTCGACGCAAAGATCGCTGCGGCCCGCGAGGCTGCAGCCGCGATGACGCTGCGGTGGGAGGCCGAGCGCGATGCAGTGGCTGCCGTGCGCAAGGCCCGCGCGGCGCTGGCGGCGGTGCCTGCAGACGCACTCGCGAATGTGGTGGGGGAGGCGAAGGGACAGCTCGAGCAGGCCGCGCTTGCGCTCAGCAAGCTGCAGGGTGAGGAGCCGCTCGTACGCCTCGACGTCGACGCCGGCGCGGTCGCGCGCATCGTGGCGAGCTGGACCGGGATCCCCGCCGGCAAGATGAAGCAGGACGCGATCACCGGCGCGCTCAATCTCGAGGACCGGCTGCGCGAGCGTGTGCGCGGACAGGACGCCGCGCTCACCACCGTGGGCGAGACGGTCCGCATGGCCCACGCCGGCATTCGCGACCCCCGCACCCCGATCGGCGTGCTGCTCTTCGTCGGCACGAGCGGCGTCGGCAAGACCGAGACAGCGGTCGCGCTCGCCGACGCGCTCTACGGCGGCGAGCGGTTCATGACGACGATCAACATGTCCGAGTTTCAGGAGAAGCACACGGTGTCGCGCCTCGTCGGCTCGCCGCCGGGCTACGTCGGCTACGGCGAGGGCGGCATCCTTACCGAGGCGGTTCGCCAGCGCCCACACTCCGTCGTGCTGCTCGACGAGTGCGAGAAGGCGGACCTCGACGTGATGAACCTCTTCTACCAGGTGTTCGACAAGGGCTCGCTGAATGACGGCGAGGGGCGCCCGACCGACTTCCGCCACACGCTGGTGATCCTCGCGAGCAATCTGGCGACCGACGTGATCACCAAGATGTACGAACGGGACGAGCCGCCGACGGTCGACGAGGTCGTGACCGCGATCCGCCCGGTGCTCTCGAAGCACTTCAAGCCGGCGCTGCTCGCGCGCATGACCATCGTCCCGTTCGCGCCGATCAACCGCACGATCATGCGCGAGATTTCACGGCTCAAGCTGCGCGCGATCGTGGGTCGCCTGCGCCTCAACCACGGCGTGGAGACGGTCTTCGACGACGCGCTCGTCGAGGAGATCGCGCGGCGCTGTACTGAGACCGAGACCGGCGCACGGACCATCGATCACATCCTGCGCGGCTCGCTCATGCCGCGCATTGCGCGCGTGGTGCTCGAGCGGCTGGTCGATGGTGAGCTGCCGCCGCGGCTCGATGTGGGCCTCGCGCCCGACGGTGACTGGCGCATCGAGTTCGGCGAGGGGTAGCCGACGGTGCTCCCGCTCCTGGTGCGGATCGAAGACCTCGAGACCGGGGCGTCGCAGCAGCACGCGTTCGAGCGGTCGCCGGTGCGCCTCGGCCGGAACCCGTTGAACGACGTTGTGCTCGGTGAGGGCTTCGTTTCGCAGTGGCACGGCGTGCTCCGCTTCGACGACGCGCGCACCGAGTACATCGATCTCGGGTCGTCGAACGGCACGCTGGCCAACGGCCAGCGCATGGAGAAGAACACGCCGCTCGCGGTAGGCAGCGCTGTCGAGTTGCGCGTGGTGAGCCTGCGCATCAACTGCTGGCGTGCGGCGATTTCGCCGGAGCTGGCCAAGGCGTATGCGCGAAACACCCTCGGGCCGGCTGCCCAGACGATGATGGATGTGCGGCGCGCGAGCCTGCCCGACGAGCCCGCGGCTGCCGGCCAGCGCTTCCCCGAGGCGATCGCGGCGGTGGGACGACTGGCGCCGCTCTACCAAGAGTATCGGCGCGCCGCGTCGGCGCTGGTCGACGGGATCCGCGCCGTGCTCGAGCCGATGCCGCTCGAGCTTCGCCAGGGCGCGCTGCACCTGCTGCAGCGCGAGCAGCCAGCGGTCACGCATGAAGAGGAGTTCCGTGCGGTCGCGCGTGAGCATCGCGTCGAGTTGGTCGGGACGGGCCTTGACGCGGGCGCGGCTGAGCTGGCCCAGAAGTTTGCCGGCGTGTTGGTGCCCGGCCTGGTGGTCGGCACTGTCGAGGAGCTCGAGGCGCTGCTCGTGCGCGTCGCGACCGTGCTCGAGACCTCGGCGCGCGCCTTCCTCGAGCTGCAAAAGGGGCATGAGCAGTTCGGTTCGCAAATGGCGGTCAGGGTGGGCGGCGAGCCGACGCCGCTGCATCGCGCGCGTGACGCCGCCGAGGTGCTCGCCTACCTGCTCGATCCGCGCGCCGATGTGAGCGCGCGGATTCAGGAGCTCACGAGAGCGTACGCGGACATCATGGTTCACCAGGTCGCGCTGCTCAGCGGGATGATGGAGGGCGTGCGCGGTCTTCTTGCGCGCATCAGCCCGGCTGAGATTGAGCGCGAGCTCGCGCAGCGCGGCGTCTGGCGGTCGTGGCCGTTTCGGGCCGGCGCGCAATGGCGTGGCTTCGTCGAGCGGCACCGCCTCTTCGTCGAGGAGGAGCGGGAGCTCTCGAGCGTCGTGTTCGGCAGGGAGTTTGCTCGTGCGTATGCCGCGGTAGCCGGCGACGAGGCCCCGAGCGCGCCGAACCCCGCAGGGAGGCCGTCGTGACGCCGCATCGCACGCACGGCTCTGCCGGTCCTGCATGGTTCGTTGTCTGCGCCACGGCCGTCGGACTGCTTGCTTGCGGCCCGCTCCCGCCGCTCGGGGCGCCCGCGCTCTGTTCGACCCGCGCGCGCGCCAAGCCGGAGACGCTGCGCCCGGCGGAGTGGTTCCACTTCCTCGTGGACCGCGCGCTCGACGGTGGCGCGGCCGACTGCACCGGCGCGGCGATCGCGTGGCGTGAGCCCAAGGGCTGCGCCGACGAGGCGGAGTCCCCGGTGGTGTCGAGCCGCTTCACCGACAAGGATCTCATCACGTCCCGTGTGTCACCGACGGAGGAGTTGATCTGGGTCGTGACGCACCACTTCGCCGATGGTGAAGCGCTCGGCCCGGTCGCGCTGGTGCGAGCGCGAGCTGGTCGCGTCGAGGTGACCGCGGTCGGCTCGCTGCGCGCGCGCACAGAGCGCACACGACTGCGGATGGAACAACTGGGCGACGGACGATTTCTCGTCGCCATCGGGGAGAATTGTGCCCCCGATGAGCCGCGGCCGTGCCGTCGGTCGATGGTGTTGCTCGAGCAGCGTGGGCAGCACTTCGTACCGGCAGCGTTGCTCGGCAACGACGGCGCCTGCGTGGGACGCGCAGAGATCGACCTGTCGCGCAGGGCGGTCGTGCCGCTCAAGTCGGGGTGGAACCGTCGCTTCGAGCTGAGCTCGTCGACCCGGTTCGCTAACGGGAGCATCGTCGTCGAGGAGCAGGTCGTTGTCTCGGACCTCGACCCGACTCGGCCGACCGCGCCCCCGCGCCCCGCGCGCCGCGCGGATGCCGAGCGCGTGGTCCGTTTCGCCAA
Source organism: Myxococcales bacterium (assembly GCA_009692535.1). Lineage (GTDB taxonomy): Bacteria > Myxococcota_A > Polyangia > Haliangiales > SHYZ01 > SHYZ01. Next base: position 5,041 of record SHYZ01000175.1, read on the forward strand.
GGGGCGCCTGACGACAAGCGACGTACCACTTTGGAGCCGCGTGGTGAACGCAGAGCAGGAGGTCGAATGAGCAAAGACGACGAAGGAAGCGCGGCGCGTCTGCGTCTGCGGGTGGCGGGATCGTTCAGTGCGGCGCCCGCAGGTCGGCGGTTCACGGTCGACGCGACGACGTTCCTCGAGACGATGGCAGCGGCCGGCCTCGGTTGCCGCGTGGTCGTCCAGGATCGCCTTGGCATCGACGCCACGCGCACGTTCGAGCTCACGTTTGCGCGCCCGCGGGCATTTTCGCTCGCGGAGGTCGTGGCGGCGACGCCGGTCCTCGCGGCGCTGCGTGAGCTCGCCGAAGCGCTCGGTCGCGGCGACGCAGCGCGCGTCCTGCCACCAGAGTTGCTGGTTGAGCGGCTCGGCGGGCTCGTCGGCGATGGTCGGCTCGCGGCTGCGGTGATCCGTGCGCTACGCCCCGGGGAGCGCGCGCCCAACGCTACGCCAGGCGCCGCGTCGGGCGCAGAGGGCGTGGACCGCGTCTTCGAGCAGGCCGACTTCGCGCCGTCGGATGCGCGCCTCGCGGTCGGCGCGGTCGATGCGTTCGTCAAGTCGATGCGCGAACCGAGCGCGACCGCGCGCGCCGCCGCGCCCGCCACAGGGCTGCGTGCGGCTCGGCAGGCGATCGAAGAGGCAGTCTATGCGACCGCACGCGACCTCCTTGGCGATCCGCGCGTCGGCCAGCTCGAAGGCGCGTGGCGGGGACTAAAGTTGCTGGTCGACCAGTGCCCCGCGGCGACGCCGATCGCCATCGAGGTCATCGACACCACCATCGTTGGCATCGACGAGGTGCTCGCGGCGGAGCTCGCCGACGATTCGGTCGATCGACCCGACCTGCTGGTCGTCGTCGACCCGTGCGATGACGCCGCCACGTTGGCCCGGCTCGCCGAGCTCGGCGAGCGCCTGCTTGCACCCGTGGTGGCCGCTCTCTCTCCTGCGTTCTTCGGCGCCAGCGGTCCCGACGACCTGCTCGGGCGCGTCGATGAGCCGGGCGGCGGCGTCGCCGAGGCTTGGACCGCGCTGCGCGGTGAGGAGTCCGCCCGCTGGCTCTCGGTCGTCGTGAACCGCGCGGTCGTCGCGAGCGAGGGTTCGGCTGCTGCGCGCCGTGTTGCCTTCACGAGTCCTGCGTTCGCACTCGCCGCGATGCTGGCTGCGAGCTTTCGCGACACGCGCTCGTTCGCGCGCATCCTCGGCGCTGTGGGTGCGCTCGACGCGCCCGCCGCGTGGGACATCGCCACCGGTCGCGAGGCCGGCGTCTCCGCACCGACGGAGGTGTTCTGTTCGCTCCGTGCCCAGGCCGCGCTCGCCGCATTGGGCGTCATCGGTGTCGGCAGCGGACGCAACACGTCGAAGCTCATGCTCTCGACCATGCCGACCGCGCGTGCCTCCGCCGACGCCGTTCCGCTCGCCGCGCAGATCGTCACCGGGCGGATCGTGCGCTTCGCCGAGTGGGTGATTGAACAGGTTCCGGCCGGCGCCACCGACGCCGAGGCCGCCTCGCTGTTCGAGGAGGCGGCGCGGGTGTTCCTGTTCGCCGGTGTCACCGAGGGCGCGACGTTGCGCGCCGGCGTGGGGCAGGGTGCCGAGGGTCGCCGAGTGGTCGAGATTGCCGTCGCGGTGCACGCCGCGCTCGCGGGGATCCCGTTCCAGATGGCGTTTACGCTACCGCTTCGCTAACGCGGTCGGCCTTTCGGCTTGGCCCACTCGGGTAGCGTCTCCAATTCGATCAGCTCGGCTTCGCGCATCAGCGGCTCCGGGTCCACGAACATCTCCTTCCCGTTCGAGTCGAACGAGATCATGAAGTGCAGGTGCGCCTCAGCGTGCTTGATGCCCGTGCGCCCGAGCGTGCCGATCATCTGCCCCGCGGCCACCGCTCCCCCAGCGACGAGCTCTGGCGCAACCTCGTCGAGGTGCATGTAGTAGCTGAGCAGGCCGCCCGGGTGGCGGATCAGCACCCACTTGCCCTCGAACTCTGCCGGTTGGCGCACCACCCGTTCGATGACACCGCCGCGCACGGCAAGAATCGGCAGACCGATCTGGTTGCCGAGGTCGTTGCCACAGTGCCCCTGGCCGCAAAAGCGATCCTTGTACTCGGCGCGCGCCCGGTACGCACCGAACCGCCCGCCCTCGCGCACCGGGAGCTCTCGAAACGGACCGGGCAGCGCGTGGGTCCACTTTCCCTCGAGCACCGCGGTGAGCCCCTCGGGCGTCGTGCCGTTGCTGTTCGAGTCGACGGCTGCGGCGCTGGCATCGCCGCGCGGTCCCGCATCGTGTGGCGTCGGTGCCGCCGCATCGACCATCACCGGTGTGCTGCTGCGTGCGCGCACGACGAGCACGAGCGCGACGCCGAGGCCTGCTGCAACGAGGACCGCAAGGAGCCCGATCAGCTCCGAGCGCCCCGACCGCTTGGGCCCATGCGGCATGGCGCGGTGCGCGGGCACGGGCACGGGTGCCGCTGGCTGCGCACAGCGGCGACAGGTGACCTCAACGCGCATCTCGACCACCCGCACGACATCGCGGAACCGATCAGCCGGGCCGCCGCAGCGACAGCAGATGGTGCTCATCGCGGATCAGAATCATCGCATGGAGTCGCCGCGCGGTCTTGGCGTGC
>SHYZ01000176.1 GCA_009692535.1 Myxococcales bacterium
CTCGGGGACCTCGTCGAGCAGCACGCCGGCGATGCTGGTCATCGAGACCGCGACGAGTGCGCCGGGATCGGGCGCGTCATCGCTGCAGGCGGGCGACAGAGCGAGGAGCAGCGCGCCCGTGCAGGCGAGCGCAGTGAAGGGAGTGGTGAAGCGAGCGGTGAAGTGAGTGGTCACGGAGGGTCCTCTGGAAAAAAGTAGCGGCATGCAGAGCGCGGGGTTGGTACTCTAGTTGGCCAGCGCGACGCAAGTTGCGAGCGACTACGGCGTGCGCCCGTCGCAGATTCGCTGGCAGGTGTTCCAGAGCGCGTCGGGCGCGGTCGGGCAGCGTGCCGTCACCTCGAGCCCGGTGCTCGCCGTCGCGCCGTGGGGATCGGTCGCGGTGAGGCGCACGTGGAGCAGGCGGTCCACCGCGACGACCTCGGGCGCCACCGGGCAGACGACCACCACCGTGTCGAGGTCGGCGAAACCGTCCTGCTGCTCGACGTCGCGGTCCCCTGCGCTGAGCACCAGACCGGTCGCGAGTTCGGTGAGCGCGTACGAGAGCGCGAGGCGATCCCCGCAGAGTCCCGCCGTCTGCAGATCGAGGCCGAGGTGAAACCCACCCTGCGAGCCGATCGTGAGCAGCGCGTCCCCTGCCGGCGCGCCCCGCGTGTCGAGCACGATCACCGGCGTGCCTTCCGGGCAGTCCGGCTCGCACGCCGAAAATACGACGAGCGCCGCGACGAGGAGGGATCGTCGCAGCGCTCGCTTCATCTCGAGGATTTGGCTCAGCAGCTCGAGAGCGTGATGCCGGCGTCGATCGACGGCGCGCCGGTGGTCTGGTCGAGGTTGATCGTGATCACGCCGACGTCGTTGAGCCCACCGTTGCGTGCGCAGCGCCAGCCACCGACTTCCTGCACCGCGGTCTCGCCCGTCGGCGAGGTGTACTCGAACTTGAAGTAGCCGCCGCACGCGGTGACGTTGCCGGTCTCGACCATGCCGCCGACGTTGGCGCGCATGAGCGTGAACGCGCCACCGCCGCCGCCGCCGCCATTCACGGTCATGCGGAGCGAACCATCGGCGGGCGAGTAGAACGTCTCGTCGTCGGCGATCCGCAGCTGTGCGCGGAGGTTGATCGTGGTGCAGGCCGGCCCGTGCCAGCCGAGCTCGCTCAGACCGACACCGTCATCGGTGACCACCGCCGCGGCGGCGCCGGTACCCTCGATGTGCGCGCCGCCGAGCTCGAGGAACAGTGCCATCGAGTGCGAGAGCGACCAGACGGTGAACGGCATGGCGGGCGCGTTTTCGGCGTAGCCGCGGATGTCGCCGAACGAGAGCGGCGCGGGCGGATCGATCATCGTGCCGCCCGGCTGGAAGGTCACCATCATGTTCGGCCGCACGTACTCGGGGAGCGTGTGCGGCAGCTCATCGACCGGAATCTGCGTGACCGAGAGCACCGTCCCGGCACCCTCGGGGAACTTGATGAACGTGCCCGCCTCGATGCGCGCAACGACAGTGGCGCTGAGCGGGTTGCCGGCGGGATCGACCGCGCCGGGCACCGCGTTGTTGAGCGACTCGACGACGACTGCGGTGCCGGCCGGGTCGAGCTGCTGCCAGCCTTCGGCCGCCGGGTGCGCGGGATCGGTCGATGCGACGAGCTTGCCGGCGAGCTCGACCTGCGAGTCGACATCGAGGCGCGGGAGATACTTGGGCGCCGGCAGATCGGTCACTGCGCCGCGCAGGAGCCACGCTTCGTGTACTTGCGTGACGACGACCGGGTAGCTTGCAGTCGCAGTCGAGGCCGGGCGCCCGTCGAGACGCATGCGCGTCGCATCGAGAGCGAGCCCGGTGAGCTCGAACCTTCCGTCGGAATCGGTGGTCACGGCGACCCACCCCGCGGCGTCATCGCCGACGGCGACCTCGACACCGGCAAGAGGGGCGTGCGTGATCGTCTCGAGAATCTGTCCACGAAGGCCGGTATTGCCCTCGTCAACCGAACACCCCGAACCGATTGCCAAGCCGAGTGGGAAGAGAGACGCGATCAGAAGAGTACGCTGGGACATTAGGTCACCTCCGTGGGCATGATAGCCGTGTCCTTGGCCAAAGAGCAACTGCCAGGCCACGTGGCGTCTACGCCTTTCCGAGAAGATACCGGAGCGCGCCGGTTGGGAGAAAAGTCCCCGGTGGGGAACAATGACCCCGACTCGATGCGTGGGCCGGAGTCAACAGTTCCTCCTTGCCCGGCCCTGCGCTCCTGCGCCTCGCGTGCGACTCGCGAAAAACCTTGGCGACCCCAGCGGGATTCGAACCCGCGTATCCAACGTGAAAGGCTGGTGTCCTAGGCCAACTGGACGATGGGGTCTGATGCTTGTAGACGCAGTGGGCGCAGCAGGAGTCGAACCTGCGACCATCGGATTAAAAGTCCGGTGCTCTGCCAGCTGAGCTATGCGCCCGAAGCGAGCGTCCTTATATGCAACCGCGTGGGGAGCGGTCAAGACTTGCCGTCACCTTGACTCGACCCGACCCGGGGCTATCATCGGCCGCCCCGGTCGATCGGGGCACTGCTCCTCTCGGCACCAAACGGGGACTCCCCACCTTGCCGCGCTTGCTCACAACTCAGCTCGCAGCTCGCCGTCGGTTCTCGGCGGGCTCACGACTGGCGTGCGTCGGCTCCCCCTCCTGTCGGCTCCTCCACGTCGGTCACATCGGGGTTCGCCCGGCCGTGACCGACGGACTCCGCACCCTCTGCTCGCACGGCGAGCGATCCCGAGGTCTGCAGGCGCGCGCGATCTTCGACCAGCACGACTTTCGGTCGAGGATCTCGGCGTCGGTCCCACGAGCCGGCAACCTCCTTGCGAGACCGGCCAGGGCACCGATGCCGAGCGCGCTCAGATGAACCACGCCGTTCACCTCGCTAAAGCCGATCTCCGCCGTCGGCTCAGGATGGCGCGCGAGGCCCTCTCGTCTGCCGACGCGGTGCGCGCGATGATCGCCGCCACCGCTCGGCTCACCGCGCTGCCACGCTGGCGCGAGGCCAAGGTGATCGCGCTCTACGCGGACGTGCGTGGCGAGCTCGGCACCGCGCTCCTCGATGCCGACGCGCGCGACCGTGGCGTGCTCGTGGTCTACCCGCGGGTCGTCGCGCCCGGAGCGCCGTTGGCGTTCCATGCCTGCGCCCGAGTCGACCTCGCCCCGGGCGTGCTCGGCATCCCGACGCCGCACGCGACTGCGCCGGCCCTCCTGCCCGAGCAACTCGACCTCGTCGTCGTACCGGGCCTCGCGTTCGATCCCGTCGGCCATCGGCTCGGCTGGGGGCGCGGCTACTACGACCTCACGCTGCCGCTCGCCGCACGCGCGGTGAAAGTCGGCTTCGCCCACGAACTGCAAGTTGTTCCCGACGTGCCGCGCGCTGAGCTCGATCAGCGCATGGACCTCGTTGTCACCGACGCCGCGCTGCGGTGCGGCGCTGCTCCTCCACGCCTTCTTCCCTCCGTGAGGCCCCTGTGAGCCCCATTCTCCTCGTCCTGCTCGGCCTCGTCGCTGGCGCACTCGCCGGCGCGGGGCTGTCACGCGTGCTGTTTCGAAAAACCAGTCATGCCCCCGGCCCCGAGGGGGACGCCGGCCGCCTCGTCGAAGCCGCGCAGGCGGAGGCCGAGGTCATCAAGAAGCAGGCGCAGCTCGCGGCGCGCGAGCTTACGCAGAAGCTCCGCACCGAAGCAGAAGAGGATGCACGGCGGCGCCGCAGCGAGCTCACGCAGAAGGAGCAGGCGCTCGGCTCTCGTGAAGAGCAGGCCGAGAAGAAGGCGAAGGACGCGGCGCGGCGCGACGAAGACGCGGTGCGGCGCGAGAAGGGACTCGCCACGCGAGAGCAGACCACCGAGGCGATGGCGAAGAAGGCTGACGAAGCGTCGGCGAAGGCCCGCGCAAAGCTCGAGGAGGTCGCCGCGATGACCGCCGAGCAGGCGCGGCAGGCGCTCACTGCCGAGGTCACCGGCGAGGCGCGCGCGGCGGCCGCCTCCGAGCTGAAACGGATCGAGTCGACCACCCGCGAAGAATCGACGGAGCGCGCGCAGCGGATCATTGCGGCGGCGATCCAGCGACACGCCAGCGAGTACGTTGGTGAGCGCACGGTCAGCGTGATCCCGCTGCCGTCCGACGACCTCAAGGGGCGGCTGATCGGTCGCGAGGGGCGCAACGTGCGCGCGCTCGAGGCGGCGACCGGCATCGATCTCATCATCGACGACACGCCCGAGACGATCACGATTTCCTGCTTCAATCCGCTCCGGCGCGAGATCGCGCGCCTCGCGATCGGCCGGCTCCTCGCCGACGGACGCATTCACCCCACCCGCATCGAGGAGGTGGTCAAGAAGGCCGAGCAAGAAGTAGGCGAGTTGTGCCGCGAGGCCGGCGAGCAAGCGGTGTTTGATCTTGGCCTGCACCGCGTGCACCCGGAGCTGGTCGCGATTCTCGGCGGCATGAAGTTTCGCTCGTCGAACGCGCAGAACCTCCTCGCACACAGCGTCGAGGTCGGCTTCCTCGCCGGCGCGCTGGCGGGGGAACTCGGGCAAAACGTCAAGCAGGCGCGGCGCGCGGGGCTGTTCCACGATCTTGGCAAGGCGGTCGACCACCGCGAAGAGGGGCCGCACGCGCTGGTCGGCGCGGAGCTCGCGCGTCGGCACGGTGAGGCGCCGGCGGTCTGCCAGGCGATCGCCGCACACCACGAGGACACACCGGCGGCAACAGTGCTCGACCATGTCGTCGACGCAGCGAACCGCATCTCGGGCCAGCGCCCCGGTGCGCGACGCGAGGCGCTCGAGGCGTACGCGAAGCGGCTCACCGATCTTGAGGAACTCGCCAAGACCTTCGCCGGAGTGGAGCGCGTCTATGCGATCCAGATGGGGCGCGAGCTGCGCGTCATCGTCGACAACGCGCAGGTGACCGACGACCAGGCGGCGATGCTCTCGCGTGACCTGGCCAAGAAGATCGAGAAGGAGATGACTTACCCCGGGCAGGTCCGGGTCTGCGTGCTGCGCGAGACCCGCGCCACCGACTACGCGCGATGAAGCTGCTCGAGCACCTCGCCGCACGCGGGTTGGTCAAGGACACGACCGATCGCCACGCGCTCAACGAGCTGCTTGCCGGCGCGCCGATCCTCTTCTACTGCGGGTTCGATCCGAGCGGCCCTTCGCTCCACGCCGGCTCGCTGGTCCCGCTCGCGCTGATGACCTGGCTCGCACGCGCCGGGCACCAACCACTCGCCGTGCTCGGCGGCGCGACCGGCATGGTCGGCGATCCGTCGGGCAAGTCGTCCGAGCGCACGCTGCTCGACGCCGACGAGCTCGCAAGGAATGCCGCCGCCGTCGGCGCGCAACTCGCACGGCTGTTGCCCGGCGCGGAGGTGGTCGACAACGCGAGCTGGACGCAGATGCGCCTGCTCGAGTTCCTCCGCGACGTCGGCAAGCACGTCTCGGTGAACTCGATGCTCGCCAAAGAGTCAGTGCGCGCGCGCCTCGAGGATCGCGAGCAAGGCATCAGCTACACCGAGTTCTCTTACATGCTCCTGCAGGCGTGGGACTTCGCCCACCTCGCGCGCGCACGCGACTGTCGGCTGCAGGTCGGCGGCTCGGACCAGTGGGGCAACATCACCTGCGGCATCGACCTGGCACGCCGCATGGGGACCGGGGCGCAGCTCCACGCGCTGGTCACGCCGCTGCTCATGACCGCGAGCGGCGAAAAGTTCGGCAAGTCGGAAGCCGGCACCAGCGTCTGGCTCGACCCGGCGATGACCTCGCCGTACGCCTTCTACCAATACTGGCTCGGCGCGGCCGACGCCGACGTGGAGCGCTTTTTACTGCTCTTCACGTTCATCTCGCTCCACGAGATCGCCGAGGTGGTCGCCGCGCACGACGCCGACCGTGCCGCACGCAGCGGGCAGCGCCGCCTCGCGCGCGAGGTCACAAGCTGGGTTCACGGTGCCGACGCTGCGCGTGGAGCTGGCGTGGCCGCGCAGGTGCTCTTTGGCGGCTCGGTCGATCGCCTCACCGATGCCGATCTCGCCGGGCTCGGCGTGCCGCGCTCCGAGTTTCCCCGCGCCGAGCTGGCAGCGGGGATCCCGATCCTTGATCTCCTCGTGCGCACCGGCCTCGCCGACTCACGCAGCGCGGCACGGCGGCTCATCACGCAGGGCGGCGCGTACGTCAACAACCTCAAGGTCGACGACCCGGCGCGCTCGCTTGGACTCGCTGATCTCGCCACCGAGAGCGTGCTGCTGCTCCGCGCAGGCAAGAAGTCGTTTCACCTCGTGCAGGTGATCTAGTCGCCGAGCGCAGCCCGCGTGAGGTTCTCGGCGCCGCGCGCGCAGACCACCAGGTCGTCCTCGATCCTGACGCCGCCAAACCGGGCCAGCGCGCTGACGAGCGACCAGTCGATCGAGGACGCGATGCTGCTCGAGCGCAGCTCGGCGAGCTTCTCGTCGATGAAGTAGCAGCCCGGTTCGATCGTGAACACCTGCCGCTCGGCGATGCGGGTCGTGTTGCGGAGAAACGGGTTGTCAGCGCGCGGCGAGAACTCGGCGCAGCCGACGTCGTGACACTGGAGGCCGAGCGAGTGGCCGAGTCCGTGCGGCAAGAACGCCCGCGTCGCGCCGCTGCCGACCAGTTCCGCGGTGCTGGCGCGCGCGATACCGACCTCACGCAGTGCGCCGGCGAGCAGCTCGTGCGCGCGATCATGGAGGGCTTCGTACGGCCGGCCCGCCACGACCTCGGCGCAGAGCGTCTGCTGCAGTCGCTCCACCGCGGCGATGAGCGCGCGAAATGCATCGACCGCCGCACCCGCCCCGAGGGCGAAGGTGCGGGTGATGTCGCTGGCGTAGCCGTGGCAGGTCGCGCCAGCGTCGAGCAGCAGCGACTCCGCTCCCCCCGCCGGTGCGCGCCGGCCGTAGTGAACGTGGTGCAGCGTCGCAGCGTGCGCACCGAGCGCGACGATGTTCTTGTACGGCGTCTCCGGATCATCCTGCCGCGTGGCACGGAGATAGACGAGATGGAGGTCGAGTTCGGCGTGTGCGCCGTCGCGAAACGCCTGCAACACCGCATGATGTCCACGCGCCGCGATCCGGTTGGCCTCGGCGAGGCAGACGATCTCGTACGGCGTCTTTAGCACCCGCAGTTGATCGAGCCGACGCATGAGCTCCGCCGGGCAACGCGCAGCGTCGGGTAGGCCAAGGCTCGTCGCGCGCGCCGCATCCTCGCCGATGAACGCGACGCGTCCGCTCGGGAGGAGCTGCACCATCGCCTCGGCGCCGGCGAACTCGACCACATCGAACGCTGCCAGGTAGTGCTCGCTCTCCGGCAGCGCCGGGCGCTCCCAGAAATCCCGCGCGACGTTCTTTAGCAGTGTCGGCCGTCGCCCCGGAACCACGAGCAGCGCGCAGTCGGCCTCGGCGAGCGGCGCGAAGTGCTGAAAGTGCGGCGTCGGGCGGAGCGGCCAGAACTGGTCGTCAAAGACGGTGCGTGGCGCCGGTCGGCCCGAGTGCACGAGGACCGCGTCCCAGCCGGTCTCGCCGAGGCTGCGCGCGTATTCCGTGCTGAGCCACGCCACATGCTCGCCGTGCAGCCGTTCGAGGTCGTTCCCGTCAAGCATCGTGCCTCGATACTACGCGCTTGCTCGGCCCCGCTTCAGGCCGATGATGCTGCCGCCACGTTTCGCTGACCCCA
>SHYZ01000177.1 GCA_009692535.1 Myxococcales bacterium
CGTTGGTGGGCTCTCAGAAATTCGCGGGTTGACACGGCTCCCGCGACGTTTTAACCCCGCACCGCCCGATGCGCCGACTCCAACTCGCCATTCTAGCCTTTTTTCGCGTGCTCCTTGGAAGACCTCTGCCCGCGGAGCTCTTCCCTGCGCTGCCCGCGCTGCCCGCGCTGCCCGCGCTGCCCGCGCCAGCACCTTCAGCCCCGGTCCCGCCCGTACTCGCGCCCCTCGCGCCACCGCTCGACGACGGCGCGCTGCTCCTGCTCGCGCTGCTCCAGCGGGAAGGCCGCCTGCTCGACTTCCTCTGCGAGTCGGTCGAGGCGTACGCCGACGCCGACATCGGTGCCGCCGTGCGCGACATCCACCGCGGCTGCCGCAAGGTGCTCGACGAGCACTTCGCCCTCGTGCCGGTGCTCCCCGGCGCCGAGGAAAGTCGTGTGACCATCCCGCCCGGCTTCGACCCATCGAGCATCCGCCTCGTCGGACAGGTCGCCGGCGCGCCGCCCTTTACCGGCACGCTCCGCCACCACGGCTGGCGCGCCAGCAACGTTCGCCTGCCGACGACGACCGGCCGACTCGACCTCACGGTGGTCGCGCCGGCCGAGGTCGAGCTGTGAGCGCGGCGCGCTTTGTCGTCGGCATTGACCTCGGCACCACCAACTCAGCCGTCGCCTACGTCGACACCACGGCCGGTGAGCACCCGCCGATCCAGTCGCTCGCCGTGCCGCAGTTGGTCGCGCCCGGCACCATCGAGCCGCGCCCGACGCTCCCCTCGTTCCTCTACCTGCCCGGCCCCGAGCTTCCCGACGGTGCGGTCGGCGAGCTCGCACGCAGTCGCGGCGCCGACGCGCCCGCGCGGGTCGTCGCGTCGGCCAAGTCGTGGCTCGCGCACGCCGGGGTGGACCGCGCCGGGGCGATCCTCCCGTGGGGCGCGCCCGACGACGGCGCAAAGCTGTCGCCGATCGAAGCGTCGGCGCGCTACCTCGCCCACCTCGCGTCGGCGTGGCACGCCGCTCACCCCGACGCGCCGCTCGCGGAACAGGACGTCTACCTCACCGTACCGGCATCATTCGACGCCGCCGCGCGCGAGCTGACCGTCGCTGCCGCGCGCCAGGCCGGCCTCGCGCGCATCACGCTGCTCGAAGAACCGCAGGCCGCGTTCTACGCGTGGCTCGCGGCCGTCGGCGATGCTTGGCGCACGCGGCTCAAGCCGGGCGACGTGGTGCTGGTCTGCGACGTGGGCGGCGGCACGACCGACTTCTCGCTGATCGCCGTGGCAGACGCAGGCGGCGACCTCGAGCTCGAGCGGATCGCCGTCGGTGATCACATCCTCCTCGGCGGCGACAACATGGATCTCGCGCTCGCCCACGCGCTCGCGCAGGGGCTCGCTGAGAAGGGCACGCGGCTCGACGCATGGCAGACGCGCGCGCTCGTGCACGCTTGCCGCCACGCGAAGGAGCGCCTGCTCTCGGAGAGCAAGCTGGCCAAGGCGCCGGTCGCGATTCTTGGCCGCGGCTCGAAGGTGATCGGCGGCTCGATAAAGCTCGAGCTCACGCGCGAGCTGGTGGAGCGCACGCTGGTCGACGGTTTCTTCCCCGTTGCCGACAAAGACGCACGCCCGATTCGCGCGCGCCGCTCAGGCTTCGCCGAGCTCGGGCTCCCCTACGCGGCCGACGCTGCGGTCACGCGTCACCTCGCCGAGTTCGTCGCGCGGCACGGGCGCGCACCGACGGCGCTGCTGCCCAACGGCGGCGTCATGAAGGGTGCGCTGCTCCGCACGCGGCTGCTCGAGATCACGCGCGGCCTCGGCGACGGCACGCTCGTCGAACTCACCGGCACCGACCTCGACCTCGCGGTGGCGCAGGGCGCGGCCTACTACGGCCTCGTTCGGCGCGGGCACGGCGTGCGCATCCGCGGCGGCGCGGCGCGCTCGTACTACGTCGGCGTGGAGACCGGGATGCCGGCAGTACCGGGCATGGCACCGCCGATCAAGGCGCTCTGCGTCGTGCCGTTCGGCATGGAGGAAGGCACCTCGGCACCGGTGCCCGGGCCGGAGCTCGCGCTCGTCGTCGGTGAGTCGGCCGAGTTTCGCTTCCTCGGCTCCACCACGCGACGCGGCGACACGCTCGGCACCGTCGTCGACGACTGGGAAGGCGACCTCTTCGACCTCGGTCCGCTCGAGGCCACGCTCCCCGCCGACGGCGACACGCCGCCGGGCACGACGGTGCCGGTGCGGCTCGAAGCGCACCTCACCGCCGTCGGGACGCTCGAGCTCTTCTGCGTCGCGCGCGGCGGTGCCAAGCGCTGGCGGCTCGAGTTCGAGGCGCGCACGGGCGAGGAAAAAAAGCGGTAGATGGCCGCGCGGCGACAGGTCGTCGGCATCGACCTCGGCACCACCAACACGGCGGTGGCGCACAGCGCAGCAGCGGACGACGCAAAGGTCCGTCCGCTCGCGCTCACGCAATTGGTCGCGCCCGGCGAGCTCGGCACGCGGCGCCAGCTGCCGTCGTTCCTCTATCTCGCCGGCGAACACGACCTTGCGCCCGACGCGACGCGCCTGCCATGGGACGAGTCGTCGCGAATCGTCGTCGGCGAGCTCGCGCGTGCGCAGGGAGCACGCGTGCCGGGACGGATGATCGCGTCGGCCAAGTCGTGGCTCTGCCATGCGGGCGTCGACCGACAGGCGGCGATCCTGCCGTGGGGCGCGACCGACGTGCCGCGACTCTCGCCGGTCGCGGCGCAAGCGCGCCTGCTCGAGCATGTCGCGCACGCTTGGCGGCATGCGGAACGGAGCGAGCTTGCGGACTGCGAGCTCGTGCTCACCGTGCCGGCGTCATTCGACGAGGTCGCGCGCGAACTGACGCTCGACGCTGCGACGCGGGCGGGCTTGCCGCGCGTGACGCTGCTCGAAGAGCCACAGGCGGTCTTCTATGCGTGGATCGACGCGCACACGCCGGCCGAACGACGCCGCGCTCTCGCCGCCCGGGAGCAGGTGCTGGTCTGCGATATCGGCGGCGGCACCACCGACTTCACGGTGATCCGCGTCGCCGATGACGGGGACGGCTTCGAACGCACCGCCGTCGGCGAGCACCTGCTGCTCGGCGGCGACAACATCGACGTCGCGCTTGCGCGTCGGGTGGAGGCGCGGCTGACGCGACTCGACGCCACGCAGTGGCATGGGCTGGTCCACGCCTGCCGACTCGCGAAGGAGCAGCTCTTCGAAGACCCGTCGCTGGCACGGCGCACGCTCACGATCGCGGCGCGCGGCGCGAAGCTGATCGGGGGCGCGCTGCACGCCGAGTTCGAGCGGGCCGAGGTCGACGAGTTGGTGCTCGAGGGGTTCTTCCCGCTCGTCGCCGCGACCGACCGACCGGCGCGCGGCCGCACCGGTCTCGCCGAGCTTGGCCTGCCTTGGGCGTCGGACGCGGCGATCACGCGCCACCTCGCGGCGTTCCTCGCGCGCCACGACGCACCGCGAATCGACGCCGTGCTGTTCAACGGTGGCGCGACGCGACCGGCTGCCGTGCGTGCGCGGCTGCTCGAGCAGCTCGCGGCGTGGCAGGGGGGCGCGCGGCCGAGGGAGCTGGTAAACGACGCGCCCGATCTCGCGGTGGCGCACGGCGCGGCGTACTTCGGCAAGGTGCGACTCGGCCACGGCACGCGCATCCGTGGTGGCGCGGCGCGCGCGTACTACGTCGGCGTCGAGACCGTTGCGGTCTGCGTGCTCGCTCGCGGCGCCGAGGAGGGAACAGAGCGCGAGGTCGGCGAGGACTTCGTCGCGCTGATGAACCGACCGGTGAGCTTCCGGCTGTACGCGTCGACCACGCGGCACGATCAGCCGGGCGCGCGGGTAGACGCTGCCGCAGTCGCGAGCGAGCTCGACGAGCTGCCGCCGCTCTGCGCGGTGCTGCGCGCGCCCGGTCGTAGAGAGGCCCGCGTCCGCGTGCATGCGCGCCTCACCGAGCTCGGCACGCTCGAGCTCTGGTGCGCCGACGCTGCCGTGGGTGAGCTACGCTTCCGGCTGAGCTTCGATCTGCGCGCTGGCGGTGCGGGACATGGCGCCGAGGCGGATCCGCGCGCGGCTTTGGCGTGCAAGCAGCTCACCCGTGCGTTCTCCGAGAGCGGCGGCCTGGCCGCGGCGGTCGCGGCGGTTGTGGTGAAGCAACTCGAAGCGACCCTCGACGCGCGGCGGGACGAGTGGAGCACCGCCACGAACCGCGCACTCTTCGACGCGCTGCTCGCACTCGAACCGGCGCGTGCGCGCTCGGCCGAGCTCGAGGCGCGCTGGCTCAACCTCGCCGGCTTCCTGCTCCGCCCCGGCACCGGCGCCCCGCTCGACGACTGGCGCGTGCGCGAGCTGTGGAAGCAGTTCCAGCCCGGGTTGCGGCACGAGCGCGATGAGGCCTGTCGCATCGCGTGGTGGATCCTCTGGCGCCGCATCGCCGGCGGACTGTCGCGCGGACAGCAGGAGCAGCTACACGATCGGATCGCGCCGCTCTTCGTCGCGGGCGAGAAGCAGAAGGGGCGCTTTCATCGCGCGAAGCCGACGCCGCAGGAGGCGTCGGAGATGTGGCGCGCTGTGGCGTCGTGCGAGCGGCTCCCGGCGGTCTGCAAGGTGCGACTCGGGGATGAGCTGGTCGCGCGGCTCGCGCGCGGCAAGGCGCCCGAGGTGGGGATTTGGGCGCTCGGTCGGCTCGGCGCGAGAGTGCCGCTGTGCGGTCCGGTCGACACGGTCGTAGCGCCCGACATCGCTGCGCGTTGGCTCGAGGCACTGCTCGCGCTCGAGTGGACCAACCCGGCGCAGGTCGCGTTTCCGGCGGCCCAGCTCGCGCGGATGACCGGGGACCGCTCGCGCGATCTCGACGACGAACTGCGTGGCCAACTCGCGGCGCGACTCCGTGCGCTGCCGGGCGGAACCGGCGAGCGGTCGGCGCGGCTGGTGGAAGAGTTGGTCGACCTCGAAGCGCGCGAGGAACGGGTCGCGTATGGCGACTCGCTGCCGAGCGGGCTGCGGCTGGTCAGGGAGTAGCCAACGCTTGTGCGCGCGCGAGGCGCTCGCGGTGCTCGGGAGGAAGTAGCTCCTCGAGGCGGATGCCGATGCCACCGGTCGCGGCTTTGAGTGCGGCGTACTGCGAGAGCGCGTCCATCAGGTACCGGCCGCGACGCACGCCACGCAGCAGCGTGTTCTTCGGGGTGTGCGACGAAGGCACGAACTCGGTCGCGGTGACCTCGTAGCCGCAGCCGCGCAGCAGCAGCAGGCGCATGGCGTCGGTGAGCGACGCGCCGAGCTCGCGACGAAGCTGCGGCGCGCGCCAGATCGGCGCGAAGGCACCGTCGGTCTGCTCGCCGGCGAGGGCTGACCAGCCGCGCGCGAGTTCGGCCTGACAGCAGGGCGCGACGGCGACGAAGTCGGCCTCGAGCGTAATCGCCTTGGCGAGCGCGTCGCACGTGGCGGTGTCGCAGGCGTGGAGTGCAACGACGGCGTGCGGGCGCGTGGGCGGCTCGGCGTGCGCGAAGTGGCGCGCGTGGGCCTCTGCCCAGTCGAGCTCGGAGAGCGCGAGCGCCTCGAAGCGGAGCCCGTCGCCGAGCCCGGCAGCGAGCGCGCGCTCGCGGCACTTCGTGATCACGCGCGCGTCGCGATCGACGCCGAGGAGCTCGGCCGGGTGACGCCACCGGTTCGAAAAGCACCACGCGAGGAGGAAGGTCAGGTAAGAGCTGCCGCAGCCGGCGTCGAGCACGCGCACCGTCGGGAAGGCGCGGCAAAGATCGCCGATGGCGTCCTCGACGAGCGTGACGAGGTGGCCGATCTGGCCGTACTTGCGCACGGCGTCGGCGGGCATCGACGCGTCCTTCGCCAGCAGCCCGAGCGCACGCAACACGAGCGCGCCCTCGCCGGGCGGGATCGGGTGCGCCTTGCCGCCAGTCACCTTGCGGACGAGCTCCGGTGTCCAGTGCACACCCGCGCGGCGGGCGAAGGCCTCGAAGTCCTCGGGCACGGCGTCACTCCTCATGCGGGTAGAAGATCTCGGTGCGAATGCTCTTGCGCCGATCGATGCCGCGCTCGACGAGCAACGTGCGCAGCGTGCGCGTCATGTCGCCGTTGCCAGCGAGATAGAACGTCGGCTCCGCGAGCGTCGGGTGGAGTTCGGTGACGCGCGCCGCGAGCAGGGCATGCACCGCAGGCCAGCTCGGCGCGAGGATGCGCTCACATTGAAGCCGTTCGGTCGGCAGCGCAGCCAGCCGCTCGACGAGGTACGGCGTGTCAGCGGCGAGCAGACCCCAGAGCAGCGTCACGCGCTCGCGCTCGCGCCCTAGCGCTTCGGTCACCAGCGGCAGAGTCGCAGCGATGCCTGCGCCGGTGGCGATGTGGACGACGTCACCGTGGTGCGCGGCGTCGTTCACGAAGAACCCAAGCGGCCCGGTAAAGTGAAGCACGGCCCCCGGCACGAGTCCGGCGAGCAGCTCCGACGCTGCGCCGCCCGGCACGAGCTTCACGAGCAGCTCGATGCAGCCTGGTCGGCTCGGCGAAGAGAGGATCGTGTACGACCGCCGCACGTCACCGGCTTCGTCACAGCGGAGCGAAATGAACTGGCCGGCGCGGAAGGCGATCACCGGCGGCCCCTGCGGCTCGACCTCGAGTAGCAACACCGACGGCGTGAGCCGCACGGCGCCGACGAGTGTGGCCGCCTGCTCCGCCACGATCAGCGCGCCGGCAGCTCGAAGCTCGAGACGATGTGGCCGCGGTAGACGACGCAGGTGCCCGCCGGCAAGCCGCGGAGCAGTTGCTGTGACACCACTTCGATCACCTGGCGCATCGTCTCGGGGCGGACGTCGCCGTCGAAGTAGAGCCGGGCGCTTGTGGCTGGTCGTCCGTCGGGGCCGGGCACCGGTTCACAGGTGAGCCGGGCTACGCTTGCGCCACCGAGCGAGAGCTCCCAGCCGCGCAGCGCGGCGCTCGACTCACAAACTTCGATCGGCCCGAAGCCTTCGCTCACGCCTCAGCCTACCCGATCTGCCGACCCCACCCGAGGCGCAGGCGCGGCGGCCGCGGCCGGGGCTATAGTCCGCGAGGTCGGCGGGGGCCAGGGGGAGGCGAGGGGTGGCGACAACCAACAGCATTTTGATCGTGGACGACGAACCGCTGGTGGCGACGGCGCTCGCGCGGCAACTCGAGGGCGAAGCGCGGGTGGACACCGTCTGGTCGGTCGGCGAGGCGCTGCTCCTCCTCGCACAGCACCACTACGACTTCGTCGTCACCGACCTCCGGATGCCAGGACGGTGGGGCGACGAGCTGCTCGCCTATGTCGCGGCGCGGTTTCCCGAGACGCGGCGCGTGATCTACACGGGCGACCCCGATGCACCGACCGGACTCCGCGAGCTGATCGATCAGGGCATCGTGCAGGCGGTTGTCGTCAAGCCCGACCACGAGCGGTTGATCGCGGTGCTCACCGGGAAGAGCGACGCGATGGTCCTCGAGGTCATCGGAGCAGCGTGTCCAGCACGTCGAGAGGGATGACCGGCGTGAGACCGCCGCCGCCGAGGATGTTGACGATGCGCGACGCCGAGGCGCGACAGACGGCGCCGCGCGGCCTCGGCTCGACGCCCAGGTTGGCGTAGGCCGACACGTCGACGAAGAGCTCGC
>SHYZ01000178.1 GCA_009692535.1 Myxococcales bacterium
TGCGTTGGCTGCATCCGCGGTCGGCTCGTCGGCGCGGGCGCGACTGGCGGTTCCAGCAAAGAGCACGAGTAAGACCACGACGATCGTTGGCGGAGTTCTCATGGAGGTGGCCTCACACGGTCGGGATTGGCACGCGGCTCATCATACCCCAAGCTGCCGGGTCACCCTCGCTCGGCTTCGTCGAGCCGCTCTTGTCGCTCGGCCCAGCGTACGTAGAGTTTCTCGAGCTCCTCGCCGAGCGTCTGAAACCGATCGAGCATCGGCCGCGCGCGCGCGAAGTCGTCGAAGATCGCGCGGTCGGCGAGGCTGGTCTCGAGCACCTTTCGCTCGCTCTCGAGCTCGGCCACCTTCACTTCGAGCGCGTCGACCTCCTTGCGAAGCGGTCGCGTACGCACGGCCCGCGTCTCCCGCTCGCGCGCCTCTCGCTGGCGGCGGGTGCGGTCGTTCTCGGCGGTCGTCGTGGGCTCGCGGCGCGTGGTCGGCACGCCGCCGAGCGGGGTGCCGAGTTGGTCGAGGTGATAGAGGTAGTCGTCGAGGTTGCCGGCCCACTCGGTGAGATCGCCGCCGCCCACGTCCCAGACGCGCGTGGCGAGCTGGTTGATGAAGCTGCGGTTGTGCGAGACGAAGAGCAGCGTGCCGCCGTAGTCGGCGAGCGCTTCGACCAGCCGCTCCGACGAGTCGAGGTCGAGGTGGTTGGTCGGCTCGTCCATCAGCAGCAGGTTGGCCGGCTCGACGAGCAGGCGCGCGAGTGCGACGCGGGCGCGCTCGCCGCCGGAGAGCACGCCGATCCGTTTCTCCACGTCGTCGCCCGAGAAGAGGAAAGAGCCGAGCACGCCGCGCACGAACGACTGGCTCTCGCGCGGCACGAGGCTCCATGTCTGGTCGAGAATCGTGCGCTCGGGGTCGAGCTTCTCGGTGTGGTGCTGCGCGTAGTAGGCGACCTTCACGTTCTCGCCGAAGCGGATGCTGCCGGCCTCGGCGGTGAGCTCGCCGGCTACGAGCTTGAGCAGCGTGGTCTTGCCGGCGCCGTTGGCACCGATGATCGCGACTCGCTCGCCGCGCGTGATGGTGCGGGTGAGGCCGCGATAGACCACCCGCTCGCCGAAACGTTTCTGCACACCGTCGAGCCGCAGCACGTCGCGGCCTGCGCGCGGCACCTCGGGGAAACGGAAGCGCACGGTCTTGCGGTGCTCGTGGATCTGCACCGTCTCCTGCTTCGCCATCAGCTTGATGCGGCTCTGCACCTGACGAGCCTTGCTCGCCTTCGAGCGGAAGCGATCGATGAACCGCTCCATCGTGGCGCGCTCGGCCGCCTGTCGCTTGGCGCGCAGCTCGAGGTTTATTTCCTCCTCGGCGCGCTGCTTGCGGTAGTGCTCGTAGTCGCCGGGGTAGGAGCGGAGCCCCTCGGTCTCGAACGAGACGACGCGGGTGATCTGCCGGTTGAGGAAATCGCGATCGTGGCTGACGAGGATCAGCGCTTGTGACGAGCGCGAGAGGAAGTGATCGAACCACTGCAGCGACGGCAGGTCGAGGTGGTTGGTCGGCTCGTCGAGCAGCAGCAGATCGGGCGAGAGCAGCAGCAGGCCGGCGAGCGCGGCGCGCATTTTCCAGCCGCCGGAGAACTCAGCGACAGGGCGCTCGTAGTCGGATGGTAAAAAACCGAGCCCGGCGAGGATCGCCAGCGCGCGGTGGCGGCCGTAGCGCTCCTCGAAGTCGTCGAGCTGCACGTGCAGGTCGGCGAGGTGCTGCGAGTACTCGAGGCGCTCGTCGTCGTCGGTGGCGGCGGCGAGGTCGGCCTCGACGCCCTCGAGCGCGGTGGTGAGCGAGTCGCGTCCACCGACGGCGGCGCGCACCGACTCGACCAGCGTTCCCGGCGGCAGCTCGAGGATGTCCTGCGGCAGATAGCCGACGCGCACGCCGCGCGCGCGTGCGATGTCGCCCGAGTCGGCCTCACGCTCACCGGCGAGCAGGCGCAGCAGCGTGGTCTTGCCCGAGCCGTTCGGCCCGACGAGACCGATCCGCTCGCCCGGCTGCACGGCGAGGCTGGCGGCGTCGAGCAGCACCTTCTTTCCGAAGGAGACGGAGACTTCGTCGACGGTGAGCAGCGACACGGGGTGCGGAAGTTCCCACGGATCGAGGGTGGTCGCCAGCGACGGCCCGGTTGGTGAATGCGGCGTGCGCGGTCAGCGGCCGAGGCGGCGACGCAGTTGGTCCTCGTAGAGTGAGGCGGGCTCGAGTGGGAGCAGCGCGTCGGTGCCCTCGACCCAGTCGTCGGGCGCGGTGCCGGCGCCCACGATGAACGTGTCGCTGCTTGTGACGACGCGGCTAAAGTCGTGCGCGCCGATTACGTAGCCTTGGGCGAACTGCAGCGAGCGGAGCGTGCCGCGGCCGAGGCCGTCGACGTTCCAGAAGGCGTTCTCCGTGCCGGTGTGGCCGGCGCCGGTGCTCTCGGTGCCGCGGTTCACGATCGAGAGCCCGTCGGCGAAGCGGGACGAGTCGATGAGATTTGCGGTCGCCAGCGAGTGGTGAAATTCCGAGTAGCCGGTGCTGGCGAGGAAGCCGCTCATCGAGGGCCAGGACTCGCCGTCGCGACTCTCGACGCGCAGCCAGACACAGCCGGTGCTGCCGAAGCCCCAGTTCTGGATGAAGTTGTGCCGCCCGGCGACCGCGGTCGAGTCGCGGAAGAGGATCTCGCCGCTCTGGCGCATCTCGAACAGGTAGCCGTTGCCGCCGCCGCCGCGGTGCTGTGCGTGGGCGAGGTGCGTGTTCGAGACGGTGACGCGGCGCGAGTGATCGATGAGCAGCCCGGAGGACTGGAGGTGGTGGCCGGAGCCGGGGCCTGACGGTGGCGCGGTCGGTGAGACGAAGCTCGAGACGCCGCGGATCCAGCCGTCGGTGACGCCGACGAGTTCGACGAGGTGCACTTGCCGTCCGCGCCACGCCGCGGCCCAGTCGCTGGCGTTGGCGAGGCCCAACTCTTCGAGGCCGACCTCGCGCAGCCAGCCGCCGAGACGCCGCACGCTGGCGCCGTCGCGCACGAGCGCCGGATAGCGGAGCGGCACGTCGAGCGTGATGCGGTGCGGTGTCGTGCTGCGATCGATCGCGACGATGGTGCGCCAGAAGATCGGCTGCCAGGTGCCGTTGAACGCTGACCAGATGCCGGTCATGCCGTGGTCGGCGATAAAGGCCGCGGAGATGTTCCAGCCGACGGTGACGTCGTCGCCGGGGACGAGCTCGCCGGCGTCGGCAACGAGGAGCGCGGTGTCGCGCGAGGCGCCGTCCGCGGTGAGTGGGAACTCGAGATTGGCGGCGAGCGAGCCGCGGAAGCGAATGTGCGCCGAGTAGTCGAGCAGGGTGTCGGCGGCGGTGACGACGCGGTCGAGGTGGAGGCGGCTCACCGTCGTGCCGGCGCCGCGCAGGACGACGTGGGAAGTCGTGATGTCGAGGCGGCCGGTGATGCGGTAGCGGCCGGCGGGAAAGTAGACGACGCCGCCCGTGGCGCTGGCGGAGGCCGCGGCGATCGCGGCCTGCACGGCGGTGGTGGCGTCGACGGTGCCAGTGGGGTCGGCGCCGAAAGCTGCGACGACGTCGAAGAGCGCGGCGTCGGCGGGCGCGCCGGGCTCGGCTTCACCGCCGCGGTAGCCGGCGTACGAGAAGTCGTGGAGGAAGTGGCCGGCGTCGTCGGTGAACGCGGGGGTCCACGACGCTGGGTAGAGCGCGCTGCGCCAGCCGGTCGGCGCGGCGTCGGGCGTGGGGACCGCGTCGGGCGTGAGCGCGGCGTCGGCGGGCGAGCTGCCGTCGGCTGCGATCGGTGCTCCGTCGCGGGCGGACGGAGCGCCATCCCCGCTGAGCGGGGCGGTGCCACCGCAGGCGGTCGCGAGGAGAAGGAGCGCGAGTCGGAGGGGCGGGGCGTGGGGCATCGCGCTGCGAGGATACCTCCGGCGGCCGGCACGCGTGCGTCAGAGTCGGCCGTCGATCGCGCGGATCACGACTGCGCGAAAGGCGCTGGCGAGCAGACGATCGCGCGCGGCCCAGGTCGCGCCGCCCGAGGGGAGGTGGGCGGCGATCACGAGCTCCACGCCGGCGTCGAGCACCGGGCGGCCGGCGTCGTCGAGCGATGGGAAGCAGGCGTAGCCGACGTCAAGGAATTGGCCTTCGGAGCCGTTGCCGAGCTTGGAGTAGCTGCGCCAGCGTCCGTGGCTGCGGCGATCGATCCAGTCCATGTCGTGGGCCTGGAGGTAGATCGCCTTGTCGGCGGACATGCCGCCCCACTCGCCGTAGCGTGCCGAGTCCTCGGCGCCGTGGAGCAGCACGCGCAGGTCGGCCCACTGAATGCCGGGCAGTCGCAAGTCGGGCTCTTCGCGGTGGAGTACGAGGCGACGGAGCGCGTCGGCGAGCGTAAACATGGAGAGGTGGTTTGCGTAGCCCGACGCGCTGTCGGGGATGAGCGTGACGCTGTCGCCGACCGGCTCGACGAGCGTGTGGCCGAGCGGTGGTGCGGCGGCGCCGTAGTTGCCGCCGAAGCTCTCGTCGGCGGGGCGGCCGAGCCACGCTTCGTGGATCAGCGCGTTGGCGCGCGCGCGCCCGCCGAGATCGTGGAGGTAGCGACCGATCGAGTTCGACGAGAACGGGCTGGCGTCGTAGTTGTGCAGGCTGGTGATGAGATCGCCGAGTGGATACTCGTCGACGCTGGCGGTGAGGCCGACGGTGTACGCGGACGCGATGCGGAGGTTCGCGGCGGCATTGGCGGCGGCGAGGAACTTTGAGGTGCTCCAGGGTTGGACCGCGCGATCGTGCGAGCCGTTCGAGAGCACGCGGTAGTGCGGCACACCGTCGACACGGTGGATGAGGAATACCGTGACGTCGAGTGTGTCGGGGACGAGGCCGACGAGCGCGTCGGCGTCGACGACTGGCGCGGTGGAGGACGGGAAGTAGTCGGGCGCGGCGCGGTGGGCGTTGGGACAGCGCTGATCACGGTCGATGGAGGAGGGCTGGCGGCGCGCGCCGCAGGTGTCGTCGAGGAATTGAAACGTGTAGAGCGGCGTCGAGTCGGGGCAGGGCGGGGCGGGCGCTTCGTCGACGAGCGGGATCGGCTCGGGGACGAAGGGGATGGCGTCGGGGGCGGAGGCGTCGGGGATGGAGGCGTCGGGGACGGGGGCATCGGCTACGAGGCCGGCGTCGTGTGCGGTCGCAGCGTCGGGATTGCTTGGCGTGTCGTCGTCGGACGCGCCGGTGCAGCCGGTGAGCACGATGGCGATCGTGACGGTGATCGTGACGGCGACGAGCAAGGGGCGCGTCGCGCAGCGGGCGAAGAGCTTGCGGCTCAGAAAGCCCAAATGACATCCGCCCATGGCAGGAGATCATGCGAGCGGACGAAGACGCGGTCGGGGTGCCCGTCGTCGCCCTCGACGATGGCCTGCGCGCGCGTGTCGCTGTTCCAGTAGTAGAGCGAAAGCGCGACGCGGGCCGAGCGCGACAGGCGGAGGTCGCCGCCGAGCTCGGCGCGGAGCGTGATCGGCGAGCGGTCGTCGTCTGCGCGGCGTGCGGCGAGGAACGTGTCGACGGCGGCGCGCACGCGGAGCCAACGCGGGCCGGGCGCCTCGTCCCACGCTGCGCCGACGCGCGCGCGCCAGCCGTCGATGGCGGGGGCGAGGAGCAGCTCGAGCCACGGCCACGCACCGAGCGCGTGGCCGCGGTCGCCGGCGAGCAGCGCACCGACGGCCAGGTCGGCGCCGAGCGTGAGTGTGCGGCGTGGCGCGGCGCGCGCGCCGGTGGCGAGGGTCGCGAGTACGCCGGCGCGCCCGACGAGGATCCAGCCGGGGAGCTGGCAACTGTCGGCGAGCGCCGGGTCGTGGTCGGTCACCTTGCACGCGGGCGTCAGGTAGCCGCGGAGGCCGAGCGGAAGCTCATTGCGGAGTGCAACGCTCGGCAGGGAGAGCCCGTAGTCGCCGGTGAGGGTGAGGTCGCCAGCGCCAAGGTGGCGGACCTTGACGCCAAGGTGCGGCGCCATCGCGAACACGAGCGGGTGCACGGCGAGCTCGACGTCGGCGCGCGGCGTGTACGTGAGCGGCGCGAAGAGGCCGATGGAGAGCGTGCCGCGAGGGGCGAGGAGCGCGGTGTCGCGTGGGCCCAAACCGGTGTCGCGGCGGGCGTGTGCAGGCGCGGGGAGGGCGAGGATTCCCCAGAGGGTCGCGACGGCGATGGCGACTCTGGCGACAGCGAGAGCGGGGCAGCGGGCGCGGCGCGTGCGCATCAGCGAAGCTCCCAGACGCCGACGACCGGCGCGTGGTCCGAGAGCCGCAGTGGGTCCGCGACGAGCACCGGGCCCACGCCGCTGTCGCCGCCGAGCCGCTGCCCCGCGCGCTGCAGCACGTCGGTCGTGCCGCTCAGCCACGCATCCGGCGGGCGTACGAAGAGGTAGTCGAGCGTGCGGTTCCAGTCGCCGGCATCGCCGGACTCATTGCGCTCGTCAGGGCCGAGCACCGAGTGCGTAAAGTAGCGCGCCTGCTCTGCGTCGGTCGTGCCGAAGCGGTCGAGGGGAATCCACGGCACGTACGCTGCGAAGTACGGCGCGAGCACCTCGGGCGTGTAGGGCGGCTGCACGAAGTCGTCGGAGCAGAGCGCCGTCTCGCGCTCGTCGGGGAACCCGACCGTGCGGAGCGCGGTGGGCGGCAGCTCGTTGAAGTCGCCGCCGAGCACCCAGGGCAGCGGCTCGGCGTCGACGAGCTCGCGGATCTGCACGATCTGCCGCTGCTTGGTGCCGTCCTGATCGTACGCCTCGGTATGGACCACGAACGCCGCGACGTTCTGGCCGCCGGGCAACGCCAGCTCTGCACGCCCCACCGCGCGGTGGATATAGAACGTGGCGGTCAGCGCGTCTTGATCGGTGCGATCAGGCTGGCGGATCCGCTCGGCGCGGACGATTGGGTAGCGCGAGAGAATCGCGTTGCCGAGATCCATGCGGCCGAGGCCCTCCGCCGGAATGAAGCGGCTCTGCCAAGTCTGGAAGTACGCCGCGTGCGAGAACGGTCCGCGCTCGAGCAGCCAGCGGACCATGTCGACGTAGGCCGACCGCTTCGAGCCGACCTCAATCTCCTCGAGCAGCAGGAGGTCGGGCTGCACCTCGTCGATGAGCTTGGCGAGTGCTTCGAGGTTCGTGAGGACCTCCGCCTCGCTCAGGGTGAGGCGGTCGCCCCAGCAATCGAACCAGAACGGGATCCGCGCGGCGGCGTACTTGATGTTCCAGGCCATGACGCGGAGACGTGGCGGTGAGCCGGGGTCAGCAACGGGCGGCGGCGTGCGCGAGACGAAGATCGGCACCTCGGCGCGCACGTAGTCCTGACCGTCGGCAAGCGGCTCGCACGCGGCCGTGACGACGATGAGGGTGAAGGCGACGGCACCGAGAGCGGCGGCGGTGAGTGCGGGGGTGGGCTCGCGCATGCGCCCGTGAGCATGCCGCGGGGCGGCGGGATTCGGCAAGCCGGGCGTGGTCGCGGCGCGTGGTGGTCGCGCGGAGCGAGTCGGACAGCCGTGTCGCGCCGCACTCGGCCTCGCGCCCGACGCAGCCGGCGCCGAGCGTGGCTGGCTGCAGGTCGGCATGTCCTCGACCATCGACCCCGCGACCTGGCAGCGCCCG
>SHYZ01000179.1 GCA_009692535.1 Myxococcales bacterium
TGGTGGTGAAGATCTGCGGTGTGACGCGCGCAGCCGATGCCGAGGCTGCGGCCGCGGCCGGCGCCGACTGGATTGGGCTCAACTTCTGGTCGCGGTCGCGGCGCCGAGTAACGGTGGAGCAGGCGCAGGAGGTCGCCCGCGCGATCCCTCGCGAGATCTTGCGCGTCGGTGTCTTCGTGAACGCGCCACTCGCCGTGGTCAGAGCGACCGCGCTGGCGGTCGGGCTCGACCTCATCCAACTGCACGGCGACGAGGACGCCCGCTACATGGCCGCGCTTGGGCTGCCGACGCTGCGTGCGCTGCGTGTGGCTGGGCGTGAGTCGCTACGCACGCTCGACGAGATCGTCGGCGACACCATCCTGCTCGACGCGCCGTCGGCTTCCTACGGCGGCTCGGGCGAGGCGTTCGATTGGGCGCTCGCACGCGAAGCTGCTGCGCGCGGGAAGAGAGTGATCCTTGCCGGCGGGCTCACCGTGGAGAACGTGGCGCAGGCGATCCGTGAGGCTCGGCCGCACGGCGTGGATGTCGCGACCGGCGTTGAGAGCGCGCCCGGCGTGAAGGATGCCGAGTTGATGCGCCGCTTCGTGCATGCCGCGCGAGGGCAGGGCGCGTGAGCTCGCCCGGTCCCTACTTTGGCCGGTTCGGCGGCCGCTTCGTCGCCGAGACCCTCATGCCGTCGCTGCTCGAGCTCGAGCGTGCGTGGCTCGAAGCGCGCGAGGACGCCGGCTTCCAAGCCGAGCTCGCCGCGCTCTTCACCAGCTATGTCGGCCGACCGTCGCTACTCACCTACGCCGCCAACCTGACGCGCGAGCTTGGTGGCGCGCGGATCTGGCTCAAGCGCGAGGACCTCAACCACACCGGCGCGCACAAGATCAACAACTGCGTCGGCCAAGGGCTGCTCGCGCGGCGCATGGGGAAGCGGCGACTCATCGCCGAGACCGGCGCGGGCCAGCACGGCGTGGCGACGGCGACGGTGGCCGCGCTCTTCGGTCTCGAGTGCGAGATCTACATGGGCGCGGAGGACATCGAGCGGCAGGCGCTGAACGTCTTTCGCATGCGCGTGCTCGGCGCGACGCTGCATTCGGTGGAGCAGGGGACGCGCACGCTCAAGGACGCGATGAACGAGGCGCTCCGCGACTGGGTCACCAACGTGCGGGACACGTACTACCTGATCGGCTCGGCCGCTGGGCCGCACCCGTATCCGGCGATGGTGCGCGATCTTCAGTCGGTCATCGGGCGCGAGGCGCGCGCGCAGCTCTACGCGGCCGAGGGGCGGCTGCCTTCGGCGTGTGTTGCGTGCGTCGGCGGCGGCTCGAACGCGGCGGGGCTCTTCGCCGGCTTTATCGACGACGCGGCGGTCGACCTCGTCGGCGTCGAGGCGGCGGGTGAGGGCCTCGCGACCGGTCGCCACGCGGCCACGATCACGGCCGGGCGTGTCGGCGTGCTGCACGGCTCGAAGTCGTTCGTGCTGTGCGACGACGAGGGGCAGGTGCTCCCCGCGCACTCGATCTCGGCGGGGCTCGACTATCCGGGCGTCGGCCCCGAGCATGCCTTCCTGCATGAGACCGGCCGCGCGCGTTACCTCTCGCGCACCGACAACGAGGCGCTCGCCGCGTTCCGGCTGCTCGCGCGCACCGAGGGGATCGTGCCGGCGCTCGAGACCGCCCACGCGCTCGCCGCGCTGCCCGAGCTCGCCGCGCGCTACGGCCCCGACGGCGTGATCGTCGTCTGTCTCTCGGGACGAGGCGACAAGGATCTGCCGACGATCGAGCGGCTCAGCGGGGGCGGCGCGTGACCACCGCGCCCCGCTTGCGGAGCGCGTTCGCCGCGCCGGGACGGCCGCGGCTCGTTGCGTACCTCACTTGTGGTGATCCCGCCGAAGCCACAACGGTAGCGATCGCACTCGCGGCGGTCAGCGCGGGCGCCGACGTGCTGGAGCTCGGCGCGCCCTACTCCGAGCCGTCGGCTGACGGCCCGGCGATTCAGCGTGCGATGGAGCGGGCACTT
This sequence comes from Myxococcales bacterium, assembly GCA_009692535.1. GTDB lineage: Bacteria > Myxococcota_A > Polyangia > Haliangiales > SHYZ01 > SHYZ01. Next base: position 2,008 of record SHYZ01000179.1, read on the forward strand.
TCGCGTGGCGGTGGGCTCACGCAGACGTTGCGCGTCGCGCGGCGCCTGCGTGACGCCGGGTGCGAGGTCCCGCTGGTGCTCTTCGGCTACTACAACCCGATCTTCGTGCGTGGCGCCGGGTTCGCCCACGCTGCGCTGGCGGCGGGCGTGGACGCCGCGCTCGTCGTCGACCTGCCGCTCGAGGAGCAGGCCGAGCTGCTCACGCCACTGCGCGCCGTGGGGCTCGACCTCGTGCCGCTGGTCGCGCCGACGACCACATCGGATCGCATCGAGCGAATCCGTGCGCTCGCCCCGCCGTTTGTCTACTGCGTCTCGATGACCGGCGTGACCGGCTCCGCGCTGGCATCGCCTGAGTCGCTGGCCACTCGCCTCGCTCAGGTGCGCACCGGCACCGAGGCCAAGGTGGTCGTCGGGTTCGGCATCGCCACGCCCAACGACGTTCGTCGCCTGGCGCCCCACGCCGATGGCATCGTCGTCGGCTCCGCCATCGTCCGCACGATCGAGGAACACCCCGGTCACGAAGCCGCTGCGGTGGCGCGGCTCGTCGGCTCGCTCGCCGCCGCGCTGCGCTGACACCCCGCCGACTACGCGCCGACTACACGCCGGCAGCGCGGCGGAACGCGCGGATCGCCTCGCGCAGCTCAGGGTCGGTCACCCGCGCGGTGTCGGCGTCGATCTGCCTGAGTGTCTCAGACGAGGGGCGTGGCCGCGGCGGAGGCGGCGGTGGGGGCGCACGCCGCCGTACGAGCGCGGCGACAAGATCGTCGGCCTCTTCCTGCTTGGGTGCGCCGAGGTGAAAGCGCATCCCGGTCACGAGCGGTGGAGCACCGACCCAGGCGTTGGCCCGCGCGATGAGCTCGTTCTTCAGGAACCCGAGCTCGTGCATCCAGGCGGAGTTCGCCGCGCGGATGTTGAGCACGCCCTCCCGCAGGCCCGATGGCCACGTGCGTGCCGCGATCCGATCGCCGACGATCTCGCGCCACTCGAGCACGAGGCGGTGCTCGCGAACGGCCTCGGTGGCGCCCGCCCGCGCGAGCACACGCGCGACGAATTCGTCGACCCCGCCGTGCCCGTCGCGCTCGCGGTGGCGCCGCCGTCGCGGCCCTGCCGCGCTGCCCCGGCGCGACCCGGGCGAAACTGGCGGCGCGGGCGGCATGCTCGACCTCCACGCTACCAGATGCGCTCTCGCGCGTGCCACGCGCCCCGTCGCGTTGTAGCCTCGGCCACCATGACCGGTGACGGCGCGCTCATCATCATCCCGACCTACAACGAACTCGAGAACGTGGCGCCGATCGCGCGCGCGGTGCACGACGTCGTCCCCGGCGCGCATCTGCTCTTCGTCGACGACGGCTCGCCCGATGGCACCGGCGCGCTGCTCGACGAGCTGGCGGCCAAGGACGCGCGCGTTCGCGTGCTGCACCGCGCCGGCAAGCTCGGCCTCGGCACCGCGTATCTCGCCGGGTTCGCCGATGGTCTCGCGCGCGGCTACCGCTACCTCATCGAGATGGACGCCGACTTCTCGCACGACCCAAAGTACCTGCCCGGCATGCTCGCTCGCGCCGCCGCCGGCACCGATGTGGTGATCGGCTCGCGCTACGTCGCGGGCGGCGGGACCGAGAACTGGGGCCTAGCTCGCAAGCTGCTCTCACAGGGCGGCGGGCTCTACGCGCGCACGATCCTCCGCATCGCGCTCCGCGACGTCACCGCTGGCTTCATCTGCTACCGGCGCGAGGTGCTCGAGCGGCTCGCGCTCGCCGAGGTCCGCTCGGAGGGGTACGGATTTCAGATCGAGATGAAGGTACGCGCCCTTCGCGCCGGCTTCCGCGTGGAGGAGATGCCGATCGTCTTCGTCGATCGCCGCGTTGGTCAGTCGAAGATGTCAAAGCGGATCGTGATCGAAGCGCTCGCGATGGTCTGGCGGCTGCGCCGGCAGGCGTGAGCGTGACCACCCGCGTCTACATCGACGGGACGATTCACGACGAAGCGACCGCTGTCGTCCCGGTCTTCGATCGCGGATTTCTCTACGGCGACAGCGTCTACGAAGTGCTCCGCACCGCCGGCGGACGGCCGGTCGACCTCGACCGCCACCTCGAGCGGCTCGCGCGCTCGGCCAATGCGATCCTGTTGCCGGCGCCGGACCTCACCTCGCTCGCGGCGGCGCTCTACGCGACCCTCGCTGCCGCGGCGAACCCCGAGTCGTACGTGCGGGTGATCCTCACGCGCGGCGCGGGCGAAATCGGCCTCGACCTCGCGCTCGCCGAGGGGGCACGCACGATCGTGTTGGCAAAGCCACTCCGCCTGCCGCCGCCCGAACTCTATGAGCGCGGTGCGCGCGTGGTCGTCGTCGACGTGATCCGCACGCCGCGCGAGGCGGTCGACCCCGCGGTGAAGTCGGGCAACTATCTCAACAACATCCTCGCGCTCGCCGCAGCGCGCCGCGCCGGCGCCGACGAGGCGGTCATGAAGAACGCGCAGGGCCGCCTCGCCGAGGGCTCGACCTCGAACCTCTTCGTGGTGCGCGGCGGTGTCGTCGAGACCCCGGCGCTCGCCGAGGGGCTGCTGCCCGGGATCACCCGTCGGCGGGTGCTCGAGCTCGCGCGCGCCCGCGGCCTGCCGGTCGCTGAGTGCCCACTCGAACCGAGCGCGCTCGTCGCTGCCGACGAGGCGTTCCTCACCAGCTCGCTGCGCGGCGTGTTGCCGGTGACGCGCGTGGGCGACGCTGCGGTCGGCGCGGGCATCCCCGGACCGGTGACGCGCGCGCTCGCGGCGGCGTACACGGAGTATCTCGCTGCGGTTGCATCCGGCGCGAACGGTCACTAGGACCGGCCGTACGGCGTCGAGCGCGCCGACGGAGCCCCCGCGTGAACGCGCGACCGGTGCGCGGGTATAGTCGCCGACCATGCTGCTCACGCTGCCCCGCTGGGTCGTATTTGCCACCGCCGTGCTCGTGCTCATCTTCGGTGCGTACCGGCTGTTCCTCGGCTTCCGTTCGCGCGAGAACGAGGTGGCAGCGGTCGAGCGCGGCGGCCTGTATGGTCGCCCGCGGCGGACCCAGCTGCTCTTCGGCATCGTCTACCTCGTGATGGGCACGATGCTGCTGCTCTCGGCCTTCGGGATCCGCATGCTGCCGTCCCTGCCGTAGCCGGCCGTCGCCAGCACTCCGGCCAGCATCACCGCCAAGCCCGACCGCACTCGAACGCCGAAAAGCACCGAGCCGGGACGCGCCCGGCTCGGTCTGGACTACCCTGGTTTTTATGCACCCTCATTCTTCGGAACCGGTGCCGCGAGCCGTGGGGGCTGCGTCGGGGAGTTCTCCCTCGGCGCCTGATGTGCTGGCCGCGACTGCCGTCCTTACCGCCCGGGTGCGAGCGGCGCTACTGCTGCTTCGGTGGCGTATCACTCATCCGAGCGCCTCCTCGGTGGGAGTCACTTCCATTGGGCCTTGCGCGCAACTTCACCCTGCGCTCGACTGTGATCGCCGTCAATCAAGCACGTTTGTGCAGGAGGACGATCTCCTACTGTGGCGCCACGGGCGTCTTCGCACCCTGCGCCGGCACGATCGTCATGCCCGGCATCGCGCCCTTGCCCGCCGGCGCACCCGGCGTCCCCGGCATTCCCGGCGTCCCCGGCATTCCCGGCATTCCCGGCATTCCCATCGGAGGTGCGAGACGCGGCGCCGGTCCGATCGAAACTAGCTCGACGTCGTAGACCACCATGCCCTTCGGTCGCCCCGGCGCGCCCTTGAACGCGAGCTCCTCGGGAATCCAGAAGCGCCGCTGCTCGCCGGGCGCCATGAGCCGGATGCCCTCTGCCAGCCCGGGCAGCGTCGCCTTGAGTGCGCGCCGCGCCGTGCGACCGGTCATCGTGGTCGTCTCGACCAGCTTCCCCTCCGACGACCAGCCGCTCATGTTCAGCTCGACGATGCTGTCGTCCGCCGGGTGCTCGGTGCCCTTGCCCTGCGCGAGCAGCTTCCACGCGAGGCCGGACGCGGTCTTGGTCGCGCCCTTCGCGGGCGCCTTGAGATCGGCCGGCGCAGCGGGCGGCGCCACGAACGAGATCAGCTCGACCTCAAACACCAGCATCCCCTTCGGCTTGCCGTCGCGGTCGTTGTAAGCGAGGTCCTTGGGGATCCAGAAGCGGCGCTTCTCTCCGACGGTCATCAGGCCGACGCCCTCGGTCCAGCCGGGGATCACCTGCTTGAGCCCGAACCGCGCCGGCACGCCGCGCGCGACCGAGCTGTCGAACATCTTCCCGTCGGTGGTCCAGCCGGTGTAGTGCACCTCGACGGTGGCCTCGGGCGCAGGGCGCACCTTGTCGCGGCCTGCGGAGAGCACGAGCCACGCGAGTCCCGACGCGCTCTTCTCCGCCTGCGCGGGCGGAGCGGCGACATCGGCCGGGGCGGGGATCGGCTTGGGACCCTTCACGATCGAGAGCAGCTCGAGCTCATAGACCAGCATGCCCTTGGGGCGACCGGGCGTGTTGCCGTACGCCAGCGGCTCGGGGATCCAGAGGCGGCGCTTTTCGCCGGCGACCATCAGCTTGAGCGCCTCGGCGACGCCCGGGATCTCTTGCGCGACGGCGACGCTCGCCGGGCGCGCGCGGCGGCGCGTGTTCATCACCAGCTTGCCGTCGGTGGTCCACGTCGTGTAGTGGACTTGCGCGCGATCCTGATCCTCGGCGTGCTCGGCGCCGGTACCGGGCGTGAGCACCTTCCACGCGAGGCCCGAGGCGCTGCGCGTGGCATCGACGGGCGGGGCTGCGACATCGGACGGCGCGGCGACGTCACCGAGCGGCGCGGCCTTGGTGGCCGGCGGGGTGACAACCGCCTTGGGCTCCGGCGCGGCCGGCTCCTTCTTGTTACAGGCGACTGAGACAGCGAAGATGGCGAGGAGCACGAGGATGCGCATGGGCCGGCGTTTTATGCGAAGTGGGTGGAGGTGGCAACTGGCTGCTGCGCTGGCGATCGCGCTCGGCTGCACGGCGGGCGATCAATACCTGCGTGTCGGCCAGGCTCGGCTGCCTGAGGCCGACCTCGCGCGGCCGGCGGGGGCGGGCACGCTGGTCGAGCTGCCGGCGGCGGGCGCACCGCTCACGCTGCCGGCGCAGCTGCGCGGCCCGGTGCGGCTCGCGGCGGATCGTGATCTGCCGTTCGGCGCCGTGGTCGACGCGGTGGCGGCGGTGCAGCGCGCGGGCGGCGAGCCGCTGCTGCTGGTCACGAGTCGTCGCAAGGTCGCGGCGCTGCCGGCGAGCGATCCGCGGCCGGCCGAGTCGATCCGACTGGTGGCGAACGCCGACGCGCGGGCCTGCGTGTCGCCGCCCGAGGTCGAGGAGGCCAAGTGCGTCCGCCGCGCTGACGGCAAGCACGTGGAGCGCGCGTTCGTGCGCGAGCTCGTGCGTGAGGCGGTCAAGGGCTACGACCTCACGCACGTCCATGTCGAGGTGGCGCCGACGCTCTCGTGGGCCGACGCATTGCGCGCAATCGACGGCGCGCGGACCTGCTGCCCCGGGGTCACGATGACGGTCTCGACCGAGGGGCTTTAACCCTGCGACACCCGCCGGCGACGCCGCCGGTGAGACGAAAATGCAAACGGCCGCGGGG
>SHYZ01000180.1 GCA_009692535.1 Myxococcales bacterium
AACTTCGTCGTCGGCGCGATCATCTTCCTCGTGCTCACGCTGATTCAGTACATCGTGATCTCGAAGGGGTCGGAGCGGGTCGCCGAGGTCGCCGCGCGCTTCACGCTCGACGCGATGCCCGGCCGGCAGTTGGCAATCGACGCGGACCTGCGCGCCGGCCACCTTGATCAGGAGGAGGCGAGTCGTCGTCGCAGCGCGCTGCAGCGCGAGTCACAGCTCTTCGGTTCGATGGACGGCGCGATGAAGTTCGTCAAGGGCGACGCCATCGCCGGCATCGTCATCCTCGTCATCACCATCGTGGGCGGGCTGATCGTCGGCGTGGTGCAGCGCGGACTCAGCCTCGGCGAAGCACTCGAGGTCTACTCGCTGCTCACGATCGGCGACGGGCTGGTGTCGCAGATCCCCGCGCTCATCATCTCGACCGCAGCGGGCCTGATCGTGACACGCGTGGCGAGCGAGGAGGAGGGCACCAACCTCGGCGCCGAGATCGGCCGGCAGCTGATCGCACAACCAAAAGCGATCGCGGTCGCGGCTGTGGTGCTCGGGCTGCTCGCGATCGTGCCGGGGCTCCCCACGCTCCCGTTCCTCACGCTCGCCGCGCTCGCCGGGACGGTCGCGTGGGCGCTCTTCCGCGCGCGCGCACACACACGCACCGCGCACGCACTCCATCCGCCCGGTCGCGCCGCTCACGCCACCGCGCACCTGGACGGTGACGCACTCGGCGATGAAAAGTTGGCCACGCCCGGCGTGCCGCCGATCGTCGTCGAACTCGGCGACGCGCTCGCCGACGCCTGCCAACTCGACAGCGCCACCACCGGCACCACCGGCACCACCGGACGCCTCGTTGGTGAAGTCATCCCCGAGCTCCGACGCACGCTCTACGCCGAGCTCGGAGTCCACCTTCCCCCCGTGCGCGTACGCCGCGCCGGCGTTCCAGGGGGCCTCTACCGCCTCGCGCTCTCCGAAATCCCCGTCGTCGAGGGCCTGCTGCCGACCGACCGCCGACTCGCTCTCGCACGCCCCGACCGCATCGAGCTCCTCGGCGTGGCCGCCACGCCCGCGCGCCACCCGCTCACCGGCGCACCCGCCGCGTGGATCCACCTGAACGACACGTCCGCCGTCGAGCGCGCCGGCATCCCGCTGCTCGACGCGGTCGACACGCTCGGTGCCGCGCTGCACGCCGCGCTCCGTCGCTACGCCTTCGAGCTCATCGGCATTCAGCAGGCCCACGCGCTGCTCGAGTCAGTCGAGGCGACCCACCCCGCCCTCGTGCGCGAAGTAGTGCCGAAAGTCGTCTCGCTGCAGCTCCTCGCCGACGTGCTGCGCCGCCTCGTCGAGGAGCAGGTCTCGATCCGCGATCTCCCCACCGTGCTCGGCGCGCTTGCCGACCGCGCGCGCACCGAAAAGGATCCGCTGCTCCTCACCGAGCAGGTCCGCACCTCGCTCCGCCGCCAGCTCACGTTCCAGCACGCGCGCGGCCAAGCCTCGCTCAGCGTCTACCTGCTCTCGCCGATGATCGAGGAAGCGATCCGCGACGCGATCACCAGCACCCGCGCCGGCAGTTTCCTCGCCCTCGAGCCCGAGCTCGCGCGCGACATCCTCGCCGCCGTGCGCACCACACTCGCGCAGCGCGCCGACGACGCGCCGCCCGCGATCCTCCTCACTCACGCCGAGCTGCGCCGCTTCACCAAGCGCCTGCTCGACGCCGAGCAACCCGGCCTCACCGTGCTGAGCATTCAAGAACTCGCGCCCGAGCTGACCCTCCAGCCGATCGGTCACATCAGCGTCGGCTGAGCCGCTCGTGCGGCTGGCACGCGCTGCTCCCGCCGATATACTCCGGGCACCCCATGGAGCCACTCAAGAAGCCGCGCAAGACCGGGCTCGATCAGTTCGTGAAACTGGTGCGCGATCTGCCCGCGATCCCGCCCAAGAAGATCTTCGCCAAGCTCGAAGAGCACGGCTACCACGGGCAGGACGAGGCGCGCCGCGCGCTCTCGCTGATGGCGTACCGGCACATCCGCCGCGTCAAGCGTCTCCACCTCGACGGCGTCAAGCGCGAGTCGGTGCTGCCGAAGGCGAACTACCTCCTCATCGGCCCAACCGGCTGCGGCAAGACCCACCTCATCGAGCTGCTCTTCCAGAACATCCTCAAACTGCCGACGGTGATCGTCGACATCACGAGCTACTCGGAGACCGGCTACGTCGGCCAGGATCCGAACACGATCATCACGCGCCTGCTCCACGCCGCGGACGACAACCCGATGCTCGCGTCGATCGGCATCATCTGCCTCGACGAATTCGACAAGGTCGCCTCGGGGCAGAACAACGCGGTCTTCGCCGGCGCGGGCACCACCAAGGACGTCACCGGCATGGGCGTGCAGCGCGAGCTCCTCAAGATGTTCGAGGCCAGCGAGGTAGTCGTCCCGCTCGAGCTCACGCACTCCACGTACGGCGACCATCTCGTCATGTCGACCGCCGACATCGCCTTCATCGCCTGCGGCGCCTTCTCCGGCTTCAAGCAGCTCGCGCGTCGGCGCGGCGCGGGCGACCGGATCGGGTTCGGCCGCGTGCGCGCCAGCGGCAGCGGCGGCGCGCCCGACGCCATCGCCGTCTCGCTCACCGCCGAAGACGTCGAAAACGTCGCCAACTTTCAAGCCTACGGCTTCCTCCCCGAGCTGGTCGCGCGCTTCACCCGCTTCGTCCCGTTCCAAGCACTCGACAAAGACACGCTCAAGAACATCCTCCGCTCCAACGTCATCGAGCGCCTCACCCACGAGTTCGACGACGAGGGCCTCTCGCTCACCGTCGAGGATGCCGTCCTCGATCACGTTGTCACCGAGTCAGTCCGGCGCGAGACCGGCGCGCGTGGCCTCGCCTCGGTCCTCACGCGCCACCTCGAGGAGGCCGCCTTCGAGGCCTTCGCCGACAAGACCAGCGGCACGGTCCACGTCCGCCTCGTGCAGGGCGAAATCTCCGTCGACGTCGACTAGCCGACGTCGACTAGCCGACGTCGACTAGAGCGCTGATCAGCACAGCGCCCGCGAAAGATCGCCGGCTCGATTCGGCCGTGATCTCCTGGCCCCATGCCGACCACCATCCGCCGGGAAGTTCCCGTCGACCAGAGCCTGCCGAACGACGCGTGGCCAAGGCGATATTGACTGGGACGAGCCGCTGCAGAAGGCCGATGCGCGCGACCGGCCGCCTGCGAATCATGCGCGGGGTCGCGAACGACAGGATGCCGTCACTCGGCGATCCGGAAATGCGCCATGGCCGAACGAGCAAGGCCAAGCTCTTCGACGGGTACAAGCGGCCCCTGATCAAGCGGGTTGGTGCCGGCCTCACCGTCGGGGCCGAGCTACTCCCTGCAAACCACCCGGAGCAGGAGGCGCTCGGCGACAATCTTCAGACGCGGGCCCGGCTGAGAGTGGCGTGCGGTTAGCGGTTCGGCTCTCTAGCCCGCTCGCGGCGCTACCGCCTACCGACAAGCCCCGGGCATTGCCACGCCGGGACCCTCAATCTCCGCAAGCGCCGCACACGCCGCTCGCAGCGTCTTCGCAAGCTCGGGCTGCGCTCGCAGCTCTGCCGGCGCGAGCTCGTACCCCTCGATCGCCTGGGTAAAGTAGGCCGCGCCGTCGTGCGCGACGCGGCGAGCGAGCAGCTCGACCTCGGTGCGCCACGCGGCGAGCGACGCTGGATCCGACAGCGCGACCGGCGCCTCGGTGCGACGGAGCTTGTCGCCGTACACGACATGCAGCGCACCGACGCCGGCGTGCCCGCGGATCGCCCAGTCGAGCGCGCCGTAGCGGGTCGCCTCGAGGTAGAGATTCTGCGTCGTGTACGTCTGCGACTTCACCGCCTCGATCGATTTCTTGAAGATCGCGTCGTCGAGCGCGTCGATCGTCATGCCGTCGAGCACCGCGCGCTCGCACTCGGCGTGCGCGAATGCCGTGCCCGCCGCTCGCGCGCCGAGCCCGGGCGCCTCTTCGCCGATGAATGCCTCACGCGCTGCCTTGGCCGCGGCGTGCTCTTTGGGGCAGCGGGTCTCCGGCTCGGGCGTCAGCTCGGGTGTGTAGTGCGGCGGCGGCGGCAGCCTCGGCCCGCACGCCGACACGGCCGCGAGCAGCCCTGCGAGGACCACCGCGCCCCGCCCGACGCGCACGCGCGAAGAATCCACCATCGACGCGACGTTAACATGGTAGATCGTCGCCGTCACCGAGCCGTCCCCGAAGGAGCTGATCCATGGCCGACGCCAAATCCCCGAAGCTGACCCCGACCCGCCAGAACAAGCACTGCACGCAGGCGAACTGCAAGCGCCCGTACCGCGCCAAGGGCCTCTGCAACATGCACTACTCCAAGTGGCGTGACGGCGAGCTCCCGAAGGGTCGCTACAAGATCTGCACCAAGGAGGGCTGCCGCAAGCCCCGCGCTTTGGGCAGCATCTGCGCCGAGCACGCCGCCGGCACCGCGGCGAGCTAGTCGCCGGTCCCTCCGCCTTCTAGCGGCATGGACAAGATCGTCATAGAGGGGGGCCACCGCCTCAAGGGTGCGGTGCGCGTGAGCGGCGCGAAGAACGCGGCGCTGCCGATCCTCTGCTCGTCGCTGCTGGTGCGCGGCGCGAGCGTGTTTCACAACGTTCCCAAGCTGAACGACATCACCACGATGGGGCGGCTGCTCGAGCGCCTCGGGTGTGTGGTGACGCCTGGGCGCGCGTTCCGCGTGGACGCGACTGGCGTCGAGCAGTTCGAAGCGCCGTACGAGCTGGTGAAGACGATGCGCGCCAGCGTGCTGGTGCTCGGGCCGCTGCTCGCACGCCTCGGACGCGCCCGCGTGTCGCTGCCGGGTGGATGCGCGATCGGAGCGCGACCGATCGATCAGCACCTCAAGGGGCTCGAGGCGCTCGGCGCAAAGCTGCAGCTCGTGCACGGCTACGTCGAGGCACGGGCCAAGCGGCTGCGCGGCGCGCGCATCGTTTGCGACGTGCCGACGGTGACCGGCACCGAGAATCTGATGATGGCCGCGGCTCTGGCCAAGGGCGTCACGGTGATCGAGAACGCCGCCTGCGAGCCGGAGATCGAGGACCTCGGGCGGGTGCTGGAAAAAATGGGCGCGCGACTCTCGGGCGTCGGCACGAAGGTGATCGAGATCGAGGGTGTCGACGAGCTGCGACCGATCGAGCACACGATCATCCCCGATCGGATCGAAGCGGGGACGCTCATGGTCGCAGCGGCGATCACGCGCGGCGACGTGCTGGTCGAAGGGTGCGTGCCGGAGCACCTCGAAGCGGTGATCGCCAAGCTGCGCGCGGCCGGCGCCGAGGTCGACCTCGAAGCAACGGGCGTGCGCGTGCGCGTGCGCGGCGAGCTGCGCGGGGTCGACATCACGACCCAGCCGCACCCGGGCTTCCCCACCGATATGCAGGCGCAGTTCATGGTCCTCGCGGCGGCCGCAAGCGGACAGAGCGTGCTGACCGAGACGATCTTCGAGAACCGCTACATGCACGTGCAGGAGCTGGCGCGCATGGGCGCCGACATTCACGTCGACGGGCGCACCGCGATCGTGCGCGGTGGCACGCGCCTCGCCGGCGCGACGGTGATGGCGACCGACCTGCGCGCATCGGCCTCGCTCGTGCTCGCCGGGCTGGTGGCGTCGGGCAAGACTGAGATCCTGCGCGTCTACCACCTCGACCGCGGCTACGATCAACTCGAGAAAAAACTCCGCTCGCTCGGCGCTGTGGCGCGCCGCGTGCGCCCGCGCAAGAGCGCGGCGTGACCGCGCCGCTCTGCATCGCGCTGCCCAAGGGGCGCGTGCACGAGGAAGCGGTGGCGCTCTTCGCGCGCGCCGGCCTCGACGTAAGCGCGTCGCTCGCGCCGGATCGCCGGCTGCTGCACGACTGCGGTCCGCTGCGCGTGCTCGTGGTCAAGCCATCCGATGTGCCGACCTACGTCGAGTACGGCGCGGCCGACCTCGGCGTCGCCGGCAAGGACGTGCTCGAGGAGGAGGCGCGCGATCTCTACGAGCCGCTCGACCTCGGCATCGGCGCGTGCCGCATGGCGGTCGCCGAGCCGGTCGCGCGCCCCGTCGACGAGCGCGGCCAGCTGCACCTCCGCATCGCCACCAAGTATCCCAACGTCACGCGCGCATGGCTCGCGCGGCGTGGGCTCTTCGCCGAGGTGATCCGCCTGCAGGGCTCGATCGAGCTCGCGCCGCTGACCGGCCTCGCGGACCGCATCGTCGACCTGGTGTCGTCGGGCGAGACGCTGCGCCAGAACGGCCTGCGCGAGGTGGAGACGCTCTTCCCCGTGACGAGCCGCCTGGTGGTGCATCGTCCCAGCATGAAGCTCCGCGGCGACGAGATCGGCGCGATCGTCACGCGGCTCCGCGCTGCGCTCGCACCCGGGCGCCGGCCCGCGCGCGCACGCTAGTCCCGCCCCGAGCGGCTCTGCTACCATCGCGCCGGTGCCGATGAGCGGCGCGATTCCATGAGCGGCGCGATCCCAGGCATGAGCGATGTCGCGCTCTCCGACTCGCTCGTCGTGCACCCCCGGGTGCTCCAGCAGGGCCTGCTCCCCGCGGCATCACGCGCGCGGCTGCTCGCGACGCTGCCCACGCTCGTGCCGTTTGCGGGGAGCTATGCGGGCGCGCTGCTCGCGGTCGACTGGGATCACCGGCTGCCCTCAAAGCAACTCCTGCTGCGCCTGCTCACCTTCCGCTCGAGCGCCACGCTCGCAATCGGTCGCGCCGCGCTCGGGCTGCGCGCGGCGGAGATCGCCGCGAAGAATCGCTTCCCCGAGTTCGACCTGCCTGACTTTGGCGAGCTCCACGCCGACGAGTGCTACGAGGCCGACCTCGCGATGACCGGCGAAGTAAGCCGCCCACGCTTGACGTCGGGATGGCGGCGCGATGTCGACGAGGCGGACGGCGAGCGCGCCGTCGACACAGTCCGCGCGTCGGAGGAGTTCGCGCTGCTCGACCGCGTGTCCCGCTCGCCACATCTCGGCGACCTCGAGACGGTCGGGTGGGTGCCGCCGTGCGAGAGCGGGCTCGAGGGCTGGACCCTCGACGTCTGGTACCCGCTCGCGTTCGAGAATCGCGTCGGCAGCGGGCGCAGCCTGCTGGTCGACCTCGGGCCACACACCGCCACGCCGCGCGTCGTCGCGGTGCGCGACTTCACCATCAAGGCCTGACTCGGCCGCGGAGGTGGAGTTGCGTTCGGTCACCGATGCGTTCACCGGGACGCCGACTCACTCGAGCACGCTCGGCGGCAAGGCAAACTGCCAGATCACTCCGTACCCGCCGGTACGTGCGGCCGGGCTGGCGGCGGGCTCGTACAAGTGGCGAGAGAGAGACGACGACCTCCGACGGACCGGACGCGTGGGCCGAGTTCGCCGGCGGCGGTACCGCCTTCGTGATCGCCGCGCCCGACTCGGACGGCGATGGCGTCTCGCCACCGGCCGACTGCAACGACGCGAACCCGGCGATTCGTCCGGGCGCGATCGAGCTTCCTGGCGACGGCACCGACCAGAACGGCGACGGGCAGGAACTCTGCTTCGTCAACGCCGACGGCGACGGCT
>SHYZ01000181.1 GCA_009692535.1 Myxococcales bacterium
GTCTCGGCGCCGCGCCTCGAAGCACTGGTCCCCGAGGTCGCCGCGCTCCTCGACCTCGCCCCCGTCGAGACGCCCACGCTGATCGAGGTCCTCGCCGGCAACCGCGTGCTGCCCGGCACCACGCCGTACGCCAGTTGCTACGGCGGCCACCAGTTCGGCAGTTGGGCCGGCCAGCTCGGCGACGGTCGCGCGATCACGCTCACCGAGATCGAGAACTCACGCGGCGAGAGCTGGGAGGTCCAGCTCAAGGGCGCCGGCCCGACTCCGTACTCGCGTCGCGCCGATGGGCGAGCGGTGCTGCGCTCGTCGCTGCGCGAGTTCATCTGCAGCGAGGCGATGCACCACCTCGGCGTGCCGACGACGCGCGCACTATCGCTCGTCACGACCGGCGATCAGGTCGTGCGCGACCTGCTCTACGACGGCAACGCCGCGCCCGAGCCCGGCGCGATCGTCTGCCGCGTCGCGCCATCGTTCCTGCGCTTTGGCACTTTCGAGCTGCACGCCACGCGCGGCGAGCAGGCCACCCTGCGTCGGCTGGTGAACTTCACGCTCGAGCGGTTCTTCCCCCGTCATGCGGCCGGCACGCCCGCGGACATCGCGGCCTTCTTCGGCGAGGTCTGCCGACGCACCGCCCACCTGATGGTGGAGTGGATGCGGGTCGGCTTCGTGCACGGCGTCATGAACACCGACAACATGTCGATCCTCGGGCTCACGATCGACTACGGCCCGTACGGCTGGCTCGAGAGCGTCGATCCGAACTGGACGCCGAACATCACCGACGCGAGCGGACGCCGCTACCGCTTCGGCAACCAACCACAGGTCGCGCACTGGAACCTGCTCCAGCTCGGCCAAGCGCTCGCCGTGCTCTGCGACGACGTCGCACCGCTCGAGGCCGCGCTCGCAGGCTACCTCACCACGTTCACGGCAGCCTACCGACGCATGCAGCTCGCCAAGCTTGGCCTGACCGAACAGCCCGGGCAGTCCGAGCCAGACGACGACCAACTGCTCCACTCGCTCGCGTCGGTACTGACCGTGATCGAGACCGACATGACGCTCTTCTATCGCACCCTCGCAGCGCTCTCGTCGGCCGCCGATGCGTCACCCGACGAACTCTTCACCGCCATGCGCGAGGCGCACTACGCACCAGATGCCGCCAGCGCCGAGGCAATCACGCAGGTCGCACCTTGGCTCGAGCGCTACCTCGCCCGCGCGCGCCGCGAGGACTGCACGGACCAAGAGCGCCGCCAGCGCATGAACCGCGTGAACCCCCTCTACGTGCCGCGCAACTACGTCGTGCAGCTCACCATCGAGCGGGTCGAGGCGGGCGACCGTGCCGCACTTGCCGAACTCCTCGACGTGCTCCGCCGCCCGTATGACGAACAGCCCGGCCGCGCCGCCTACGCCGGCAAGCGCCCCGAGTGGGCCCGTCACCGCGCCGGCTGCTCAATGCTCTCCTGCAGCTCGTAGCCGCGCGACGCAGTTTAGTAGATCGCGTCTTGGAATGACCACCGCGCAGCCAACCACTCGCGCAGGTAGTCGAGCTCTTCGTCGTAAGTCGTAAAGTTCGAGCGCCAGCTCCAGCCGCCGTAGCTGCGGTACGCGGCGCCCCACAGCTGCTCGTCGCGGCGCGCGCTGGCGTCGATCTCGACGATCCACTCGTCGACGATGTCGAGCAGCGCCGAGATCTCGAGTGGGCCGGACAAAAGCTCGGCGTAGCGCGCGAGCATCGGGTCGGCGAAGGTCGGCTCCGCGAGCATTCGGTCGAACAGCCGGTTCGCGTCCCGGTATTCTTGGTGGATGTCGGCGGCCTCGCGGTCGCTCTGCCACGTCTGGCCGAAGCTGTGGTTGAAGTCCCAGGGCAGGAAGCGCCACGGACCGCCGAGCGGATCGTGAAAGTGGTAGCTGTTCTTGCCCGCCGAGTCGTCGGCGAGCATGAAGGTCACGAGCACCCACCAGTCTTGATAGTCGCGCAGGTCGACGCGGTCGCCGAGCCCGGCGCGGAGCTCGTCGTCGCTCGACTGCGCCACAAAGCCGACCAGCTCGTCGAGGTCGGCGTAGTCATCGACCGGCAGGCCCTCGCGCTTCACCAGGCCGTCATGCAGCGTGTTCTTCGGCCCGCCGCTCTGGCGCGACACCGTGTCGAAGTTCGCGTCGTGGTTGACCGCCTTGTAGAGGTTGCCGTCGGGGCTCAGCCCGTGCGCCTCCATGAGGTGGCGGTCGACGTGATCGGCCACCGTGTAGAGCCCCCAGTACTCGCCCTCAACGTAAACGACGGCGCTAAAGACCTGAATCTGGAGATGCGCCGGATCCATCCGGTTCCAGAGCTCGTAGGCGAGCCGCTGCCGGAGGTACGAGTTGTCGTCGAAGGTCGAGATCAGCACGAGCTTCTTCTTGTCGACAAAGTCGTGCGCCGGAGCTTGGAACCGATCATCGCCGTCGAACTTCAGCGTGTAGCTGTTCTTCGGGTAGCCGAGCGACGCGGCGCCGCGCTTCTTCCCCTCGGCCGCGTAGGCGTGACCGCCGTAGCTGACCGTCGTGGGCGCATAGACGTCCGAGGCGGACGGACCTGGGCTGAGGAAGAACACCGGCAGGCCGAACTCCTCCGTGTAGTGGAGCGGATCGGCGATCAGGACATTGCGCGGATCGCCCGCCGCGTCGGCCACCCCGATCTTGACGCTGCCGATCTCACCGGTGGCGACGACGACGAGCGCGACGCGATAAACCGCCGCCTGGTCAAAGTCGGGCACAAAGCTGACTGTGGCGGTGATCGGGTCGTAGCTCGCGCCGGCGGGGAGCGACATGACGGCGAGCTCGGCGCCGGGGCCCGTAAGCCCGGTCGCGCACGCCACGCCAAAGTTCAGCGAGTCCCCCTCGACCACCCAGTACGGCCCGCCGCCGGTCGGCTCGCACGGTGACGGCGGCGCCTCCGACGAGCAGGCTGCGACCGTCACGACCAGCAGCACCCACAGGCCACGCATCGTGTTAGTTGGGGTCACTCGTCTCACGTGCGACTAGCGAGTCGACCAGCTTGTTAATGTCGAGCCGGTTCACGGCGACGCCGCCCGCGCCGCCGGGAATGAGCACGATCTTCTTCCCCTTGAGCGCGCCGGCCACCGCGAGCTTGACCATCGCGCGGCCACCAGCGCCGGCGAGCGCGCGGTTCCTGGCGGTGATCGCCGCGGCGTTGGCCTGCCGCTCGGAGATGATCGCCTGCGCGTTCTGGTCCTGCTGGAACAGCTGCGCGTCGGCAGCGAGCTTCTGCTGATCGAGCGCACCGCGGGCCTGCTCGATCTCCGAGGCGACCTTGCCGCGCGCGGTCTCGAGGTTGCGGATCGCTTCCTGTGCGGCGGCCTCGGTCTCGCTCTTGAGCTGCTCCGCTTGCTGCTCGGCGAGCTTGCGCTCGTGGATGATCTTCTCGTACTCGGGGTGAAAGCGATGCTCGTGGAGAATCACCTGCGTGATCACCACGCCGTACGGCGCGAGGGTCCGCTCGAGCAGGAGTTTCGCGTTCTCGGCCTTCTCGAAGCGCTTGTCGGCGTTGTAGACCGCCTCGGCCGTCAGCTCGTTCAGGATGTCGCGCACGACGGTGCGCGCCATCGGCCGCACCAGTTTCTCCTTGACCTCGTTAGTCGATTTGCCGACGGTGAGGAGCAGCTGCGGCGCCAGCTTGCTGTCGATCTGCCAGACCACCGTGACGTCCATCGAGATGTCGTTGCCGTCAGTGGTCTTGAACTGAAGGTCATCGGCGCCCGCTCGATCGCCCTTGGTCGACGCCGAGATCATCTCGAGGTTCTGCACCTTGGTGTCGAAGCGATAGAAGTCGCGGATGAACGGCGCGAAGAAGTTGGTCGACCCAGGTGGATAGACTTGGGTCTGGACGCCCTTGCCGTCCTCGCAGCCGGGCGAGAGCTTGCACACCAACACGCCGACCTCGGTCTCGCCGGTCGAACGAGAGACACAGCCACCGGTAAGGAGAGCAGCGCAGCCAAGCAGGCACAGGAAGGATCGCATTAGCGCACCTCGAACTTCTTGAGCACCGAGCCCAGGTCGAGCGGATTGAAACCGTCCGCGCCATCGCTCTGCAGCACGACGACCTTCACGCCCTCGAGCACCTCGGCCATCTTCAGCCCGACCATGTTCTCGCTCCCCGCCCCCTCGAGCGCGGCGTTCTCAAGCTCGGTCCCCTTCGCCTCGGCGAGGTCCACCTTGAGCTTCCCCTCGGCAGCCTTCTGACGACGATAAAGCTCGGATTCCGACTTGAGCTTTTGCACCTCGGCCCCGCCGCGCGAAATCTCGGTGCCCTGCTCGGCGGCGCCCTTCGCAATGGTCGTGTCGCGCTTGCGCTGCTCGATCGCCGCCTTCGCCTCGGCCTGCCGCAGGAACACCGTCTGGTTCTTGATGTTGCGGCTCTCGATGATGTGCTGGTAGCGCTCGTCGTAGGTGTAGCGGCGCACCAGCACCGCGTCGACGCGCAGCCCCTTCGGCTTGAGCTCGGCGGCGAGCAGCTCCTGCGCGAGCCGCGACTTTTCGATGCGCCGCGGCCCCGCGTACATCTCCTCACTATTCAGCTCACCGAGCGTCTTCCTCAAGATACGATCGGCGTTCGGCACGACCAGTCGGTCCTCGAACGCGCGCCCGACGCCGGCCTCCTTGAACACTTTGTAGGCATCGACGACGCGGTAGAGCACGGTGACGTCGAGCAGTACGTTGTAGCCGTCGGAGGTCTGCACCTTGATGCCGGGCGCGGTGCGCGAGCCGCGTGAGGCCTCGGCGGACGAGTCGCTAAAGTTCAATGCCTGCATGTCCGACGGGATCAGGTGGAGCCGCTCGAACCCGGGAATCATGAGGTAGGTGCCGACGGAGTAGGTGCCGGCCTGAATGCCCGAGTTCGAGCCCATGTAGACCTGCTTCACACCGACCATGCCGGGCGGCACGTAGGTGAAACAGCCGCGCGAGAAGACGCCGAACAGCAGGTAGCTGCCGGCGAGCAGCCAGAGCAGCTTCGAGCGGAGCAGACGTCCGCCGAAACGCTGCAGGACGGCGACGACTTCATCGGTGGTGGCAACGCTGGGTCGAATCGTCACGAGGTCTCTCCCGGGGGCAGTAAATCGTTAAGGGTGATCTGTTGGTCGAGCGCCTTCTGGGCGCCGGCGAGTGCGCGCACGATGTCGCCGAGCGCGCGGGCGTAGCGGCGTTTGCGGTTGCGCGTCTGCAGATCGGGCAACCACCACGCCGCGATCGCGAGGGCGAACGGGATCGCTTTCTCCCAGAGCGGGATGAAGGGCGCGCGGACCAAGATCACGCCGATCACGAAGCCGAGCGCGACGTAGCAGAGCCGCGCGATCGGATCACCGCCGCGCCAGAGACCAAAGCCGCGCCGCTCGTCGTCGGTGAACGGGCCGGCGAGCGCCTGCCAGCGTGCCGGGATCGTCTGCGCGATCTCATCTTCGAGTGCCTTGAGGTAGACCGGCGGCAGCTCGGCTTCGCGATAGGAGCGACGGACCGGCTCGAGCGCGGTCCGCACCTCGGCGACGAGCTCCGCCGGATTGGCGACGAGCGACTGCCGGCGACGCTCGAGGTGCTCGAGCACCCCCATGGCGACGGTCTCTGCGCGGAATTCGAGGAGCATGGCGGCATCGTAGCAGCGGTTGTCGGGCGTGCGGTGCCGGCCGGCCGCGATGTTGCGAGCGCCGGTTTGCTTCACCAAGCGATGACGACGCGCCCGCGCTGCTGCGAGCGCCGCGTTGCTTCACCTAGCGATGACGACGCACCCGCCACGGAGGAACTCGTTGCCGTCCGCCGCAAAGTAGCCGCCCGCGCCGCCACCGCCGTAGAGCGCGCCGCGCCGAGGTGCTCACGGCGCAGCCGGTGCCCCTTCGACTCGACGCGACGCTGCTCGCTACGCCGGTGTTGGCGCTGGTGGCGTTCGAGCCGGCGGCGCCTATCGTCGCGTCGCACGCTCACAAGTGACGAGCGCGGGCTGCGCTGCGCTCAGCCGTCGGTGAGGCGGCCGCTGCGGTAGTCGGCGACGGCCTGATCGAGCTCGGCCTCGCTGTTCATCACGAACGGCCCGCGCCGCGCGACCGGCTCGCCAATCGGTGCCGCGGCGAGCAGCAGCAGGCGAGCGCCGCCGTCGCTCTTTACGCTCACCTCGCGGCCAGCGCCGAGGACCGCGAGTTGGCCGACCGAGAGCGGCGTTCGTTGCGGACCGAGCTGTGCGCTGCCGGCAAGCAGGTAGACAAATGCGGCGTGGCCGCCGGGCAGCTCGTGATGAAAGCGGCCGCCGGGCGGCAGCGTCGCGTCGAGCATGGTCGGTGCGCCGGCGATCCCGTCGATTGGGCCGCGCTTGGCGCCGACCGTCCCGGCGACGAGCCGCACGCGCGCGTCGGCGACGTCGAGCGCAGGGATCGCGCTCGCGCCGAGCTCCTGGTAGCGCGGGCGCATCATCTTCCGCGCGGCGGGCAGGTTGACCCAGAGCTGCAGACCCCACAGCTCGCGCCCCGGCTCCTGCTCCGGCATCTCTGAGTGGACGATGCCGCGCCCGGCGGTCATCCACTGCGCGTCGCCCGGACCGATGCGGCCATGGTTGCCGACGCTGTCTGCGTGCGCGAACGAGCCGGCGATGAGATAGGAGACGGTCTCGAAGCCGCGATGCGGGTGGTTCGGAAATCCGGCGATGAAATCCTCCTGCCGGTCGCTGTGAAGTTCGTCGAGGAGCAGGAACGGATCGAGCATCGCCAGCGCAGCGCCGCCGACCGAGCGACGCAGACTCACCCCCGCGCCGTCGCGCCGGGGCTCGGCCGTCACCACGCGCACAACCTCACGCGCAGACACGCTGCGTCGCGGCACCGGCCGGCAGCCGAGGCTCGCGAGCCCGACGGTGCCGGCGAGGCCGGTGAGAAATCTGCGGCGGCTCGCGCGCTCCGTGACGATCAGCCTACGCCCGCCGCTCATCGCGCAGGTGGCACGTCGCGGTCGAGCACGGTCTTGCGTCCCGCAGCGCCGGCGGCGCGGATCGCTGCGTCGCAACCCCTGCGGACATGCTCCGAGAGGGCCGCCGCGACCGAGTCAGAGGTGCTCATCCCCGAGCGCTCGCGGATGTAGCTCTTCACCTTCGACACGACGACGAGGACTTCGTCATCGGATGCCGATGCCGATGCCGATGCCGCGGCGGCGCGCGTGGGCGCCGGCGCGTCGGCACTCCTACGCAGCACTTCGACCTCTGCCGCGGCCTTGGCACGCGACGGCGTCTGCACCTCGACCGCCCACGACTCACGGTGGCGCAGGATCGCCACATGGCTGTCCCAGCAGCCGACGCAGCAGAACACCAGCCGGGTCCGGTTGCGGTTGCAGGTCGACACGCTGCACTCCCAGTGCACGCCGTCGTACGGAAGTTCGACGCGACACGCGCTGCAGTTCATCCATTTCTCCGCCATTGGGCCATCGTAGCAAACCGCGCCGAACCAAACCGAGGGCTAC
>SHYZ01000182.1 GCA_009692535.1 Myxococcales bacterium
CCGTCCGGGGGCCGCAGCGTCCATCCAGTCTCCTTGACCTCGCCCCTTGTAGCACGCTGGTCTGCCCGCAAGGCTCTCTGCTGCACCACGCCGCGTGGCAGCAGCTCCCCTCGTCTGCGCGGCCGCGTCGGCCCGTGCCGGCGTGCGTCAGTCGCAGCGGAACGCGCTCGACGACGCGCCGTCGTGAACGGTCAGGCAGAGGCCGGCGGTGATCCCGTCCACGCTCTCGTAACCGATCAGCACGTCGTCGCCGTCCTGCGCGTCGAAGGTGAGGCCCGCGACGGAGCCGTCCGCTTCGGCAAGTCCGACGACACCACGCCCGTTGCGCTGGTTGCGGATCACGACCCACGCGCCCTGCCAGCCCGAGATGGCGATGGCCGAAAACGTCGCGACCGAGCGCGTGCTCGACGTCGCGTCGCACTCGGGGTCATCAGACCCCGGCGCGCAGGCGACCTCCTCGAGCGCGAAGCTCATCGCCTCCGGCGACGGCGGAGGCACCGGCACCGACGGGGTGACACAGCTGCCCAGGGCAGCGAGGAGCGCGGCGAGGAGCGCGGCGGCGAGGACTCGAAGCGACATGCCAAGACTCCTGTAGCAAGGATCCTGCCGACGTGGACGGATGGCAGCACGCACAGTTGGGCGCGTCGCTCCGTCGCAAACGCTCACTCGGTTGGCAGCTGTGGCAACCAGGTTGGCAGGCCTCATGTCTGGTACCGCCGGAGCTTTTTCTGCAGCCCGAAGCGCGACAACCCGAGCAGCCGCGCAGCCGCGGTCTGGTTTCCGCGTGACCGAGCCAGCGCCTCAGCGAGCAGGGTCCGCTCGAGGCGCTCCACGCGCACGCGCAGCGACAGATCGTCCGGGCCGATCGGCACGGCGTTCGGAGCGCTCGCGGCAACGGCCGGCGAGAGCGAGTCCACGTCGATCACGTCATCGCCAAGCGCGAGCGCACGGGCCAGCTCGTTCTCGAGCTGCCGCACGTTGCCCGGCCACGGGAAGGCACACAGCCGCGCCATCGCGGCACGCGCGACCTTCGCGTCGGGCCGGCCGAACTTGGCGAGGAAGTGCCGGACCAGCTCGGGAATGTCCTCACTTCGCTCGCGCAGCGATGGGACGTCGAGCCGAAGCACGTGAAGGCGATAGAAGAGATCCTCGCGAAACCGTCCCGCCTCCACCTCGCGTGCGAGGTCGCGGTTCGCCGCGGCGATGACGCGCACATCGACCTTGCGGGTCCGCTCGCCGCCGACGGCGCGGACCTCGCCGTCCTGCACCGCGCGCAGCAGCCGAGCCTGCATCGCCATCGAGGTGTCAGCGATCTCGTCGAGGAAGAGCGTGCCGCCATCGGCGGCCTCGAACAGGCCACGGCGATCGCGATCGGCGCCAGTGAACGCACCCCGGACATGGCCGAAGAGCTCGGCCTCGAGCAGCGTGTCGGGGACCGCGCTGCAGTTGAGCGGGATGAACGGTCCGCCGGCCCGCGGTCCGTTCTGGTGCAGCGCCCGCGCGACCAGCTCCTTGCCGGTGCCGCTCTCGCCGTGGATCACGACCGGCAGCCCGACGGCGGTGGCGCGATCGACGAGGCGGAGCAGCTCGAGCATGCGCGGCGAGCGGCCGACCAGCGCGTCGTACGGGAAGCGGAGCTCGATCGCGCGCGTGGTGCGGAGGTCGGCGCGCGCCCCATCGAGCTCGACCTCGCGGTGCGCAAGCTCGACGCGGAGCCGCTCGGCGAGCTCGGCCGCTTCGGCACGACGGGCCTGGGCCTCCTCGACGAGCCGCGCATTTTCGAGCGCGACCGCCGCGAGGTCAGCGAGGTCGACGAGCAGCTCGACGGCGTCGTCACCAAACGCGCCGCGGCGAAAGCGGTGGTCCACGTAGAGCGCGCCGACCGGCTCGCCCCGCACACGCAGCGGCACAGCGACCACCGAACGGAGCCGGAGCGAGCTCACCGAGAGCGCGCTGCCAAACCGCTCGTCGATCGCGGCGTCGACGGTGACGATCGGCTCGCCCCCCACGGCCGCGCGCTCGGCGATCGAGCGCGACACGCCACGGTCGTCGGCGGCGAGAACCCGCCGGTCCATGTTGCGAGCGGCGCGCGGCTCGAGCGCACCGCCCGGAGTGCGGAGCAGCAGGAATGCGCGCTCCGCACCGGCGAGCTCGATCGCGGCATCGAGCACGTCGTCGAGCAGCCGCGCGCTGCTCGGCTCCGCGCCAAGCCGCTTGGCAAGCTGGAGCAGACGGATCAGCGGCTCGATGCGGCGGACTTCGGCTGGCGGCACGCCTGTCGGCGGCACCCCGGATTGCGCCGGCGCGAACTCAGCACCAACCTCGCGCTCAAGCGCGACCAGCGCACGGAAGTCTGGATCCGTGGCGAGCGACGACCGGCGCGTGTCGGGCGTGTCGCGCACGAACCTGTCCCAGGTAGCGCGCGCGCGGGCACAGAGCTCGGCGGCCCGCGCCGAATCGCCGACCCGCGCAAGCAGTCGCCCAGCGGCGACTTCGGCACGCCACGCGAGGTCGAGCCGCCCGCCGTCGCGGAGACGGCCGCAGGTCTCGAGCAGCGCCCCGAGTGGCTCGCGCGGCTCGCGCCCAAGTGCCAGCGCCACCCGCGCGGTCGCAAGTGCGTGGCGGTCGCGATCATCGCCCGCCCCGCCAGCGGCGTGCGCATCCGCGAGCGCGAGCTTGGCAGCGCCGGCGCGGCCGAGCTCCGCCGCCAACTCGGCCGACGCGAGGCAAGCGAGGACAACCTCCCGCATCGCGCCGGCTGTGCGCGCCGCGGTCGCCACCTCGCCCGCGAGCACGAGCGCCCGCTCCGGCGCGCCCTCGCGGCGTGCGACGTCCACGGCGAGCAGCCGCGCCGAGAGCGTCCAGCGCGCCGCGCCGCGCTGCTCCGCCTCAGCGAGTGCGCGCACCGCGGCGTGACCGGCGGCGGCCACGTCGCCGAGCGCGAGTAGGGCGACTCCACGATTGTGCAGCGCCGGTGCGAGCTCGCCCGCGCCGCCGAGTCGCGCGAGATCGCGCAGCGTCTCGTCGGAGAGCACCAGCGCCTCGGCGAACCGTCCGCGCTCCGCAAGCACGCTGGCGCGGTTCATCGCGGCGACGACGGCGAGGTGCAGGTCGCCGACCGCACGCGCGCCCTCGTGTGACTCGCGGTAGCGCTCATCGGCTGCGCTCATGTCACCGCGCGCATGCGCGGACATGCCGAGCAGTCCACGGGCACGCGCGAGCAGCGCTTGATCGGCGGCGGCCAGCGCGCCCGCCTCGAGCCGGACAAACGCCGACTCGGCGGCGACCGACTCGCCGCGGTAGTGCGCCGCGAGCCCCGCAGCCTCGAGTCTGGCCGCGCGCCCGGCGGGAAGCGCCCCGGCCTGCGGCGGCTCGGCCGCTGGATCGCCCGCGACCCGAGCCGCCTCGACGAGACGACCGCGGGCGAGTTCGACGCGAGCGAGCGCGCCGCGCGCCGCTTCGGCCACCGCGTCGTCGCCCGTCGTGAGCCGAAGCAGGCCGCGCGCTGCGCCATCCAGATCACCGGCACGCTGCCGCGCGCGTGCATCCACCAACGCTGCGCGCCGCGCGAGCGGACGCGGGCAACCGCGCCGAGCGGAATACGCCGACGCGACCGCGCGCGCCTCCTCGTAGCGTGCGGCTCCCACGAGCATTTCGGCCTGAAGCACGCCCGCCTCGAGGTCGCCGAGCCGCGCGCCCTCGGCGAGCCAACCCACCGCCTCGGCGACCTCGCCGTCCTCACGCGCCGCCTGCGCGGCGGCCCGACAGCCCGCACGCGCGCGTGCCGCCGGGCCACAGACCAGCAAGTGCGGCGCGAGCCGACGCGGATCGGTGTCGGGCCGCGACTCGAGCAGCGCGAGTGCGCGGAGTGCGAGCGCGCGCCGTCGGGTGCGCGGGAGCGAAGCCACAACGAGCGGCGCGTGCAACCTGGACCCGAGTGCCAGCGCGTCGCCGACGATCACGCCGAGACCCGCCGGCTCGATCGCGCCCGATGCGGCGTGGACCTCGGCGACGCTCACTTCGAGGACCGCTGCGACCTCCTGCGCGTCGGCGGTGCCCCCGAGCAGCGCGACGACCTCGACCACCGCGCGGGTGGACGCTGTACAACCCGCGAGCCGCGCGGCGAGCAGCGCGCCCAGCGCCGACGCGCCGCCAAGCAACTCCTCGGGTGCCTGCTCCTCCACCTGCCCGAGCCCGCGCTGTGCCGCAGCGGCGCGGACCGCATCGACCACAAGCCGCGGCACGCCCCCCGCTGCGTGTGCGAGCGACGCGACCCATGCTGTGCGCGCCGGACGACCGAGCATGCCAGCGACGAGCTCGGCAACCTCGCGCACCGCGAGCGGCGCAATGCACAGCTCCTCGGCGCCGACCGGCGCTGTTACGTCGTCGGCGACCTCGAGCAGGACCAACACGCCGGCCAGTGGCGCGGCTGCGAGATAGCTCGCGAGCGAACGGCTGCGCTCGTCGTTCGCGTCATCGAGGTGCAGCAGCACCCTCGTCTCCCCGTCATGCCGCTCGAGCGCGCCCGCAAGTCCCGCCACACGGCGCGCCAGCGCGAGTCCCGGCTCCTCGCCCGACGCCGCCGCCATCGGTGCGCGTGCCAAACGAAAGATCGCCTCGGCGCTCGCAAACGTGCGGCCCGCCACGGTGACCGCGCGCGCATGGCCCGCCGCGACACGCAGTTGGTGACGTCTGACCGCCTCCTCGACAAGCCGTGTCTTACCGACGCCCGCGCCACCACGAAGCAGCACCACGCCACCTGGGACCTCAGCGGCGGCGAAGCGGGCAAGCCGATCGTCGAGCAGCGCGAGCGGCGCAGCGCGACCCACGAGCGGCGGCGGCAGCAGCGCCGGCGGCAGCGCCTCGACACTCACCGTTGGCCGACGTCGCGCACCGCCGGCCGGGCGCACGCCCTGCACCGCCAGGCCGCACGCCTCGCGGACTGCCGCGAGCTCCCCGAGCGTGGCGGCGGCCGACGCAGGTCGGGCCCCCGGTGTCTGCGCGAGTAGCCGATCGAGCAACGCAGTCATCGGCGCTGGCAGCCAGCCCGGCAGCGGCTCTCGACGAGGCGCGAGAATCGCGCGCACGACCGCTTCGATGCGGTCGCCGGGAAAGAGCCGCCGGCCGGTCGCGGACTCGACCAGCGTGACCCCGAGGGCATAGAGATCGAGGCGAGGATCGGACGCGCCGGCGAGTGCCTCGGGCGCCAAGTAGGCGAGCGTGCCGCGTGCCTCGCCGCGAGCGCCCCGCGCGGCGGAGAGTCCGAGGTCGAGCAGCGTCGCGTGCCCGGAGTCACCGACGATCACGTTCTCAGGCTTCACGTCGTGGTGGATGAGCCCGTGCGCGTGGATGTGGGCGAGCGCGGCCGCGACATCCTCGGCGATTGCGAGCAGCGCGGCGAACCGCGCGGACTCGGGGAGCCCTGCGAGGACGACCGAGGGGCGCCGGCCCTCGACATGGTCGGCCGTGAAGAAGAGCGTGCCGGGCGCAAGCGGCCCCTCGCGCACAGTGTCGAGCTCGTGGACCCGCACGAGCCGCACATGGGAGAGCGTCGCCAGCCGCGAGAACTCGCCGGCAAGCCGATCCCGCGCCGCCGGTGTCGCGACGCGGAGCGCCTTGAGCACAACCGACGCGCCCCGACGCGCGTCGTCAGCCACGAGGTGAACGTCGGCGTCCTCGCCTCCGCCGAGCCGACGGAGGAGACGGTACCGACGGTTGATCCGCTCGGGTGCCATCTAGGTTGACAGTATAGTGCCAACCTAGTTTGCAATGGGTGCGCCCGGGTGCGAAGGCCGAGCCGCGCGGTGACGACGGACGAGCTAGCTAGCCGTCTGTCGCGCGCGTGGCCAGCGGCCCGCCGTCTGCTGCGAAGCGCCGCGTCATGATGATGAGGTCGTCGCCCACTCGGTAGAAGTCCGCGATCCTCCCGACCTCCGCGAACCCGAGCCGATCGTAGAGCCCCCGTGCCGAGCCGTAGGCCTCGAGCTGCGAGGTCTCGATCCGAATCAGTCGCGCAGACTCACGGCGCAGCTCCTCCTCGAGCACCGCAAATAACCGGGTCGCGATCCCGCGGCCGCGTGCTGCGCTGTGGGTCCCGATCCAGTAGAGGTCCCACGTCGCATCGGTCATCGGCGTGCGCCCGTAGCAGACATAGCCGACGATCTGGCCGCCGTCGCCCGCTCCGCCGTCACCCGCTCCGCCGTCACCAGCTCCGTCGCCTTCCACCGCCACGAGCGCCGAGTAGTCACGGCCGGGCGCGTTGGCTGCCGAGTCGCACAGCTCCATCGCGACCGCCACCTCGTCATCGTGGAACGTCGCGTCGGAGCGGAACAGCGCCAACACGGCGTCGCGATCAGGCGGCGCGAGCCTTCGAACACGCATGCTGGACCCTCTCCCACGCGACCTCGCAGATCCGCCCGATGAGCTGCGGGTAGCTCATCCCCGCCACGAGCGCGGCGCGCGCGACGCCAGCATCGGGACTGATGTCGCAGTTCGGGTTCACGTCGATCACGTACGGCGTGCCGTCTTCGGCCACGCGGAAGTCGACGCGACCGTAGTCGCGCAGCTCGAGGGCACGGAAGGCCGCGATCGCGGTGCGCTCGACGGAAGCCCGCAGCGCCGGCGACACCCCACGCATCGGCACCGGCTTGGTGCCGTGGTACTCGGGCGAGGCCTCGTCCCACTTTGCGGCGTAGCCCACGATGTGTGGACGACCAGACGGTAGCGAGGAGAAGTCGATCTCGTGGAACGGCAGCGTCGTGACCTTCTCGTTGCCGAGCAGCGTCACATAGACCTCGCGTCCCTCGATGTAGCGCTCCACGAGCACCGGCTGCTGGAACTCGTCGATGAGCTCGCGCACGCGCTTGACCAGCGCGCGACGGCTCCAGACGACATTCGCATCGATGATGCCGACCGATGCGTCTTCACGTGCGAGCTTCACGAACAGCGGGTACGGCAAGTCGACCGCTGCCGCGTCGCGCGCGCGCTCGATCGTGCATGAGGCCGGCGTGGGAACACCGCGACCGCGCAGGATGTCCTTCGCCTTCGGCTTGTGCAGACAGAGCCCGAGCGCGAGTGAACCCGAGCCGGTGAACGGGATGCCGTACATGTCCAGCACCGCCGGCATCACGATCTCGTTGTTCGACTCCTGCGCGAGGCTCTCGGTCAGGTTGAACACGAGGTCCGGTGCGCGGCGCTGAATCTCGCCGAGCGCCTCGGGAAGATCGCGTCCGCTCATACCGAGCAGGTCCGCGCCGTAACCGGCCGCCGCGACAGCGTCGAGGATTTGGTACGCGGAGCGACTGACCTCGCTCTTGTCGCGGCCCAGGGGACCGAGCGTCGGCAAGATGTCGTCGAAGTCGTTGTTGTAGAGGACGAGAACGTTTTTCGTTCTCGTCGTTGCACCGGGCGCCGAGGTATCGGACTGCGTCAGCGTCGGCGCACTCGCGGCACTCGCGGCAC
>SHYZ01000183.1 GCA_009692535.1 Myxococcales bacterium
CGCCCGCTGGTATCGGGTCATGAAAGGAAGCTGGGTCACCCTGCGCGACGGCGACGAGCGCGATCTCGCGCGACCGGCGATCCTCCGCTTTGCGTCCCGACATGCTGCGGCCCTGGCTGGTGGCTCGGACCGTTCGATTCGGGAGACGCTCGGCCAGCTCGCCGACTACGCGGTGGCGACGGGGCGCCGCCCGGGGCGCTGCACCGATCCCGCGGCCGTCGTCGAGGAGAGCCGGCGATGGCACGCGCGGCTGGCGCGCGCCGAGGAGCTGGCGGAGCTGGAGCGGATCGCCGGCCTCGACGCCGGAACCCTCACCTCCGGCGGTGACCTCGCGCTCCCGCCCGCGCCGCTCGCCGCGTGGACCCGAGGCTCTGCGACGGTACGACCGCTCGTCACCGCGCGCGAGCTGATCGACGAGGGCGAGCGCATGGGCCACTGCCTCGCGAGCTACCTGCCGCACGTGCTCGCCGGCCACTGCCACATCTACGCGGCCCTCGTCGACGGGGCACCCCTGACGATCGAGGTGGAAGCCGGGCCACGCTCGTTTCAGGTCGGCCAGATCGCCGGCCGCGCCAATCGCGAGCCGACGCCGGACGAGTGGGCAGCGCTCGCGCCGTGGATCGAGACTGCGAAGTACGCCGCCGCCGGCTACCAGCGATAGAGCCCGCCTCGCGCCAGGAACTTCTCCTGGTTCCCACCCGATCTCCGAGAGCGCGGCCTCGACCCCGACCTCCAAGATCGGCCGGCTGTAGACGTGGCGTCCCGTCGAGTTCCCGTAGAACCGACCGAGCGGGTCGATCATCACGTACGAGCCGGTCATCGCGTCGTTGTCCTCGGCGACGGGGGCGAGTCCCTCGGCGGTGAGCGGCTTGTGCCGCGCGACGAAGGCCGCGAACTGGTCCCTCGTGATGAGCAGCGGCTCGACGCGGCCGTCGTTCTGGCCGGCGATCGGCAACACCTGAAAGACTTTCCACCGCTCGGGTCGCACGCGCCGCACGAACGCCGCCATGTCCTCCTCGTGGTTGAGCCGAGTCACGACGGTGTTGAGCTTGACGTGGATGCCGCGCTCGCGCGCGAGGTCCAGCGCCCGCGTCTCGGCCTCGAAGCGGATCTCCTCGGGCATGACCGGCGGCAGTCGCGGCTGCACCTTCCGTGACTGGAGGTCGCAGGCTTCCTCGTACAGGTAGCGGCCGCCCTTGAGGCGGTCCCGCGCCTTGTTCAGCGCGGCGGTCACGAACACCTTGTTGAGGTTCGGGTACTGCTTGATCCGGTGGAGCTGGCAGACTCGAATCAGCGCCTCAGGCACCACGTCCTCCACGTCGAGAACGGCGAGGGCGTCGCGGAACTCGGCCAACACGACCCGGCGCACGTCCTGTTCGCTCTCCAAGCGCCGGACGAGGCAGTCCGCGAATGGACCCGTTCGAGGGCTGCACCACCGGTGGGCTCGCGGGGATCACGGAGGCGGTGCTCGCGCAGCGCGAGGAGCTGGTGTTCGGCTGGTGCCGGCGGGCCTCGATACCCGTCGCGTTCGTGCTCGCGGGCGGCTACGTGGGGGACGCGCTGGACGAGGAGGGGCTGGTGCGCCTCCATCGGCTGACGATCGGAGCGGCAGCTCGCGCCCGCTCGTGAGGAACGAGATCGACATGATCGACGTTCGAGGCGGTCGCGGACTTGCGATCCACTCGGGCCACCGCTGTCACCGGCTCTTGTCGCTCAGCAACTCCACGATCTCCGCGTCCACCTCGCCGCCTTCGATGCGCAGCAACGCGACGCTGACCGGCAGCCTGAACCGTCGCGGGCCGGCGCCGCCGGGGTTCAAGTAGAGCACGCCGCCGCGTTTCTCGATCTTCGGCTGGTGCGAGTGGCCCGTGACAACGACGGCGAACCCCGCCGCGGCAGGGTCGAGATCGAGCGCGTGGAGATCGTGCAGGACGTAGATGGACACGCCGCCGATCTCGACCACGTCGGCCTCGGGGAGGTCGCTCGCCCATGCGCCGCGGTCGTTGTTGCCACGCACGGCGTGGACCGGCGCGATCCGCGAGAGGGCGGCGATCACCTCGGGCGTGCAGACGTCGCCCGCGTGGAGGATCACGTCCACGCCGTCGAGGGCGGCGACAGCCTCGGGGCGAACGAGGTCGTGCGTGTCCGAGATGAGACCGACGAGCGCCACGTCGTCGACGGTACCACGCGGTGGGTAGCCGGTCCTGCCGACGGCGGCCGATGGGGGCGGCGGCGTTCGATGGCCACGGCCAGCCTGTGAACAGAAAACTATTTTCGCAACCGAACCGCGGCCATCGCTCGCCCGCTGCACTTCGCGGTTGCGAGCCCACAAGCGAACGCCGCAGGATGCACGTCGGCGACGAGGAGAGCGGCACCATGTGTAGCGACTGGGCACGCCGGACAGCAACGGCGGATGAACTACAACAAGCTGGACGTGATCTCGTCCACGGCGACATGCGCCGCCTCGCACGCACCGAGGAGCCGCCTTCGAGAAGGCGGCCGACAGCACCGGCATGACCGTCGAGGATCTGGGGTCCCGTCGTCGGCCATGAGCAGGAGATTCACATGAGCGATCTCGACGCCGCCGTCCCGATCCGCACCGCCCTGGGCAACGCCATCCGGCTGATCGAGGCGGCCTACGATCGCGGCGCCGCCGCTCGCGGCTCTCCCGAGCACCACACCCGCGGCGGGATCGCACTCGCGGGTGGATCGAACGCCCTGCTCGACGGGCTCGGAGACCTGCTGCGCCCGGGGTCGCTGGCGGCGTTGGCCGGGTCGCCGAAGTGGACCAGCGGCGTCCTGATGCGCCTCACCCTCGACTGGTCGATCACGAAGCGCGTTCCGATCCTCCTCGTCTCATCGCCCAGCACTCCGACGGATCTCGCCATGCGCCTGCTCGCGGCCGAGATCGGCCTCGACGTCGCGCGCCTGCACGATGGTCGCCTTGGTCAGGCTGACTGGATCGCCATCACGAAGGGCGCCTCGACTCTCACCGGCGCCGCTCTCGGGGTGATCGGGCAGGCGACGGTCGCGCAGATCGTGGCGGGACTCGGATTCGGAGCCGACGTGTCGATCGTGCTCGCGGAAAATCTGCTCGGCACGCCGTCGCAAAACCACCGCAACGCGACGATCCGCGATCTGGCCATGGCGGCGCACGCGATCAAGCCGGCGACCCTCGCCGCGATCCCCACGGCGAAGCTGACTGACGCGGTGTCGGCCGACTGCGACGTCGTGCTGACGGTGCGACAGAAGGGCTACGAGGTGGTCGTCACCGACGACCGCACCGGCAAGGTGTTGGGCGCCTTCGAGCTGGCGTCCGACCGGCAGCGTGCTCGTGCTCGGGCACGCGCTCGATGGCCGAACCGTGTGCAGGAACGCGAGAAGGCCGGCGAGCGCCAGCGGCTCGCGCTGGAGCAGCAGTTGACCCTGTTCAGCGACGGTGCGGCGCCGGCTGACGGCGCGCTCGGCCACGCGGACGACGCCTGAGCCCGGTACCCTGAGCGACCCATGAACGTGACCAAGGCCGAATACGGCGCCGCCATCGACTTTGCGCTGACGTACGTCACTAGCGGCGCCACCGACGAGATCCCACACCCATCGGTGGCGAGAATGAGCGCGATCTTGGCGTGGGCGTGGGATTCGACGGGCTCGACGCCGGAGACGCTGGATGGCGTTCTGGCGCTCGATCTCGCGCTGCAAGGCGTGGCCCTTCGCCTGATCGTCGGTCGCTGCTACCACCACCGGCCGACCGACCATCCGAGGTGCGAGGAGATCGAGACAAACTACTATCGGGCGAGCCGTGGAACAGGATCGCGTCGGTGATGGCGTCGCCGTGACGGAAGTGACCACCATTCGCCGCCGCGTGCTGGTGACTGGCCGCGTGCAGGGCGTGTGCTTTCGTGCGTCCTGTGCTCGCGCCGCGGAAGCGGCCAGCGTGGGTGGGCAAGTGCGCAACCTGCGCGACGGTAGGGTCGAGGCGGTGTTCGAGGGGAGCGTCGTCGCCGTGGAGAAGATGATCAACTGGTGCAGGATTGGCCCCCGCGGCGCGAGCGTCACCCGCGTGACCGCGACCGACGAGCCGGTGGTCGGCGAGATGGAGTTCCGCGTGGTCTACGGGGACGGGTGATCCTGCCGTCGCGCTGCTGCCCGCCACCGCCAGCGCCAACGGCGCCCGCGCATCGCCGGCCGGCACGAGCGACGGGATCGCCGTCGACGTGACGTACGATGTTACGCTGAACTACGAGCGCGGTGGTGAGCGCAGCCCGTATCCTGACTGCGCGAAGCCGCCGTCGCCGACCACGAGCAACGGCAGATCAGGCCCATCCCGGTGCGTGAGCGCGTCGAGCGAGACCGAGTCGGTCGACGCGAATCACTCGTCCTCGCGGTCCACGGAGAACGAGACCAGCTTGCGCTGCTCGTTGTCGCGCACGAACACGAGGATGGTCTTGCCGGCGACGACGTTCTTGTACGGCTGGACGATCGCGCGCTGGTCCTTCGCAGTCAGGTCGGCGCGGAAGTCGTCGTACGGGTAGGCGTAGATCCGCTGCTCCTGTACGTCGAACAGGATCACCGGGTGCTTGTCGGCGAACTGCTGGAAGGTGTGGACGATACTCTCCCAATGGTCCTTGACGACGTCGAAGAACGGGTCGCTCGTCGACGGGGCGGTCGTTGCGGTCCGCGTAGTTCCTCGGCCTCGGCCTGCGCGGGGACGATCCGTGTGCTTGGTGGTCACGCCGGCAGCATCGCACGGCTGGTGCCGACTTGGCACGGGTCACGGGTCGTCGGGCACCACCCAGCACAGGGGGCAGCGTACTCCATCCCCCGATGCGAGCCTCGGTCGGAGTCGCCGTTGCTCTGGTGATCGTCAGGACCGAGGCGTGCGCCGCGCCCGCGGCATCGCAACGCGTCGCAACCCATCCGCGGTCGCAATGTGGCACCATGCAGCCCGCAATACAGCGCGGCCTTCGATCGAGGGCGGCAAGCGCGGCGCACTGCAACAAAGGTGTTGTTCTATAATCGCGCTCCACGAGGCCGACCTGCTCCACGCCCACCTTCACGGCAAGCTCGGTCGCGCTCTCGGCGCCGAATCCGAAGACGATCCTCGGGTGCGCATCCGCGCGAGCGAGGACGCCCTCACCGCGATGGTGTTCGGACGCCTCCGCTACCTACCGGACACCGTGGCGTGGACCCTGATCACCCACGCCTGTACACCGCTACGCGGCGCGATCCCCGCGTTCGTGCCGGTGGAGATCGAGATGCAGTTCTGGCCGCAGCTCGCGGCCGACGACGGTGGTCGGGTCGAGCCCGACGTTGTCTGGCGCGCGGTCGATGCCGCCGGCGGTGTCGCGGTGATCGGGTTCGAGATGAAATGGCGTACGAAGCAGACCGCCGGGCAGCTCGACCGAGAGTGGCGCGCGCTGCGACGCGCCTACCCGGATGCGGCACGCGCTCTCGTCGCTGTCGGAGGTGCCGACTTTGACGAGATGGACGCCTTGAGCCGAGCGTGCGCGGCAGAGAATCTCGTCGGCCTTCGTTGGTCCGTACTCCGCGAAGCGCTCCGCGATCGGATGATCGGCGCAGAGCCGCAAGTGCGGCGCCTCATCAGCGATGTCCTCTGCGCGCTCGACGACCGCGGCCTGCGTGACATGCGCTTCTTCGAGACGCTCCCCAGTTGGCGCACGGCCGGACCACCACGCCTCGACTGGAGGCCGGCATGAGCACCTCCCCACCGCCGCCGCCAGATGAGTCCGAACTCACGCGCCAGTTCGTGGAGGTGCGCCGAGCGTTCCGGCTGGTGCACGCCTACCAGCGGCGGCTGCTCGACCTGCTTCGCCTCGTTGGAGATCGCGTTCGCGCGGCCTACCCGGACCCGAACTTCGGCATGTGGTCACCGAGTGGCTACTCGGCGCCTCCGCGCTCCGACGTGGACATCACGCGAGGCAAGTGGGCTTGGGATTTTCTGCCGCTCTACCGGTTCCAGCTCGACTGGCGCAGCAGTGACAGGCCGAAGGCGGGCGCGCTGCTCGTCGGGCTCCGGCACGAGGCGGATACCGGGTACGGAAGCACCGGACCCGGCGAGCCCGATTCGCTCAAGTTCGGCGAGGAAAATCCTCCCGCCGTCCACAGGACAACCCTGACGGCCTACGTGATCGCCGTCGGCGATGGCGACCCACAAGTGACGTCGTGGGGTGAGCTGAGCGCGGTGCTGAAGGAGAAGGGGGAACAGAAGCGCCTTGCCGACGGAGGCGAAGCCGCCCGTGTGGGGCAGGTCGGGACTGCCTTGGCCGGCACGGAGTCCTTCACGGTCGACGCGCTCACGCTGGCTACGCCCGAGAAAACCGTCGAGTGGCTCGTGACGCCGCTGCTGGGGATGATCGCCGACGTGCAGTTGGCGGTGCGCGAGGCTGGTGCCGCGACGCCGGCTTGAGCCGCGCAGGGGGCACGATCGCCAGTCTCGAATCCACGATCTCGCGGTCCGATCTGCCGCCGCGGTGAGGCCGCGACCGCCGGGCCGCGCCGCAGGTTCACATCACCGTCGTGCGGCACATCCCCGCCGCGCAGTGTACGGCGATCGGGTGGTCCATCGTGGTCATCGTGCCGTCGTCGGTGGTGACCTTGTTCGACGCGCACCCACACCCGGGGTACTGGCTTTCGCACACCTTCTCGGCTGCCGCGAACGCGGCCTGCTCGGTCGAGCGCAGGCCCCACGCGACGATGGTGCCGCAACAGTCGGTCTGGTGGCGCGCGATGAAGCAGTCCCCGTCGGCGGCGCAGGTGCGATCGAAGGACGGGAACGTCGGGGGGTTCGCGGCGCACGTGACGATCGGCGCGGCGAGATCGGCGGGAGCGGTGGTCGCGGCATCGGTGCCTGTCGCCGCGTCTCCTATCGAGCCGCCGTCGCCGAAGGGCGCGGGGAGCGGGGCGCTGGTGCAAGCGGTGAGGACGAATACAGCGACGACGGCACCGATGGTTCGCATGGGCTGAGCGTGCTCCGCGTCGCGCGGCGGCACAAGCCCGCGGTGTAGGTCAGGTCGTCGGTGGCACGGCCACGACCCGCGCGTGCCACCAGACCAGCGGCGGAACGGCGAAGAGTTCGATCGCCATTAGGCCGAGGACCGGTGGCGTGGGAGCACCGTGGAGCGCCATCGCGATCAGCCGCGCCACGCCCCCGAGGAAGATGGCAGCGGCGACGACGCGAAAGAGCGCCGTATACTTCCGCAGGTCTGACGCGCAGAGCAACAGGAGCGCGCCGTAGCCGGCGAAGGCCATCCCGTAGAACCGATTCTGGCTGTCGAGCACCGGGTCGCTGATCACCTCGACCGGGAGCTTGGCGCCCAGCATGACGTCGGTGCGCAGGCCGAGCACGACGTGGAGGAGGCCGACGAGGATCGCGACCGGCGCGAGGAGCTTCAGGACGCGCGCGAGTCT
>SHYZ01000184.1 GCA_009692535.1 Myxococcales bacterium
ATGATGCGGTCGCCCTCTTCGATCATGCCGAAGTCGCCGACCGCCTCGCCCACGAGGCGGACGATCGCGCGCTCAAGCCGCGAGCTCCAACGAAAGCCGCCGTGCATGCGCGTCGCGAAGAGCGATTGGCGCGGCTTGACCGGCACACCATGAGAACGAAGTTGGACGAGCTCAGCGGGCATGCAGCGACCTCGCGGGCTTATATCATGCGGCACGACCAGCCTCGGCACGCTGCCATCCGGCCGCAGTGCCCGGCCGCAGTGCCCGGCCGCGGTGCCCGGCCGCAGTGCCCGGCCGCAGTGCCCGGCCGCGGTGCCCGGCCGCAGTGCCCGGCCGCGCAACCGGCGGCCAAGCCTGCGCGACTCAGCGTCGGGGCGACGGACGCCGGTGATCGCCAACGCCATCGCCTGGTGGCGCGAGACCACCGTCGCGGGCGGCGGGATCGGCCAGCGCGGCGGGCGGGACGGCGCCGAGCAGCTTGCGTCCCGGCACGCGCACGACCATCGGCGAGAGCGGCACGAGGATCGGCGCGCCGCCTCCGGGGCGTCCACGAAATAGCCCGCCAACGCTCACGCCGCCTGGCGCCGGCGCGAACTCGAGCAGCAGCTCGATACCGCCCGGCGGGACCCCGACCGAACGCGTGCCCTCCTCGGAGAGCGTCAGCAGGCGCTGGCGCAGCGACTCGACCAACCGCTGGCCATCCCAGCGGTACACGCGAAGGTCAAACGTGCGTCGGCGCGGGTCCTGTCGGTGATTGCCTGCGATCAACTCGGCCACACCATCGCCGTCGAGGTCGAGCACCAGCAGCAGGTCGGCCGGCTCTACGTCGAGTGAATGCAGCCGCCGAGGGTGCTCCGGCTCGCCGCCGACCAGCACGAGTTGGCCACCGGCGAGCACCGCCGCGCCGGGTGAGTCGGGCGCGAAGCATCCGACACGTACGAACGCTGGCCGTGCGACCCGCGCGGCCTCGAGTACAGCATCCCGCGCCCCCGCAAACGCGGCGCAACCGCCAGCGCCGGGCCGCACGGGCGACGTTCGTGGCGGCTGGATCACCACCGCCGTAACGACGGCACGCTCGGGCGGCGCGTCGGTAGGCGCGTCGGTAATGAAGCGAACCCCGGGGAGCGATTCGAACTCCAGTTCACGCCGCTCCGTCGCGATGCCGAGCGCGCGCTCGGTTCCGAGGGCAGCGAGCAGTTCCTCTGCGGTGCTGCCGACGCCGAGGCCGCCCTGGGTGCGCGCGATCTCGCGCCCGATCACGGCGATGAAGGAGACCCGATTGCGATCGTCGGCGCCGACCAAAAGCGCGTTCGGCTCGACGCGCACGACGCGCCAGCGAAACAGCAAGTCGAGCTGGAACAGCTCCACGCGCGGCCCTTCGGGGAGTTCGTGGAGCACGTCACCGAGGGGGGCGCCGAGCTGGAACGGGCCCACGGCGCCCTCGCGGATCGCATGGGGCGGATAGGCGCGCAGTTCGTCGGGCGCGGGCTTCACCTTGCGCCGAACCGGCGTCGCCGCGTCAGGCAAGGGCGGACGCGGCGGCGTTGGCGAGCTGCAGGCGATCCCGAACAGCGCGAGCGCCGCGAGCGGCCCGAGACCGCGCGCACCGCCCACCGCGCTCAATCGATCACCCAGGCGAGCGCGAGTGCGAGCCCGATCAGCGCGAACCCGAGCGCGGCGATCCGGAGCCCTCGCCCCTCGCCAGCCGGGCGCTCTTCCTCGTTGCCAGCGCTAGCATCGTCGCCGCCGCGACCCGTGACGCCGTCGGGGACGCCAACGGCACCGGCGCTGTCCGCGTGGTCACCGTCGTTGTCATCGGCATCGGCAATCGCCAGCTCGGGACCAGGCGCGCGCGGCCGTGGCGCCGTGAGCGCGACCGGCGACGGCGACGCGGCCACCCGCGCGGCGAAATCACGATCGAAGTCGAGGTCGCCTTTGCCCTCATCCTCGTCCCACGCCCGCGCAAGATCGTCGAGGTCGGGACGGCGCACCGCGCCCGCGAGCCCCTCGAGCTCGTCGAGGTAGCGGGCGATTCGCGTCGGACCCGAGACCAGCTTCGCATCACGAAGGAACGCCTCGAGGTCCTCCGCGAGCGCGAGCGCCGACGGATAGCGGTCCTCGCGGTGCGGCTCGAGCACACGCATCACGATCGCCTCTAGCGCAGGCGGAAACTCGCGTCGCACAAACGTCGGCGGCTGCACCCGTCCGCGCAGGATCCGCTGCTTTACCTCGTCGGCGGGACCGCGAAAGAGCCGCGTGCCGACCGTGAGCTCGTAGAGCACAACACCGAGCGACCAGAGATCGGCCCGCGCGTCGATGGCCTCGCCGCGGAGCTGCTCCGGCGCCATGTAGCTGAGCTTGCCCGCGACCGCGCCGCCGAGCTCGTCGCGCGCGCCGCGCACCCGCGCGATCCCGAAGTCGATGATCTTCACCACGCCGTCGCGCGTGACCAGCAGGTTCGTCGGCGAGATGTCGCGGTGGACGATCTCGAGCGGCACGCCGTCACCGCCGACGAGCGCGTGAAAGTGGGCCATGCCCTCGGCGGCCTGGCGCACCACGTCGACCGCGTGCGCCAGCGGCAGGAAGCGACCGAGCTCGATCCCGCGTCGGCAGATCGCCGCCAACTCGCTCCCCTGAATCAGCTCCATCGCGATGAACGGCATGCCGTCGTGATCACCCGCGTCGTGGACCTGCACCACGTTTGGGTGGCTGCAGAGCGCGCCGATGCGGGCCTCGTCCCTGAAGAGCTCCACGATGCGGCGGTCGCCTAGATGGCGCTCGTGCAGTCGCTTGATCGCGACCTCCTTCTCGAAGCCCGAGCGCGCCCGCACCGACGCGAGGTGGATCTCGGCCATTCCGCCCGACGCGATTAGCCGCTTCAGCTCATAGCGACCCGCGAGCACGCCGGCAATCTACCCGCCGGGTGACGCGCGGGCAACCGGGGCGGGCCGCACCGGCGGGCCGCACCGGCGGGCCGCACCGGCGGGCCGCACCGGCGGGCCGCACCGGCGGGCCGCCACAATAGACGCGCTACGCGGGTCAGCCGCGCTCGGCTCGCGGATCGCGCCGCATCAGCGCAGCGACTGCATCCTTGGGCCGCACGCCCTCGTAGAGCACCGCGTGGATCGCGGCCGTGATCGGCAAGTCGACCCCGAGGCGCGCGCCGAGCGCGTGCGCCGCGCGCGTGGTCCTCACCCCCTCGGCGACCTCCGACATGCCGGCGAGTATCTCGGCGAGGCTCCGCCCTGCGGCGAGCTCGAGGCCGACTCTGCGGTTGCGCGAGAGATCGCCGGTGCAGGTGAGGATCAGGTCGCCCATGCCGGCGAGCCCCATGAAGGTGAGCGGATTGGCGCCGAGTCGGACGCCGACGCGCACGATCTCCGACAAGCCGCGCGTGATGAGCGCCGCGCGCGTGTTGCTGCCATAGCCGAGCCCATCCGCGATGCCGGCGCCGATCGCGCAGACGTTTTTCAGCGCGCCGCCAATCTCCACACCGATCACGTCGTCGGTCGTGTAGACGCGGAGTCGGTCGGTCGCGAACTGCTCCTGCACCAGCGACGTCGACGCAGGATCGTGCGACGCGACGACGATCGCCGCAGGCAGACCACGCGCGAGCTCTCGCGCAAAGGTGGGACCGGAGAGGTAGGCGGCCCGTGCGGCGATGCTGGGCGCGAGCGTCTCGCCGTAAATCTGGTCGATCGTCTGCAGCGTCCCCTCTTCGATCCCCTTCGCTGCGTTCACGACGACCACGCCGGGATCGAGGGCGGAGGCCATCTTTGTGGCGACCTCCCGAATCACGTGCGACGGCGTGGCCACGAGCACCACCGGTCGGCGCGCGACCGCGTGTGCGAGATCGGCGGTCACCGTGATGCCGGCGCCGAGCTTCACGGTGTCGAGGCGCGGGCTCTCGCGGCACTCCTCGAGAGCGCGCGCCGCCTCGACCGAGCGGGTCCAGAGTGTGACGCGGTGTCCGCGCCCCTCGAGCAGGCTCGCGAGCGAGAGGCCAAAGGCACCCGCTCCGAGGACGCCGAACTCCATCAGGCGAGCGCCAGCCGGTTCCGTCCGCCCGACTTGGCGCGGTAGAGCGCTGCATCGGCGATGCCTACGAGCTCCTCGGGCTGGCGTGCATCCTCGGGAAACGTCGCCACGCCGAGTGAGATCGTGAGGCGCCCGTCTGGCTGGTGCCCGGCGTTTGCAAACGGGTGGTCGGCGATGCGCGCGCGCAGCCGCTCGGCCACCTGCGCGGCGTGAAGCTTGGGCGTGTCGACGAGAATCATCGCGAACTCTTCACCACCGTAGCGCGCACAGACGTCATTCGCGCGGCGCCCGTCGGCGATTAGCCGCGACACCTGCCTGAGCACCTCGTCGCCCGCCGGGTGGCCGTGGCGATCATTGTAGGCCTTGAAGTAATCGACATCGAGCATGATCAGCGAGAGCGGAAGTCCGTTCCGCCCGCTCCGCTCCATCTCGAGCGCCAGTCGCTCGTGAAAGTGGCGGTGGTTGAAGAGGCCCGAGAGACCGTCGGTGACCGCGAGGCGTGCCAAGCGCGCGTTCGCCTCGGCGAGATCACGCGTCCGCTCGGTAACCCGCGTCTCGAGCGCCGAGTTCATCGTCTCGAGCGTCGCGTTGCGATCGGCGAGATCGCTGGTAAGGCGACGATTCTCGCGGTCGAGCCGGAACTGGCGCAGCAGGTTCTCGACCGTCAGGCGAAGGTCCTGCTCATCCCACGGCTTGGCGATGTAGCGGTTCAGCGCGGCACGGTTGATCGCGGCGACCACAGCGTCGAGCCCGGCCTGTCCGGTGAGCAACACCTTGGTGGTCTCGGGCGAGCGGCGATGGACCTCCTCGAGCAGCTCCACCCCCTTCATGCCCGGCATGATCTGGTCGGCGATCACCACCGCGAGCGGCTCGCCGTCCCGCGCGAGCTCGTCCATCAGCTCGAGCGCGTCGATCGCCGAGTGCGCCACCGAGATCTCGCACTCCTTGCCGAAACGCGCGCCAAGCTGTTGGCGCAACGCCGAGAGGATGCCCTCTTCGTCATCGACGCACAGAATATGTTCGCGCTGAGCCGTCACGGCACGTCGTCTCTCGCCGACTGATCCACCCTAGTCACCTGCTCCGCACTCTGCGCTGCCGCAGACGTTCCAGAAACCGGCAGCCACACTGTGAAGCAGGTCCGTCCCGGTTTCGAGTCTACCTCGACTCGGCCGCCATGCTTGTCGATGATTCGCCGGACGATGCCGAGCCCGAGGCCGGTCCCCTCCCCCTTCGCCTTCGTGGTGAAGAACGGCTCAAAGATGCGCGGCAGCGCCTCCTCGGGGATGCCCGGCCCGTCGTCGATCACCCGCACTGCCAGCTGGGGCGGCTCGCCCGCCGCGCCTGCGAGATGCGCTTCGGTCTCGAGGACGATCTCCCCCTTGCCGCCGAGCGCCTGCACCGCGTTGTGGATCAGGTTGGTCCAGACTTGGTTCAGCTCGTCGGCGTAGAGCGGGATGTGCGGCAGCGTCCCGAAGCGCCGCGTGACCTGGACCCCGTACTTGAGCTCGTGGTGCAGCATGACCAACGTCGTCTCAAGTCCCTCATGCACGTCGGCGAACTCGAGCTTGGCCTGGTCGAGGTGCGAGTAGCTCTTGAGCGCGCCGACGATGCGCTGGATCTGTCTGATCGAGTTCTGGATCGACGCTGCGTTCCGGTGCAGGTACGCAAAGTCTGCAAGGTAGCCGACGAGAAAATCGATTGGCGCATGCTTCGCGAGCTCCGCAAGCGGGCGTGCGGCCGCACCCGCGCCGAGTTCAGCGAGCAGACGCGCTGCGGCCTCCGGCGACGCGACCCCGGCCAGCGCCAGCTCGGCAGCGAGGTCGCGCGCGTTCTTGCGCACCTCGGTGGGCGAGACGATGCGGGTCTCGGCGAGCTTGGGCGCCAGCTCCTCGACCAGCGTGAGGAAGCGGTCGCGCTCAGCCTCGGGCATCACCCGCTCGCCCAGCTCGCGCGCGCGCCCCACCAGCCGGCGCACGTTGTCGCTGAGGGAATCGACGGCGCCACGGATCGACGCCGACGGCGAATTGATCTCGTGCGCCACGCCGGCCACCAGCGCACCGAGGCCGGCCATCCGCTCGGACAAGACGAGCTGCTCCTGCGTGTCGCGCAGCTCGGAAAGCGCGCGGCCGAGCGAGTCGTTCATCGTCAGCAACTCGGCGGTCCGCAGGCGCACCTTCTCCTCGAGCTCACTCGAGAAGCGGCGCACCGAGTCGTACAGGCGCGCGTTGTCGATCGCGGTGGCGGCCTGATCCGCGAAGCTGAGCAACAGGTTCTCGTCGCCGTCGCCGAACGCCGCCGCGGCTGGGCTGCGCCCGACGGCGAGCACGCCGATCACCCGGTCCTTGTGCTCGAGCGGCACCGCCACGACCGGCCCGTGCGACGCCGCCAGGAGGCTCGACGTCGCAAGCGCGCCCGGTCCCGGCTGGCGCCACGCGGCGCGGCTCGCGAGTACGGCCTCGGCGATCGGTGCGAGCGGGGCTGCCTCGAGCGAAACGAGGTCCGGCGCGATGGAGGTGCGGAGGTCATCACGCGTGCGCGACTGCATCGCGCGTGCAGCCGCGACGGTGAGCCGCGCCGGCGCTCCCTCGGCCTCGCTC
This sequence comes from Myxococcales bacterium, assembly GCA_009692535.1. Taxonomy (GTDB): domain Bacteria; phylum Myxococcota_A; class Polyangia; order Haliangiales; family SHYZ01; genus SHYZ01. The sequence continues at coordinate 6,636 of SHYZ01000184.1, forward strand.
ACCGGCTCAAGCAACCAGAGCACCGCGAGGCGCGCGTCGAGCACGCGCACCACCGAGTCGACGATCTTGTAGAGCACCTCTTCCCGCGCGAGCACCGACGAGACGGCGCGACCGGCGTCGTGCAGCGCGACCAGCTCGTTCATGCGCGCCGCGAGACCTTCGCGGTTCTCGCGCAGGCTCTGGGTCATCGTGTGGAAGGCGCCGGTGAGATCGCCGATCTCGTCCCCGTCGAGCACTGGCGGCAGCACCACGTCGAGGTTGCCGTGTGCGACGGCGAGCGCCCCTTCGCGCAGCCGCGCGATCGGGCGCGAGATGCGCTGCGCGAGGAACGCCGCGAGCACCAGCGCGAACGCGAACGCGCCGGCCGCACCGAGCGCCAGCGACGTCGCCGCGGCGAGCTTGGCCTCCACCACACCACCGCGCGGCACCGCCACGCCAAGCATGCCGATCCGCCGTCCCTCAAAGTCCTGCAGCGGCGCGTAGCCGACGCTGTACAGGCTCCCCGCCAGCGTTCGTTGCGCCTGCCGCTCCTTGCCCGAGAGCACGTCCGCGGAAATGCCCGCTGGCGCCTCAAGTCCACGCACGTGGGAGCCGTCGCCGTCGAGGAACGAGGAGTGCGCCGCCGCGTCACCCGCATGGACCAGCACGTCGGCGCCGAGCGCGGCCTTGATCCCCTCGGCGAACGCCCCGTCGAGCGGCAGCGAAAAGA
>SHYZ01000185.1 GCA_009692535.1 Myxococcales bacterium
AGATCACACCGGTCGCGAGCCACGCGCCGCCGCGGCACTCCGGCTTCGTCGTCGGCACGGCGCGACTATAGCCCGCCTCCCTGCTGCCGCCGCGTCGAGCCGCGCTGGTGCCCGGGTAAGAGGGTTGTTAGCGCACCGACGCTCTCATAGCCCTGCCTGAAAGAGATCACCCGTGAAGACGCGCATCGCCCCGCTCCTCCTCGCTCTCTGCTCGCTCGCCGCCACGCGCACCGCGCACGCGCAAGCCGAGCTCACCGGCACCTACATCACGGTTCTGGGAACGCGCGCCAACGGGACGATGATCAACGCGGCCAACCACAGCATGGCCTACCGCACGGCCACCACCAGCACACCGACCTGCGACGTCTTCGGCACCGTCTACAACACGCGCGTCGAGGGGTTCACCATCGACTACACCGCCGGGTCGGCCGTGCGTCTCTCGAACAGCGTGACCGCGAGCGCCATCCCCACCTCGACGCCTGCGCTTCATGGGGCACCGTCTACACCACCATCAACGACGTGCGACGTCAGCCGCCGCTCAACACCAACGCGCTGATCACGATGGGCGGCGCCGCTGCTTCCCGCCGAGCCGGGCGGCTGCGGCTGCCACGCCGTCGATGGACCGACGACCGGCGATCTTGCACTCGGCCTCTTCGCGCTGCTCCTGTTCACCGCCCGCAGCACGCTGCGCCGGCGACGACCGGCCGCGTAGCCTAGCCGAGCCCGAGCAGCCGCTTCCCCTCGGGGTCGGCGGGACGAAGCACGACGCGGTTCACGACCGCCATGCGCGCGAAGATTACGTCGCACACCGCAGCGTACGCCGCCTTCTCGAACGCGCGCGTCGAGGCCACGTTCGCCGGGTGGATCAGCGCCCACGCGCGGTAGACGTCGCGCTTTCTGAGCAGGCGTGCGACCTCGTCGAGCAGCGCCGGTGCGATGTTCTTGCCGCGCGCGTCGGGCGCGACGAAGACGTCGTGGATGTAGCACTCGGCGACGCCGGGCCGCACCTCGCGCGCAAGCTCGGGCACCCAGACTGCAGCGCGCGCACACCACGCGATCCCGGCCGGGCGCCCATCGAGCCGCGCGAGCACCACGAGATCGCCACGACGCCACTTCTCGCGGCAGTTCGCCTCGTCGAGGTCGAGGCGCTCAATGAGGATCGCACGCTCGCGCTCGGGTAACGCCTCGAAGTCTGCGCCCTCGATCTCGGTGAACAGCAGCCCTGCCGGCGCGGCGATGCCGGTGGCGTAGAGCTCGCCGCGATAGAGGTGCAGCCGCTCATACGACGCGACCGTGGTGGCCGCGCCGCGAATCTTCGCCCACGCCGCGCGCGCACCGGCGGCGGCCGCACCCGGCACGTCGCGTGCGCTCTCCGCGCCGCGCCGGAGCGAGACGTAGGTGCGAGCGACGGCCCCGGCAGGCGTCGCTCCGTACGCACGAAGTCTCAAGCTCCGCCGCGTCGACACCGGCAGCGGCGGCGGTTCAATCACGGCAGCGCCGACCACCACATCGAGCGCTCGCCGCCCGCGCTCCGCCGCGAGCAACGCCACCGACGCGAGCAGCTGGCGCCCCGCGTCCCGCTCGGGATCGACGGCGAGCGCGACGCAGACCGCGCGTGCGCCATCGTCGACCACCAGCGAGGCCGCGACCGCTTCGCCGTACTCGTCATCGAGACGCGAGAGCCACACCATGCCGCGCGGGCCGAGCGCGCCGGTCACCTCACGGAGGAAGCGCGTCGCCTCGGCGTCGGCGAGCGGGCTCGTCTCCTCACGGGCGTGCCACTCGAGCCGCGACAACCGGCGCAGCACCGCGAGCCCCTTGTCGAGCTCCGCGCCGGCACCCGCGAGCACGCGCAGCTGCGGCGACACCGCGGGCAGACTCTCCCGCGCCCCCCCCGGTGCGGCCTGCAACGCAACCACCAGCGTGGTCCCGGCCTCCTGGCTCTCCACCTTGCGACCGGCGGAGTCGAGCCGCTCGGCGAGCACCGCACGCACCCGCGATGGGTCGCGCAGCGGCTGCAGGTCGACGACGTCCCAGTCCTGCGCGCGCTCGCCGGTCAGCCAGTCGGCCAGCGCCGCGCCGACGCGATCCTCGTGGCCCGGACGCGCCAAAATATCGAGCGCCGGCGGGCGCGGCCCCGCGTCACCGAGCAGCCGCAGCTCGCGCGCACGAACCGCCGGCGCAACACGCACCTCGCGCGCGTAGAACGGCGCGAGCCCGACCAGCACGCCGTCGTCCCTGAGCACGACGACCTCAGGCCGCGCCTCGAGCGCCGGTCCATACGCGCGCAGCCAGGGGAGCAGCCACGACGGCCCACGGAAGAGCGCGCCATCGCCCCCCTCCTGCGCCAGCGCCTCCCACTCCGGCGCGAGCGCCTCGAGCGACGCGAGATCGGTGAGCACGGCGAGCTTCAGGCCAGACACGGGCGCACCATAACGAAACGGGGATCGCCGCGCCACCCTCGCCGCGCCACCGACGCGGGCGAGACCTACGACGCTCTGCGCCGGACCAGCAGCGCGGCGAAGAAGCCGTCGGTGTCGTGGCGATGCGGTGTCAGCGTGAGGTACGGCTCACCGGGTGCCGCGAGCTCGACCGGCACCGGCACCAACTCGAAGTCAGCGTGTGCGGCGAGGAACCGGGTCACGACCTCCTGGTTCTCCGCGCGGAGCAGCGTGCAGGTCGCGTAGACGAGGCGCCCGCCCGGCGCGACCAGCGTCGCGGCACGGTCGAGAATCTCCTCCTGCACGCTCGGCAAGCGCGCGGCGTGCTCCTCGGTGACACGCCACCGCGCCTCGGGCTTGCGCCGGAGCGCACCGAGACCGCTGCACGGCGCATCGACGAGCACGCGGTCGGCCCGCCCGAGCAGCGCGGTCGCCTCAGCGGGCCACTCGCCGCCGATGATCTGCGCGGCGCGGTGATTCGAGAGCCCAGCGCGGCGCGCGCGACGGCGCAGCTCCTCGAGCTTCTTTGGACTCGGATCGAGCGCGAGGATCCGCCCGCGGTTCTTCATCAGCGCGCCCAGCGCCAGCGTCTTGCCGCCAGCCCCGGCACAGAGGTCGACCACGATCGAGCGCGGCGTCGGATCGAGCAGCTCGGCGACGACCTGGCTGGCCTCGTCCTGCGCCTCAAGCAGGCCTTCCTTGAAGTCGGCCAGCCCGAACAGGTTGGTCCGCGTCTCGAGGTGTAGCCCGTGCCGTGCGAGCTTGGTCGGCCTGGTCTCGATCCCCTGCGCGGCGAGCTTGGCAGCGAGCTCCTCGCGCGTGACCTTGAGCGCGTTCGCACGGACCGTCAGCGGTGCACGGCGGTTGAGCGCCTCGCAGAGCGCGTCGGCCTCAGCCCCCTGCTCGTCGAGGAACCGACGAGCGAGCCAGTCGGGCAGCGAGCGAGCGAGCGCAAATCGACGAACTGGATCGCGCACGTTGGCGATCCGCTCGTCGACCGAAAGCACGTCGTCCCAAGTCACCTCAGGGAGCTCGCGGCGCGCGTCGGCTTCGTCGATCTCGCCGGCGAGCAGACGGTACGCCATGAGACGCGCCAGCTCACGTCGCGAGCCGTCAATGCTCGCCGCGCTCATCAAACTCGTCTCCGACGACTCGAGCGCCATGTCGGTCCGCCGTGCCTGACGGATCATCCCATAGAGCGTCTCGGCCACCTCGCGACGGTCCTGGGCACCGAGCCAGCGCGCGCGTCGGAACGTCTCAGCGATCCGGTCCGAGGCGAAGCCCCAGTCGATCCGCGTGCGACTCCAGAGATCGAGTAGCAGATCCTGCGCCGCACGCTGCATCGCGTCACGACTTAGCACGAAAAAGCTTGAGAACCGGGGTGCGAGCGGCTAGCTCTGTGGCATGCCCCAGTCCGCATCCGATCCCCCCGCCGCTCCTGGCATCGCGCATGCCGTCGCCCCGTCGCTGCACGACCGAGGCAACCTCCACACGGTCGCGACCCAGCAGCTCGACAAGGCCGCCCGCGCGATGAACCTCGATACGTCGGTGCGCGCGATCCTCTCGCAGCCGAAGAACGAGCTCATCATCAATTTTCCGGTCCGCATGGACAGCGGCGAGCAGCGGATGTTCAAGGGCTACCGCGTCCAGCACAACAACATCCTCGGGCCGTACAAGGGCGGCATCCGCTACCACGAGGAGTCGAACCTCGACGAGATGAAGGCGCTCGCCGCCTGGATGACCTACAAGTGCGCGCTCTACGACATCCCGTTCGGCGGCGGCAAGGGGGGCGTCAAGTTCAACCCGCGCGAACACTCAAAGCCCGAGCTCGAGCGGATCACGCGCCGCTTCACACACGCGCTCGGCTCGAACATCGGGCCCGAGTGGGACATCCCCGCGCCCGACGTCGGCACCAACAGCCAGACGATGGTCTGGATGATGGACACGTACATGAACATCGTCGGCATGGCGGAGAAGAACAGCGTCCGCCGCATCGTGACGGGAAAGAGCGTCACCGCCGGTGGTTCGCACGGGCGTGAGGCCGCCACGGGGCAAGGCGTCGTCCACTGCATCACCGAGTGGGCGCAGGACAAGCGCTTCCGTCTCGACGGCTGCAGCTTCATCGTGCAGGGCTTCGGCAACGTCGGCTCGAACACCGCGCGCATCCTGTCCAAGCTTGGCGCGACGCTGGTGGCGACCGGCGACTACAAGGGCTACATCGCCAACCCGGAGGGCATCAACCCGCACAAGCTTACCGAGCATGTCGGCAAGACCGGATCGGTCATGGGCTACAAGCACGGGCGGGCGATCGCGCGCGAAGACTTCTTCGGGCTCGAGTGCGACATCTTCATCCCGGCGGCGCTGGAGCTCGAGATCGGCTTGCCCGAGGCCAAGGCGCTGCGCTGCAAGCTGGTGGTCGAAGGCGCGAACGGACCGACGTTCCCCGAAGCGGAGGAGGTCCTGCTCTCGCGCGGCATCGACGTGCTGCCCGACATCCTCGCGAACGCGGGCGGCGTGATCGTGTCGTACTACGAGTGGCTGCAGAACAAGCGCTCGGAGCGGTGGGACCTCGAAGAGGTCGAGACACGGCTCGAGCGTCGGATGAAGCGGACGTTCGCGCAGGTGCGCGAGCTGACGATTGAGAAGAAGCTCGACTGGCGCACGGCGTCGTATGAGGTCGCGCTGGATCGGATCCAGAAGGCGTACCTTGAGCGGGGAATCTTTCCTTAGGCCTTTGGGCCTTGGGGCCTTGGGGCGCGGCTGCGAAGGCGCGGCGCGCTACGGAATGCGCGCGAGGTTGATGCGCGCGAGGTTGATGCGCGCGTCTTCGTTGGTCGGATCGATCGCGAGCGCACGCTCGAGGTGCCGGCGTGCCGACGGCAGGTCGCCGGCGCGCGCGTCGAGGGTGCCCAGGAGTGCCCAGGCGTCGGCACGGGTGGGGGCGACCCGCGTGGCGAGTGCGGCGTGGCGCCGGGCGGGTGTGTCTTGGTTGAGCGCGAGACGGTAGCGCGCGGCGGCGACGAGCGCGCCCGCGTGGTGCGGCTCGGCGTCGAGCGCGCGTTCCGCGAGCGTCGCGGCACGGGCGGCGTCGCCACGGCGGGCGGCGAGGACGGCGAGGTTTTGCCAGCCCGGGACATGGCGCGGTGACGCGGTGATCGCGCGTGCGAAGAGTGTGGTGGCGATCGGCGTGTCGCCGTCGGTAAGCGCGCGCCGTGCGAGTCCGACGAGCGCGGCAGCGTAGGCGCGGCCGGCGCTTGGATCGAGGGCCGCGGGGCCTGAGAAGACGCGAGCGAGGCGAGCGGCACCGACGGTAGCGGCCGGAGACGGAGCGGGCGCGCCGATCTGCCAGAGCGGCGTGGTCGCGGCGATGACCGTGCCGGGCGGAGGATCGTCGGCGCCTGGCTCCCAGAGCAGCGTGCGATCCGCGCCAAGCAGGGCGTGGGCGTCGACGGTGTGCGTGGCCGGGACGCGCGCGGCGGTGAGTACGTCGGCGCTGCGGCGAACATCGTGCAGGTGTTGCCGGACCAGCACCGCGACGTCCGGCCGTGCGCCCTCTACCTCGGTCAACCAGTAGAGCCCCGCGGCGATCGAGTCCGACGTGACGAGCGCGAGCGCCCCGGGCGGCGCGCGATTGAGCCCCTCCTCGACGAACGCACGCGGTGCGTCACTCGCTCGCGCGGCCAACTTTGCCGCGCCGGCGTCGAGCGCGGCCGGAGTCACCACGACGACCGCGAGTACCGCGGCGGCGAACGGCGCGGCCGGCCCGGTCCGTCCGGCTGCCGCGGCGACGCCCGCGCCGACGAGGATCGCGATCGCGAAGGAGAACGGCACGCCGTTCTGGAGATCGACCAGCCCCATCGGGTTCACCCACGCGCCGTACGCAAGGTCGACCGCGGCGACGTAAAGGAGGAGCGCTGCACCAGCGCGACCGCGGCGGGCGGCGAGCAGCCAGAGTGCGCCGAGCACGGCCGCGGTGAGCGCGAGTGCGCCGAGCGACGCTTCGAGTGAATGTGCGAAGCGCCGCACCTGCTCGCGCAGGACCTCGGGCACCGCGGAGAGGATCTCGCCGCCGTACGCGGCCCGAACGCGCGCCGCCCAGAGGTGATCCCACAGCGCCGAGAAGGTCGAAGGGTGCCCCCAGTCGAGCGCGGCCACGTGACCACTCGCCGAGCGGAGCGGCAGGTAGGCCGCGGTGGCGACCGCGCCGAGCGCAAAGCCAAGCGGCGCCGCGAGCACATGCCGTGCGCCGCGCCGCAGCCGCACGAAGAGCACCAACGCCGCGGGCGGCAGCAACAGCAGGCGCAGCTCGGCGTGCGCCCCCGTCGCCGCGACGCCGGCGAGCAGCGCGAGCGCGAGCGCCGAGTGACGCCCGGCCCCGCCGAGCACGCGCAGCGTCAGCCAGAGTCCCACCGCGAGCAGCGCGGCGCTCGGTGCGTACACCTCGGCGACCGTCGCGTGACCGAAGAAGATCGTTGACGCGCCCAGCAGCGCGGCAGCCGCCACGCCTCCCACGGCCGCCGCGGCGTCGGAGTCTTGGGCGCGCGCCGACACCAGCGAACCCGCGAGCTGCGCAGCGAAGCCGACCGCCACCGCCGCCGACGCAGCGCTCACGAGGTGGACGCGAAACGCGAGCTCGCCGAACGGAAAGAGCGACGCTGCCTGCACGAGCAGGCAGAAGAGCGGAAAGCCGCTCGGGTGCGGCACGCCGAGCTGCACGCCGGCGGACGCCAGCTCCTGGGAGTCGAGCCACCACGGACCGGGCGGCACGAGCAGCGCGTAGCTGACGAACGCGGCTACCGCCACCGCGAACGGGACCCTCGGTGCCACCACGCGTGCCACGGTAGCAAAGCGGCCGAGGCGGGGCGAACTCCGACGGACAACTCGGACGG
>SHYZ01000186.1 GCA_009692535.1 Myxococcales bacterium
CATCGTGGCGGTCTGCGGCGACGGCGCCATGGCGGGCTTCGAGCAGTGCGACGATGGCAACACGATTCCGGGCGACGGCTGCAGCGGCACCTGCACCCGCGAGTTCTCCGAGTCCGAGCCGAACAACACCCCGACGGACGCCGATGCCTTCCTGGCGCCCTGGACCGCGGAGATCTCGCCCGCGCTCGATCGTGACTTCGTTGCGGTGACGGTGCCTGGCCCGGCGTCGACGCTTATGGCCACCGTCGATGACACCGGCGCCGGCGATTGCCCGATGCGCCTCATCGACAGCGAGTTGGCGATCTACGGGACCGACGGCGTCACGGTCCTCGTGAGCAACGACGACATCGATCCGGCGCTGAACTGGTGCTCGAGCGCGACTGCCACCGGCCTCGCCGCCGGGACCTACTACGTGCGCGTGGCCGCATCGAGCGTGTTCGCGGCGATGACCACGTTCGACTACGTGCTCGAAGTCGTCGTCACGCCGTAGCGCGCACTCCGCCGAGCGCTCCTAAGACCGCTCACGAGCTTGACCGCTCCGACGGGCGCCGACATCATCGGCGCCATGTCGGTGCCATTTTTTCGTGAGGAGCACGAACTTTTCCGTAAGTCGTTCCGCTCCTTCGTCGAGCGCGAGCTTCGCCCCCACAGCGACGAGTGGGAAAAGAGTCGCTCCTTCCCGCGCGAGATCTTCCGGCGCATGGGTGAGCTCGGCTTTCTCGGCATGGGCTACCCCGAAGACGTCGGCGGCGGCGGTGGCGACTACTGGTTCAACGTCGTCTACGGCGAGGAGCTGGTCCGCTCGGGCTCGGCGGGGCTCAACATGGCGCTCATGGTGCAGAGCGACATGGCGACGCCGGTGATCGGCGCGCTCGGCACGCGCGAGCAGAAGGCGGAATTTCTCACCCCGGCGCTCCGCGGTGAGCGCATCGCCGCGCTCGGCATCACTGAGCCCGGCTGCGGCTCCGACGTAGCGGGCATCCGCACCACCGCGCGGCGCGTCGGCGACGAGTACATCGTGAACGGTGCCAAGACCTTCATCACCAACGGCACGCGCGCCGACTTCATCACGCTGGCGGTGCGCACCGGCGGCGAAGGCTACGGTGGGATCTCGCTGCTGCTGTTCCCGACCGACACGCCCGGCTTTCGCGTCACGCGCAAGCTCGAGAAGCTCGGCAACCACGCGTCCGACACCGCGGAACTCTCGTTCGAAGACTGCCGCGTGCCCGTGCGCTACCTCCTCGGCGAGGAGAACCAGGGCTTCATCTACGTGATGATGAACTTCCAGGGCGAGCGCCTGATCGCCGCGGTCGCTGCGGTCGCCGGTTCGCAGCAAGCGCTCGACGAGGCCGTGAAATACGGCAACGACCGGCAGGCGTTCGGCCGGCCGATCATGCGGTTCCAAGTTTGGCGCCACGAGTTCGTCGACCTGCTCACTGAGCTCGAGGCCGGGCGCTGGCTTACCTACCGCGCGTGCGATCTCTTCGCGCAGAAGCAGGAGTGCGTGAAGGAGATCAGCATGGCCAAGCTCTACTGCGGTGAGCTTGCCGTGCGCATCGCCGATCGCTGTCTCCAGTTCCACGGCGGCTACGGCTACATGGAGGAGTTCCCGATCGCGCGCCGGTGGCGCGACACGCGACTGCTCACGATCGGCGGCGGCACCAGCGAGATCATGCGCGAGCTGCTGTCGAAGCGGCTCGGGCTCGGCTAGCGGTCGCGGATCAGAACGGGTTCGTCACCGACAGCTTGGTCTTGAACTTGAACTCAGCGTCGAGCGAGCTCCCCGGCGCGCCGCCCGCGAGTGCGACCACATTCTTTCTGTCGATGTGGAGGTCCTGCTCGTCGTCCTTGAAGCTCGCTGCGGGGATGAAGATCTCGCCCATGTCGGGGCGCACGGTGGTGTTAAAGTCCTTGGTCTTCACGCTCACCTCGTCGGCCAGCTCGCCCTCCCACGCAACGCGGACGAGAAGATCTGGCGCGAGGTGCGGGTCGAACGAGGCGGCAAGGTCGGGCGCGACGAGGACGATCGGATCGGGCGCGTTGATGCGCGCGTCGAGCCAGTTGTCCCCGACGGTGACCTCGAGCGCGAACTCGTCGCCCCAGCCGGCCTGCACACCGGCGTAGTTGCCGTCGGGCATCGCCGCGAGCAGGACCTTGCCGAGCGAGCTCTCAACCGTCACCTCGGCGGTCGCGACCGGTGCGCCGGCCAACTGCACCGAGATGCGAAACTCGGCGGCGCCATCCTTATAGTCGACGTGCCCCTCGACGAAGAGGCGCTTGGTGCCGCCGCCGGGATCGGTGCCGGTGGTGTTACTGCCGCAGGCGGAGGTGAGCGCGGCAAGCAGGACGATATGAAGCAGCAGACGGTGGGTCATCGGAACTCCAGCGCGAAGGGGAACGAGACTCGATTGTCGGCCAAGGTCGGTGCGAAGCAAGTTGCTACCGTCACGGTGCCCGCGGAGCGGGACCCACCGACGCTGGCGGGTTGGCGGCGGGGGGCGCGACTGCGGCGGCAGCGGCAGCTTCTGGCAGCTGTGCGGCGGTCCATGCGCCGGCGGCGTCGCGCGTGAGCAGCGTGCCCTGTGCCAACGCGATGACCAGTCGGCCCTCGGAGTACGACAGCAGAGCCACCGCGCGGTCGCCGGGGGTAAGCGGCGGCGCGGGACTCACCGCGACGAGGCGTGTGCCATCGAGCCGCGCCAGGCGGGTGGTGCCGCCGGTGCTGCCGACGAGGTAGAGCGGGCGCTTGCCACCGCCGGCCGCAGCCTGCGCGCGAAATCCGGCGAGCGTGGCCGGGACAAGCACACTCGTCGGGCGCTTGCCGCCGACGATGGTGAGCGACCCATCCGCGCCGACGGCGAGGACCGGGCCGGCGTCGCCGACGAGCAACGTGGTGAGGTCGCTGCGCGGTCGGGGCGCAGCCAGTGCGCGCCACACGCGCCCGTCGTGGCGAACGAGGCGGTTTCGCGGGAGCAGCGCGATCACGGCGCGCGGCGCGGATGACTCGAGCGCGAGCGGTTCGGCGGGCAGCGCTGGTACCAGCTCGGTCCACTCACCCGACCAGACATAGCCGCGGCGTCCGACGGCCAGCGTCGGAACCTTGCCGACGCCCAGCAGAGCGTGGCCAGCGCGTCGCACCGGTGTCGCCGACCAACTGCCGTGGTGCCAGCGATAGGCGGGCGCCTTGTCGCCGACCGCCAGCACGCCGTCCGCGCCGTCGGAGCGTGCGCCGGGGAGCGTGGTGGCCACGCCCCCGGTCGTGACCTGCCGGATTGCATCGGCGGTGACCTCGAAGACCGCGCCGCCCGCGCCGACGAGCAAGACGGCGCCCGCTCGCCCACGCACGGCACCGACGATGCGGTCGGCCGGCGCGGCGTGTGCCACCGCTGCCACTGCGGGCGCTGCACCTGCCGGCGCTGCACCTGCCGGCGCTGCACCTGCCGGCGCTGCTGCCGCTGGCGTTGCCGCTGCGATGACGACGAGCGCCCAGACGGCGAGTCCACGGACGGCGCTCACGCTGGCATCCTACCGGCTGCCGCGCGGGACCGTCGCGTGATCGGGTATAGTCCACGTGATGGCGTTCGCGCAGCCTCCTCTGTATTGGGTCCTGCGGTCGCCCTTGGTGCTGCTCGGCGTCGCGCTTGCCGCGTGCGCTTCCGGTGCCGGCGACGATTCCGACGGGGCGGGGATCGGCCCCGACGTAACCTCGGTGCGCATCGACGCCGCGCCCCCCGCGCCCGACGCGCCGACGCTGTCCGAGGTCTGCGACGGGCAGGACAACGACGGCGACCAGTTCGTCGATGAGGGCACCGCGGAGGCGCTCTGCTCGGTGGTGGCGAACGCGGCGCCGGTCTGTAACGGCCTCGGCGGCTGCGCGGTCGCGACGTGCAGTGCCGGCTTTGTCGATCTCGATCTCCGCTTCGACACCGGGTGCGAGTGCGCCAACGAGCCGGGCGAGTCCGAGGTCGACGAGTGCGCGACCGCATTCGACCTCGGCGAGCTGCCCGACACCAACACGCTGCTTCTCGTCGAGGGCACGCTGGCACCCGAGAACGACGTGGACCACTACCGCTTCCGCGCAGTCGACGTGGCCGACGACGCCTGCGATGCGTTTCACGTGCGCATCACGCTCGCGGCCGAGCACCAGGCCGAGTTCGCCATCGACGTGCGGCGCGGCGGCTGTGAGGGGACGCTCGAGTGCGAGGCGACTCCCGACTACGCGTGGTTCACGAACTTCACTGCGGGACCGCCGCCGGCCGCCGGCGAGTGCCCGTGCTACGTGCCGGGCGGACCTGACCAGGCGCTCAACCACTGCACCGACGACAGCGCCGACTATATTGTGCGGGTCTATCGCGTCCCGGGGGCGGTGCCGACCTGCACGAGCTATCAGATCGAGCTGTCGAACGGGCACTACCCGGCGCCGTAGTCGCCGCCGGAGTCGGCGACCGAGTCAGCGTCGAGCTCTCCGCAGGTCCGCCCACCGAACGCGCAGTGCGCCTGTATCATCCGTTCCTCGACCATGATCACCACCCCGCGCGCCTTCCTGTCTGTCGCTCTCCTCATCTGCGCCGCGCTCGCCGCGTTCGCGCCTGCGCAAGCCGATGCATGCAAGTGTGCGCCGCCGTCAACTTCGTTTCTCCTCCCGAAGGACGGCGCGACCGCGGTTCCCACCAACGCGCGCGTCGTCGTCACCGCGGATCGACTCGGCCTCGATCGATGGATCGGGACCGATCCTTCGCAGCTTCCTGACCTCGCGCTCGTCGCTCGCGCGAGCCTGAAGGCGAAGGCGAAGGCGAAGGCGCGCCCGCCCAAGCCGGGCACCCGCATCAAGGCACGCGTGTCGACCATGCTCGCCGAAGGGAGCGGCACGGTCTTCGTGATCACGCCAGAGCAGGTGCTGCGCGCCGACACCAGCTACGACCTCGTGGTCTGGGCGAAGCAGCCGGCCGCCCGTAGGCCGATCGCCTCGTTCACGACCGGCACGCTAGCTGACCTTCAGCCGCCCGCCTTCGCCGGTCTCGATCGCCTCACCGCGATCGTGGCGTTTCACCCGCCGAGCTCGCGCTGCGACGGCAAGCCGCCGTTCAACCAGCTCGTGTGGGCCTACGGCGCTGCGAAGGACGATCTGTCGGCCCACGACGAGCTCGTGCGGCTGCTCTATGTGCAGCGCAAGGGGGAGCCACGCACGCTGCGCCTCGTCGAGCCGACCAACGTGGCAGCACCGCGCACGCGCATCGATGGCACGCTCTGCCAGCCGTTCCACGTCACGATGGTGCCGGGCGACGAGATGTGCGCGATCCTCGAGGTGGTCGACGTCGCCGGCAACGCGTCGGGCGCCGTGAGCGAACGCTGTATGACCGCGCGGCAGTTCTAGCGTGGGGATCGTCTAGCGGGCCGGCGCAGCAGGCACTGCGGGCGTCGCGGGTGCGGCCGGCGCAGCGGGTGCCGGCTTGGCACCGCACTTGGTGAGCGCAGCCTCATCGGTCGCGTCGCGCATGCAGAGGACCGACTCCTTCGATGCGGCGGTTCGGCACTTGCGCACCGCAGCGGCGGTCTCCGCCGGCACCGTGTTGGTGATGCCGTGAATGCGGTCGATGTTCTCGATCGCCTTCTTGCACTCGTCGCCGGTCGGATTGGCGCATCCGACGACGAACAGCGCGACGGCGAGCAGCGCGACGAGCACCAGATGGCGAGCAGGGATCGAGCGTCGGGTCATGGCGGCGATGCTACCAGTCCACCGACTGCTCGGCCCGAAGAAGGTCCTGCTCGGTGTCGATCTCGCGCCAGCGGCCGTGGATCGGCACGGCGCGCACATCGACGCCGAGCTCGATCAGCCGCTCGAGCAGGTCGGTGAGATACGCCCCCTGCCAGCTGTTGCGCGCGAAGGGCGACGCCCCGGTTTTTTCGTGTTGGTCGCGTGCCTCGGCATAGGCCGCGCGCAGTGCCTCGACGCCGCGTGCCGTGAGCCGCGCCAGCCCGATGAACTCGCCCGACGCTTGTGCCACCGGCACCGCCCGCTTGCCGACGGCACGCACGCGCCCGTCGTCGTCGATGACGGCCACTTCCGCCTCCTCGAGTGGGTGCTCGGTGCGCCCCTCGTAGACCTTGGCGAAGTCGCGGTCGATCACCAGACAGACGTCGCCCGGCGCGTCGAGCAGCTGGCCGACGAGTTCCTGGGCGAACACGATGTCGGCGTAGGTCAGCAGCACGGGGCCGTCGAGCTCAGCCTCGGCGGTGAAGAGCGACTGCAGGATGTTGTTCCGCTCCCAGTCGCGGTTCTCGACGAAGCGCACGCCCGCGCCGAGCTCGGCACGGCGTCGCTCGAGCACCTCGGCGCGGTAGCCGCGCACGATGACGAACTCGGTGAGCCGATGCGCGCGGAACGCGTCGAGCTGACGCACGAGCATCGGGCGCCCGCGGATCGGCACGAGGCACTTGGGCATCTCGTCGGTGTGCGGGGCGAGTCTGCGGCCGCGACCGGCGGCGATGACGATGGCTTTCACGAGGCGAACCTCCCGAGACGCAGGAAGACAGCGAGGAACGAGCGCGCGGCGTAGAGCGCGTTCACACCGGCGTAGGCCCAGAAGAAGAGGTCGAGGCGGCCCGGCGGAACCAGCGCGACGAGCAGAATGTAGGACGGGTAGTGGACGACCATGCGCGCCGCGTGCTCGGCGAGTGTGATCGCGAGGCCGATCGGTCCGCTGCGTTGCGGCACCACGGTGGACTGGCCTTCGTCGGTCGGTGGGCGCGCGCCGTACTCGGTGCGGCGCATGAAGGTCGTGAGCGCGAGCCCGGTGCCGAGGCACGCGAGGCCGGCGAGGCCGACCAGCAGCGTGCGTGTCGCGGCGTCGGGGTCGGGCTCGAAGCGCCAGAGCCGCACCGTGACCGCACCGAACACGAAGAACGCCTTGATTTCGTCCATCACGAAGTCGAGGTGATGGCCGAGCGGCGACGAGGTGCCGCGGTGCCGGGCGAGCTGGCCATCGACGCAGTCGAGGATGAAGGAGAGCTCGAAGACCAGCGCTGCGACCACCGCGCCCCACCAGCCGGGCAGCACGACGAAGAGCGCGGCCGAGCCGAGCGCGACCAGCGTGGCGAAGAAGGTCACCTGGTTCGGCGTGATGCGCGTGTTGCGCAGCGCGTAGACCACGACGGCGGCGGGCGGGCGACAGACCCACTCAGTCCAGAGGTTGATGTCCTTCTGCTTCTTCGAGCGGCGGTAAATTTCGGCGATCTCGCGCGCGAACGCCACGGGTCGGTTCTTTCACTTCGTGCGTGAGGGCGCAACTCCCTTGCCCCCGGGTTGCCCCC
>SHYZ01000187.1 GCA_009692535.1 Myxococcales bacterium
CGGTGCTACTGTCCAACCTCCACGTAGAGGAGGCGGCCATGGTGAAGGTGCGTGCGAGGAGCAAGGGTTGGGTGGCGGTGGCACTTTTGGTTGCAGTCGCGGCGGTGGGGGCCGTCGTCGCTGCGCCAACGGTGGCGCGGGCGTTCTGCGGCTTCTATGTCGGCGGTGCCGATGCGAAGCTCTTCAACAACGCGACGATGGTGGTGCTGATGCGCGACGGCACGCGCACGGTGCTCTCGATGCAGAACAACTACCAGGGGCCACCGTCGGATTTCGCGATGGTGGTGCCGGTGCCGGTGGTGCTGCAGCAGGAGAACGTAAAGACGCTGCCGCGCGAGCTCTTCGACCGGGTGGACACGCTCGCGGCGCCGCGGCTGGTCGAGTACTGGGAGAAGGATCCCTGCGCGACGGACCAGGAGTACTTGCCCTACGATTCCCGCGACAAGAAAGACGCGCCCAGATCGTTCGCGGCGACGTCTGGCGGTGGTGGCCAGGTGCGCGTCGAGGCGCAGTTCACCGTCGGTGAGTACGAGATCGTGATCCTCTCGGCCGACGACGCGCTCGCGCTCGAGCAGTGGATTCGCGGCAACGGCTACAAGATCCCCGACGGTGCCGAGGCGGTGCTCCGTCCGTACGTCGCGGCAGGAATGAAGTTCTTCGTCGCGAAGGTCGACGCCGACAAGGTGAAGCGTGACGGCGACAAGACGCTGCTCTCGCCGCTCCGCTTCCACTACGACTCGGAGAAGTTCGAGCTGCCGGTGCGGCTCGGCATGCTCAACTCGTCGGGGACGCAGGACCTCATCGTTCACGTGCTCGCGACCCAGCGCTACGAGGTCGCGAACTACAAGAACGTCTTCATCCCGACCAACCACGCCATTGCCGAGGAGGCGAAGGAGCGCTTCGGTGAGTTCTACGCCGCGCTGTTCGACGCGACGATGGCGAAGACTCCGGGCGCGGTGGTGACCGAGTACGCGTGGCAGGCGACGAGCTGCGACCCGTGCCCCGGCGGTCAGATGGGCTCGAGCGGGCTTACCGCCGACGCGCTCATGACGCTCGGCGGCGACGTGGTGCCGGCCGGGCAGAATCCGTTCGCGTTCGTGCTCACGCGGCTCCACACGCGCTATGCGAAGGACGCGCTCGGCGACGACCTCGTGTTCCGCGCGGCCGGGCCAATCGCCGGCGGGCGCGAGGCGTACGGCGCGAGCGGTCGGCTCGAGGAGGGCGCGATGGTCGCGCAGTCGAACAACTTCCAGGGGCGCTATGCGATCCGGCATGCGTGGCGCGGCAAGGCCGCCTGCGCCAATCCGGTGTTCGGCCGGTGGGGCGGCCCGTCGGGCGGCGCGGCGCCAGCACCGACGGCTGCGAGGGACCTCGCTTTCGCGCCGCGCGGTGCCATCGACCTCGCGGCGATGGTCATGCACGACATCGCCGAGATCGGCGTGGTGGCGCGCACCAAGACGGCGGGCGTTGCGGCGGGCGCGAAGACGTTCGGTCGGTCGGCGGAACCGGAGAACGGCGATAGTGACGGGCTGCTCGAGACCGGGCTGCTCATCGCGACGCTCGGGCTCTGCGTGGTGTTCCTGCTGCTGCGCAAGCAGCTGCGCAAGCAGCGCGGCCCCGGCGGCAGCTAGGCACTTCTCGGCGCCGGTCGGTCGCCGGTCGGTCGCCCGTCGGTCGCTCGTCGGTCGCTCGTCGGTCGCCGGTCGGTCGCCG
The DNA here is from genome assembly GCA_009692535.1 of Myxococcales bacterium. GTDB lineage: Bacteria > Myxococcota_A > Polyangia > Haliangiales > SHYZ01 > SHYZ01. The sequence goes on from SHYZ01000187.1 coordinate 1,714, forward strand.
GTCGGTCGCCGGTCGGGCGCCGGTCGGGCGCCGCTCTGGCGCCGGTCGGGCACCGCTCTGGCGCAGGATGTTGCGACCAAAGTCCCCGCGTTCCGGCACACTCGGGGCCGGAGGTTTTCATGCCGAAGCGATCGGTTCTGGCTGCGGCCGCCCTTACGATTCTCGGTGCTGCGCTCGTGGCGTCACCGGACGCGCGCGCCTTTTGCGGCTTCTACGTTGGCGGCGCGGACGCGAAGCTCTTCAACAACGCGACGATGGTGGTGCTGATGCGCGATGGCACGCGCACGGTGCTGTCGATGCAGAACAACTACCAGGGGCCACCGTCGGACTTCGCGATGGTGGTGCCGGTGCCGGTGGTGCTGCAGCAGGAGAACGTAAAGACGCTGCCGCGCGAGCTCTTCGACCGCGTGGACACACTCGCGGCGCCGCGGCTCGTGGAGTATTGGGAGCAGGACCCCTGCTGGAAGGAGCGGCCCCATGTGGTCCGAAGCGGCCGTCCCAGCATGGCCAAGGCCGTGCGCCCGGAGGCGATGTCCGACGATGAAGGCGGTCACGTCCGCGTCGAGGCGCAGTTCACCGTCGGCGAGTACGAGATCGTGATTCTCTCGGCCGACGATGCGCTCGCGCTCGACCGGTGGATCCGCGGCAACGGCTACAAGATCCCCGACGGTGCCGCAGAGGCGCTCCGGCCGTACGTGGCAGCGGGAATGAAGTTCTTCGTCGCCAAGGTGGACCTCGACAAGGTGCAGCGCGACGGGGAAAGGACCCTGCTCTCGCCGCTCCGCTTCCACTACGACTCGGAAAAGTTCGAGTTGCCGGTGCGGCTCGGGTTGCTCAACTCATCGGGCACGCAGGATCTCATCGTCCACATCCTCGCGACCGAGCGGTACGAGGTCGCGAACTACAAGAACGTCTTCATCCCGACGAACCTCGGCATCGCCGCGGTGGCGAGGGCTCGCTTCGGCGAATTCTACGCCGCGCTCTTCGACGCCACGATGCAGCGCAATCCCGGCGCGGTGGTGACCGAGTACGCGTGGCAGGCGATGAAGTGCGATCCGTGTCCCGGCGGCGCGACCGGTGGCGGCGCACTCCGGCCGCAGGATCTCACGCTGCTTGGCGCCGACGTGGTCTCCGACGCAAACGTCGGGGCGCGCATGGACCGCAGCCGCGGCGGCGCGACCCCGTTCGGCTTCGTACTCACGCGGCTGCACACGCGCTACGGCAAGGCGACGCTCGGGGACGACCTCGTGTTTCGCGTCGCGTCGGCGGTGGTCGGCGGGCGCGAGGTGCGCGGCGAGAGCGGGCGGCTCGAACATGGCGCTGCGCAGGCGGACACGAACAACTTTCAGGGCCGCTACATCATCCGCAATCGCTGGACTGGGAGGGTGGCCTGCGCGAACCCGATCTGGGGGCGCTGGGGCGGTCCACCGGGCGGCGGCGAACCCGCGCTGATGGCGGCGAAGGGGGTCGCGTTCGCGCCGCGCGGGAAGGTGAAACTCCGGCAGCTGCTGAAGCAGAGCGTGCCCGAGCTCGGCATCTGGAAGCGGAAGCAGCAGCCCGCGGGAGGCGCGACATCGAAGCCGGACGCGCCGCGCTGAGGCTCGCGGCGGGCGCGCTCGTCGTGGGTGCGCTGGTGGTCGTCGTCGCGTCGTCGCGCGCCGCGGCTGGCGACCCGTCGCGCGGTACGACGCTCGCCGCGGTGCTGCCGCAACCGGCCGGTCGGCTCGGTCCGTCGCGGGTCGAGCTCGCGCCGGGGCGCGACCTTCCGGGCGCGACGCAGATGGATGTCGATAGCTGCGTCGGCTGCCACCCTGACGTCGTCGCTGGCTGGCGCGAGAGCGCGCACTCGTTCGCTTCGTTCAACAATCCGATCTACCGCGTGGCGATCGAGCGGCTCCGCGCTGAGCGGGGGCCCAAGGAGAGTCGCTTCTGCGCCGGCTGTCACGACGTGCCGCTGCTGCTCGATGGGCTGCTCGACGGGCCGACCGAAGCGATCCGTCCCGACGACGCGCGTGGCCACGCCGGCATCACCTGCCGCACCTGCCACGGCATCGAGGCGGTGGCGCCCGACGGCAACGCGAGCTTTCGCCTGACCGCGCACGACATTCCGATGCCGGTGGACGGCGATGCCGCGAGCGTCGTTCGCCACGTGGAGGCGGTCGCGCTCCGGCCGCTCCGCACGACCTCGCTCTGCGCGAGCTGTCACCGCTCGTTCCTCGGGCCCGAAACCGGCAACGCGTTTCACCTGCCGGCGCAAGAGGACGCGACGGCGCACGCGGCGTCGGAGTATGGCGGCTCGAGCCTCGCGCGCATCGACGACGTCGAGATCGGCGCGAAGAGCTGCCAGAGCTGCCACATGCCGCGCGAGGCGGCACCACTCGGCGACCGCGCGGCAACCGGTGGGCGGATCGCGTCGCACCGCTTTACCGGCGCGCACACCTGGCTCGCGGCGATGCGCGGGGACGCGGCCGACGTCGCGCGCGCAAAGGAGTTTCTCCGCGGCGCCGCGAGCATCGACATCGCGATCGCGCTCCACGCCGACGGTACGCGCTCGCTGCCGGCCGACGGGACGAGCGTGCGCGCCGGCGAGCGACTGCTGCTCGATGTGGTGGTGCGCAACCTTCGCGCCGGTCACCGCTTCCCCGGCGGCGTGGTCGATGCGCAGGACACATGGATCGATCTCGCCGTGACCGATGCGCGCGGGCGGCTCATCGCCGAGGCGGGTACGCGGCACGCGGCAGGCGCGGCGGACGAGACCGCGCACGTGCTGACGGCGGTGGTGCTCGACGAGCAGGGCCGGCCGCTGCTCGAGCGCGAGACGCACCGCTTCCGCACGCCGGTCTACAACCACACGATTCCGCCCCGCGACGCGCACGCGGTGCGTTACGCGCTCGGCGTGCCGGCGGGTCTCGGCGCGGCCGATCTGCCGCTCCGCGTGACCGCGCGGCTGCGCCACCGCACGCGCAACCTCGCGCTTCACGCCGCGGCCTGCGCCGACGCGCGCACACCGCGAGGGCGGGCGTTTCGCATCGCGGGGCGACGGCTCCGCGGCGTCGACCTCGATGCCTGCGTCGCGCAGCCGATCACCGAGGTGGCGACGGCCGAAGTTTTCCTCGGCGGCAGCGCGCCGGCGGCTGCGCCCGCGCCGCGTCCGCGCTGGCGGCGCCTGTACGAGCACGGGCTAGCCTGGCTGCGCGGCCTTCAGGAGAAGGTCGACGAGGCGCGCCCCAGCCTCGAGGCGGCGCTCGCCGAGCTCGAGCGTACCGGCGGCGCGCCGCGCGACCGCGCGATGGTGCTCGCCGCGCTGGCCGAGCTCGAGGTGCGGCAGTGGCGGCTCGCCGACGCGCTCGCGCGGCTCGACGAGGCCGAGCGGTTGCTGCCCGGGCACCCCGCGCTCACGCGCATTCGCGGCGACGCCTACGCGCAGGTCTGGCGGTTCGCCGAGGCGCTCGCCCCCTATCGGCTCGCGGCAGCGGCGGCACCCGTCGATCCGTCGATCTGGCGCAGACTCGCGCTCGCCGCTCAGAGCGCGGGCGCACCCGGCGAGGCGCTCGCCGCAGCCGCACGCGGGCTCGCGCTCATCCCTCGCGACGGCGAGCTCCTGCGCGTGCAGGCACTCGCGCTGCGCGAGCTCGGCGCGCCTGCCGCGCTCGCTGCAAGCGCGCTCGCCGCGAGCCTCGAGCACCGCGTGGCCGACGACGCGCCGCGCCTGCGTGGCTCCTGCTCGAAGTACGTCCCCGGCTGCGCGCTCGAGCGCGACCCGGTGCATGTACACGAGCTCCGCGCGCCGGCTCCGCGATGACTGCGCCGCATCGGTCACGTCGGCGCACCCGCTAGCGCTAGCCCGCGTCCGACACGATCTGGCGCAGCGCCGCACGAAAGTCCGCAGTCGCCGAGAGGCTGCCGAGCACCGAGACTGCGCCGAGGCGCGCGCGCCAGAGCAGCAGCGCCGGCGCGGGGAGTCGCAGGCCGCCGGCGCGCAGGAGGTCGCTCGTGACCTCGGTGAGCCCGCGCGCGTACGCCGGCGTGAAGGTGAAGTCTCCGCTGCCAAGGAACGGTCCCGCGAGGTACCGCTCCCAGCGTCGGAAGGTGTCGCTGTCGAGCGCGCGCCCGCGGCCGAGCAGCCCCTGCTCCTGCACGGCGTAGCGCATCCGCTCGCCGTCGCCGTAGTAGAGCCCGCGCCAGAGCATGCGCTCCGCGGCGACGAGCTCTTCGGACAGCTGAGCGCAGCAGCCGTAGTCGACAAAGCCGATGCGTCCGGCGGCGGCGTCGAGCACAAGATAGTTCCCCGGGTTCGGATCGGCGTTGACGAGGCCGTGCTGGATCGGGTTGCCCCACGCGTAGCGGAAGATCGTGAGGGCACAGGCCGCGCGCTCGGCCGTACTGCCCTGCGCGGCGAGCTCGGCGAGGCGGGTGCCGTCGAGCCGCTCTGCCGAGAGCACGCGCAGCGACGAGCGTGCCGGGTCGATGCGCGGCACGACGATCGTGCGATCGCCGAGCCACGCGCGACGAAACCGCTCGAGCGAGCGCCCTTCCGCGACGTAGTCGAGTTCGCCGAGCAGCGCGGCGCGGAGTGTGGCGAGCGCGGCGTCGTCGATCGCCGCGCCTGCGCCCGCGCCGGCGAGGCGGCGCACGAAACCGTCCCCTGCGAGATCGGCGGCGAGCGCGTCGGCGATTCCCGGGTACTGCACTTTCACGGCGAGGCGCGTGCCGTCGGGCGTCGTCGCGGCGTGCACCTGCCCGAGCGAAGCGGCGGCGAACGGCTCGTCGCTCCAGGATGCGAAGCGCTCCGAAATCGGCGCACCGAGCTCGGCTTCGACCACGCGACGGATCGCGGCACCATCCACCGCCGGTGCCCGGTCCCACAGGTTGGCGAGCAGCCCGCGTGCCCCGTCGCCTTCGAGCGCGCCGGGGCCTTCGATGTAGGCGAGCAACTGCCCGAGCTTCGCCATCCCCGCTTTGAGCTCGCTCGCGCCGGCCTGAAGCTCGCGCGCGGCGGCCAGTTCGGCAGCGGCGCGCTCGCGCGTGGCGTCGGGCTCGTCGAGCAGCACGGCGCGCGCCCGCTCGACGATGCTCCTCGCTGCGGCACGCGCGAACGTTTCGAAGCGCCGCGTGCTTCGGCTCGCCATGCGGCGCTGATGTTACACTCACAGCCTCGGGGAGGCCGATATGGACAAATCGATCAAGGTCGCTTGTGGGCTGACAGGCGCCGCGCTCGTCGTGAATTTCCTGGGGAGCTTCTGGAGCGGCTCCATGCTCGGTGCGCTGCTCGCGCTCGGCGGAACGGGCGCGGCTGCCTTCGGCTCGTGGCGTGGTACGCAGCAGAAAGGGCAGGGGCAGGCGGCCTTCGGCGTGACGATGATCGTCGTCTCGCTCGGCGTGGCTACGCTGCTCGCGGGGCTGAAGCTCTTCTCCTGGGTTAATCCGTTCGACTGAGTCGCGCGGCGGGGCGCTACGGCGCGGGGCAGGAGTCGTCGAGCGCGCCTGGCCAGCAGTTGCGCTCGACCGTCGCGGTGAGCGGCGGCGTGCCACCGAGTCGCACCGCGTTGATCATCGCGGC
>SHYZ01000188.1 GCA_009692535.1 Myxococcales bacterium
CGATCCCAAGGTGCGGAGCGATCTCGCTGCGCCGCTGCTGCAGATGCTCGACATCGTCTCGCTCGCGAACGATCTCAGCCACCGCTTCCGTCTTGGCGACAGCGGCACGCCGCTGAACGACTACGTCACGGAGGAGCAGTTCGCGCGGCTCGGCCTGAGTATTCGCAACCTCGACGACATCCAGATTCGCATGGAGTACAAGCTGGAGCGGTCGCAGATCTTCATGGACCTGATTCAGGGGCGCGACAGCGGCAACACCGACGAGTTCGCCAAGGGCGCGACGACCACGAAGGTCGCTCGCCCGCAAGACGGCTCGTAGGCGATCGAGCCGCCGACTCGGCCGAGAATCTCGGCGGAGATCGCGAGCCCGAGCCCCGCTGCGCCTGGCTTGGAGGTCGCGAAGGGAAGGAACAGCCGGTCGACCAATTCGGGCGCGACGCCGGGGCCATCGTCGGTGATCGTCAGGACGACGCGAGTTTGCGCTAGCGTTGCGTCGAGTTCGACCACGCCGCCGCGCGGCGACGCCTCGGCGGCGTTGCGGAGCACGTTGACCAACACCTGCGCGAAGAGCGCGCCGTCGGCGGCGATTTCAACATCCGGCAGCTCGCCCACGCGCAACGTGACGTGGTGCTTGAGCTGACCGGCCGTGATCCGCTGCGCAATCGTGACCGCATCACGGAGGTTGCAGCGCCCCTCCGCGCCACCGCCGTGAAGGAACGAGCGGAGCGCGCGGAACAGCCGCACCACGAGCTCCGAGAGCTGCTCGATCCCCTCGAGATGCGCGGTCACCGCGTCGTTCTGTGGCCGCTCGCGCAGCACGCTGCTGAGGCCCAGCGCTTCGCTCCGAATGCCCTGCACGACCGATGCGAGCTCGTGGACGAACGCGCCCGCCATCTGGCCGATCACGGCCTGTCGCGAGAGGCTGGCGAGTCGCTCGCGCGCAACCGGATCGACTGAGGCGCGCGCCAGCCGGCCGGCGGGATCGTCGGCGAGCCAGCTCCGCGCGCGTGCAGCGATGGCGAGCACGAGGGCGTGCGCGGGTCCGCGACCTTCCACACGCAAGCGAAGGCCTGCTGCCGGCGTCGCGCTCGACGGGCCAGCCGGCAGGTTCGCCACGCCAGCCGCGCGGTCGCCCGCCGCGGTGTCGAGTGGTTCGTCGACCGTCCACCGCGCCCACGTCTCGCCCGTCGGGTGAGACGTGCCGGCGTCGGGATGGTGGTAGGCCGCCAGCGTTCGCGCCGTCTCGCCCGCGCCCACGACCACGCTGACACGCTCGACGCCCGCGGCCGCGATGCGGGTGACGAGCGTGCGCGCGATTTCCGACGGTGTGACCGCAGCCGCGAGCTCCGCCTCGAGCACGGCGGCGGCGACTGCGCCGTCGAACGCCTCGGCCAACCGGCGCGTGCGATCGCGCTGCTCGAGCGCGCGCCGCACCGTGATCTCCACGCTGTCGTGCCACGGCTTCGACAGCTTGTACGGCGCGTCGGCCTCGAGCACCGCAGCGTGTGCGTCGTCGTCGAGGAAGCCGGTGAGCAGGATGCGCACCGCGTCGGGTTGGCGCAGGCGGACCGCCTCGAGCACCTCGAGGCCGGTGAGGTCGGGCATCCGTTGATCCGAGATGACGACATCGAAGCGAGTGCGGTCGAGCGCCGCGAGGGCCTCACGCCCGCAGGCCACGGCCTCGACAGCGAAGTTCGGCGAGAGTTCGTCGACCAGGCTCTCGCGCACGTCGTCGTCGTCGTCGACGACGAGCAACCGCAACTGAGTCATCGCGGTGCCTCGCTAGGCAGCTCGAGCTCGAAGCACGCGCCGCCGGCAGTGGTCGCGAGGCAGACGTCGCCGCCCCAGCTGCGCGCCAGGCGCTGCGCGGTGCAGAGGCCGAGGCCGGTCCCCTCGGCCCGGGTGGAGTTGAACGGCTGGAACAGCATGGCGCGTCTCGCATCGGGGATGCCGGGGCCGGTGTCGGCGACGGCGAGCATGACGCGGTCGCCGGCCACGCGGTGCTCAAACGAGAGCACGCCGCCCTCCGGCATGGCGAGGAGCGCGTTGTCGATCAGATTCCAGAGCACGTGCTGGAGGTCGGTCGGCGGCGCGAAGGCACGCGCGTCGTCGTCGATCCCGATCTTGAGCTCGACCCGATGCAGTCGGGCTTCGAAGAGCGTGAGCGCGATCCGGACCTCGTCGCGCAGGTCGAGCACTCGCGCGGGCTGGGCGTGGGTGATTCCGCGGTGCGTGTTTCTGAGCGCGCGCACGATCTCGCCGATGCGCGAGATGGCGTCCTGGATGCGATCGAGGTAGCGGCGCGCCGCGCACTGCAGCTCCAGCGTGCCGTCGGTCTCGATCAACTTGCCGAGGCGCCGGGTGGTGCTCTCGACGGCGGCGAGCGGGTTGTTCAGGCTGTGGGCGACGCCCGCCGAGAGCTCACCGACCAGCGCGCGTCGTGAGGTGCTCGAGAGCTGCGCGCCGAGCAGGGCGAGCTCGTGGTTCCTTGTGGCCAGCTCCTCGTTGCGCTCAGCGAGCTCGCGCGCGCTCTCCTCGAGCTCGCGGTGGGCACCGTGCAGCGCGGCGTGCTTGGCGATGAGCTCCCGCTCGAGCAACCGCCGCTCACCGGTGTCGCGCGCGATGCAGGCCACGAACGAGCCGAGCTCGGCGTCCTCGAGATGGGAGACGGAGAGGTCCGCGTACACCAAGTAGTCGTCCGCCCGCCGGAGTGCGATCTCTTCGTGGAGCCCCTCACCGTCGAGGATTTCCTCGGCGAGCGCGGCGCGGCCGGAGCCCACCGCGACGAGCGCATCGAGCGGCAGGTCGCAGAGCGAGCTGAGCGTATGCCCGGTGATCTCGGCCAGCCGCGGGTTGGCCGAGATCACCGTCCGCGTCGATTTATTGACGACGAAGACGGCGTCGGTGCACTCTCGAAAGAGCAGCGCGAAGAGCTTGGTCTCGAGGTTCGGCTGTTTCGAGGATGTCATCGTCACAGAGTTTAGGACGCTGGCCGGTCGCCAAAGCGTTCGCGGAGCGGACTCAAGAGGTGAGAATACACGTCGACCAGGATCGTCGTCCGCCGCGCGCCAAGGATGACGCCACAGGGAGCGTGTGCGCAAGGCAAGTCTTCGACGTCATGACGGCTAACGGTGGGGCGCTGGTTGGTAAGAGGGCGAGGCGATAGCGGCGACATGGTTTATCGTGCCGTAGTGCGGGTCGCGCTCGTCCTTGGGGACGCAGAGTACCGACGGCTGCTCGCCGAGCGGCTCGAGGATCTCGGCTGCGAGATCGCGGTGGCGGGCACGATGAAGGCCGCGCGCGCGCTGCTCTCAGAGCGAAGTGGGCACGACATCGCGCTCGTGGCGGCCGTGCTGGCCGACGGCAGCGGCATCGACCTGATCGCCTGGGCGGCCCAGGAGGGGCGCGTCGGCGCGAGCTACCTCATCACGCCGAACGGCTCGTGTGACGAGGTCGTCGCGGCGATGCGCGCCGGTGCGAAGGACGTGCTGCTCGAGCCGCTCGAGCTCGCGGTCATCGACCGGATCGCGACCGCCGTGCGCTCCCCCGGTAGCCCGGATCTCGTTGCCTGGCGGCGCCGCCACGCGCCGGAAATTATCGGCGACAGCCCGCAGGTCATCGAGGCGCTCGAGACCGTGCGCTGTTACGCCGAGGTCGACTCGACGGTGCTCGTCACCGGCGAGAGCGGCACCGGCAAGGAGCTCGTCGCGCGTGCGCTCCACGCGGCGTCGGAGCGCGCGGCCGGGCCGTTCATCGCCGTGAACTGCGCGTCGATTCCCGAGGCGCTCGTTGAGGCGGAACTGTTCGGCCACACCCGCGGCGCGTTCACCGGTGCTGTCGCCGCGCGCGACGGGCGGGTGATCGCCGCCGACAAGGGCACGCTGTTTCTCGACGAGATCGGCGACCTCTCGCTGGCCGCGCAGGCCAAGCTGCTTCGGGTCCTGCAGGACCGCAACGTCACGCCGGTCGGCGCCGATCGTCACATCTCCGTCGACGTGCGCGTGGTGGCGGCGACGCACCGCAACCTTGAAGCGATGGTCGAGGCGGGCACATTTCGCGCTGACCTCTACTATCGGCTCGCCGTGCTCCAGCTCGAGTTGCCGCCGCTCCGAGCGCGGGAGCGCGATGTGTTGACGATCGCGCGTCACCTGATCGCCAGCGTCACGCAGCGCACCCGCCGCGCGGTGGTCGGCATGGACGCGAGCGCCGAGCGTGCGCTCGTCGAGCATCGCTGGCCGGGCAACGTGCGCGAGCTGGCCAACGTCATCGAACGTGCGGTTGTGCTGCGTCGCGAGGGGCGTCTCGCCGCGCGTGACCTCGCGCTGCCGCGTCGCGAGCAGGAGCCGGTTGTGCGCGCATCGCCGGCCCTCGGCTCCGAGCAGTTTGGCGTCGCGGGGAGTCGCGTCGGAGCGCTCGGCTCGACGGAGCCGGCGGTGTCGGCAGCCGTCTCGGCGGCGTGGGGGCAGGTGGGTGGCTTCGAAGAGGCGCTCAACCTTCGCTCCGCGATCGATCTGCTCGAGCGGCAGTTGATCCAGCAGGCGCTCGAGCGGACTGGCGGCAATCGCACCGAGGCCGCTGCGCTGCTCGGTCTCAACCGCACCACGCTCGTCGAGAAGCTGCGCAAGCTCGGCTGAGCCGGTTCCTCGCGGACCACTGCGCGCGCAAGCTGCGTCGCGCCCACGTCAATCCTGCCGACGGTGGCCGCGACGCTGCGTGCCCGTTCGCGTGATTTCATACGCTTGAGGCGTGGCCCGCCGGTTGCTTGGCATGGCGATGGATGAAGACGCTCTTCGATAGCGTGACGCAGATGGAGTCCGCGCTCGACTATCAGCGCGAGCGCCACAGCGTCCTCGCCGGCAACATCGCAAACATCGACACGCCCGGCTTCGTGCCGTTCGATCTTGAGCAGGTGCGGCCGGAAGCGCTCTCGGCGAACGCGCTGCACCGCACCGACGACGGACACATCCTGGCGACGCTCGCGCCGGGCGCAGCGGAGCATGGGCGGTTGCTCAAGGACGCCACGGGCGGACCGGCGGGCGCCGACGGCAACACCGTCAGCCTCGAGGGTGAGCTCGCGAAGATCGACTCGAACCGGGTCCGCTACGCGACGACGTCGCAGCTCGTCTCGCGTCGGCTCGCGCTGCTTCGCTACGCATCGACCGGGGGCAATGGCTAAGGAGGGCCGTCATGGATTTCTTCAAGACGATTGAGGTCTCGGCATCAGGGTTGTCGGCGCAGCGGACGCGGCTCAACGTCGCCGCGTCGAATCTCGCCAACGCAAGCACGACCGATGACGGCACCGGTGCGCCTTACCAGCGCCGCGATGTCGTCGTGTCGGCCACGCCTGCGGACACCGGCGCGCCGGGTATGCACGGTGATGCTGGCGGGGTGTTCGCCGTACAGGTCGACGCGATCCTCGCGGACGCGTCCCCGCCACGACTCGAGTACGACCCTGGCCACCCCCACGCTGACGCCGACGGTTATGTGGCCTACCCGAACGTGAACGTCATCGAAGAAATGGTGGACATGATCACCGCCTCGCGCGCTTACGAGGCCGGCGTGACCGCGCTCGACTCAGCGGTCTCGATGGCCGAGCGCGCCTTGAGCATCGGAGCCTAACCATGGCAACTCCCATTTCAGGACTCGGTTCAGTCACCCTCATCGGTCCCGCCGAACTCACCCCCGCTGCCGCGCGCGCCTCAGGCGCGTCGGCGCCGGCTGGGGGCGCGAGCTTTGGTGACACGCTCGCGAACGCGCTCTCCGACGCCCGCGAGGCCGAGCGCACGGAGGAGAGTATGATGCAGCGGTTCGCCGCGGGGGATCCGACCATCGGCATCCACGAGGTCATGATCGCCGCCGAGCAGGCGTCGATCGCCGTGCGATTTGCGGTGACTACGACGAACCGCGCGGTCGAGGCATATCGCGAGCTGATGAGCACGCCGCTCTAATGATGCTGCTGAGGATGACGCTGCGTGCGATGACGATCACCACGCCGAACATGACGATGGCCACAGCCCTCGGGACCACGAATGGCGACTGAGCTCTCCAGTCTGCCCGGGCAGCTGAGCAGCGTCTGGGGACGACTCTCGTTCGGCGCGCGCTTCCTTGCCGTCGGTGCGTTGGTCGCGACCGCCGCGTCGCTGATCTTCTTCTCCGCGCGCGGACCGGCGCGGCCGTCGGGCCTGCTCTTCTCGGGACTCTCCACCGAGGACGCAGGCCAGGTGATCGAGGCGCTTCGTGCCGACGGCGTGCGCTACGAGATTGGCGGCGGCGGCTCGACCATCTGGGTGCCCGACGAGAAGGTGCACGAGCTGCGGCTCGGGCTCGCGTCGCGCGGCCTGCCGCGTGGCGGTGGCGTCGGGTTCGAGGTCTTCGACAAGCAGACGTTCGGCACGACGAGCTTCGTCGAGCAGATGAACTACCGCCGTGCGATGCAGGGCGAGCTGGCGCGCACGATCATGTCGCTCGACGCGGTGGCGAGCGCGCGGGTCCATATCGCCGTCGGTGATCGCTCGCTCTATCGCAAGGAAGAGGAGAAGCCGTCGGCGTCGATCGTCCTGCGCATGCGTCCGGCGCGGACGCTCAGCGGCGGGCAGGTGAAGGGGATCGTGCACCTCGTCTCGTCGAGCGTGGTGGGCCTCTCCACCGAGCGGATCACGGTGATCGACGAGAAGGGGACCGTGCTCTCGGCGCCCGACGACGACGGTGGCGGGCTCGACGTGCAGCAGGAGATCGAGCGGCGCCTTGCGCGGCGGGTGCAGGAGCTGCTCGAGCGCATCGTCGGTCCCGGGCACGTCGCCGTGACGGTGACCGCTGAGCTCGACCGCGCACAGGTCGACCGCACCGAAGAGGTCTACGACAAGGACAAGATCGCGCTGCGGAGCCACGCGCTCCAGATCGAGGGACCCGACAAGGTATCCGACTTCGCCACCGGCGTTGCCGACCTGCGCGGTGACGCACCGCCGGGACCGTCGGCAGCGGTGGCACCCGTGGCGGCTGTTCCTGGCGCGGCTGCGGCAGCGGCTGCGGCTGCGGCTGCGGCTGTGGCGGCCGCTGGTGTTCCTGGTGCTCCCGGCGCTGTGCCAGCTCTCGCTACGCCGCCGGCTGCGGCTGTGGCGACAGCGGCGATCCCGGCGAACACCACGCGTTTCTCCGAGACCCGCAACTTCGAGGTCAATCGGGTGGTGAGCCGCACGGTCGGGCCGAAGCTGGCCGTCAAGCGGCTGCACCTTGCGGTGCTCG
>SHYZ01000189.1 GCA_009692535.1 Myxococcales bacterium
CCCTGATCGGTCTGCCGGCGCGCGTGACCGGCCGCGCGAACGCGGCGCGGAGCGACGTGAAGAGACCGCGCGCGGCGCCCATGCGAACGGCGAGTCTAGTCCCCCGACGGTGCCCCTTCAACCAACCGGCGGACACCAACCGGCGGACACCAACCGGCGGACACCAACCAGCGGACACCAACCAGCGGACACCAACCGGCGGACACCAACCGGCGGACACCAACCAGCGGACACCAACCGGCGGACACCAACCGGCGGACACCAACCAGCGGACACCAACCGGCGGACACCAACCGGCGGACAGGCATCAACGACGACGACCGGACGACCGCGAGTCTGCACCGCGCGAGCGTCGCGAGAGCGTCGCCTTGCCATGCTCGGAGGCGCACGTTACGGTCGCGAAAGTTTCCGACGGAGGCATCAGATGACGAAGCGAATCGGTAGCGCGCTCCTGCTCCTCTCTCTGGCCCTCACGGCTGCGTGCACCGACGGCGGGACGGCTGCCTCGCCCGACGCGGCGCCGGTTGCGCCCGACGCGGCAGCGCCGGTCGTGATCGATCCACCGCCACCGGCGGGCGGCTACCAGCTCACGACCGACGAGTACACGGTCGAGCCGGGGCAGGAGCGCTACCTTTGCTACACCTTCTACTCGCCGGCCGATCGCGAGATCGCGATCACCAAGGTCGAGCCGGTCAACGGCGTGAGCGTGCACCACGTGGCGCTGTTCCAGAGTTTCCTCTACCCCGAGCCCGACGGCTTCCACGAGTGCCCTGAGCTCGTCCGCACCAACTGGCAGCCGATCTGGGCTGGCGGCGCGGGCGGCGCGAGCCTCACACTTCCCGACGGTGTCGCGTTTCGCATCGCGCCCGGCACGCAGTACGTCGTGCAGTTCCACCTGCAGAACACCGGCGATGCACCGGTCACCGAGCGGAGCGCGATCAACCTGACCGACGGCGGCGATGCCACGGCGTACGAACCGGCCGGCATCTTCGCGATCGGCTCGTTCAACCTGAACATCCCGACCGGCGCGATGGACTTTCAGCAAATCCTCGAGTGCAACGCCGACCGGCAGATGAACGTGTTCGCCGCGTTCCCGCACATGCACAAGCTCGGGACCAAGCTCTCGTTCGATACCGGCGCCACGGTCGACACGGCCGCAGAGGCCTACAAGATCGATCCGTGGAAGTTTGGCGACCAGCCGATGGATCCGGTCGACTTCTCGATCACGTCGGGCGACTTCATGCGCGCGACCTGCCACTGGGACAACACGACCGGCGCGCCGGTGGTTTTCGGTGAGAGCTCGGACAACGAGATGTGCTTCATGATCCTCTTCTACTGGCCGATGCACGATCTCGGCGGCTGCGTGAACTAGCAGCACGGTTCACCGGGATGCGCAGCGGCTGGTGGGCGAGCGGCGGGGTCGGGGTCGTGATCCTCATCGTCGTCGCGCTGCTGCTCGTGGCGCGGCGCGGTGATCGTCCAGCGTCAGTCGCGGCACGCGACGCGGGGGGCGCGGCCCGCATCGCGCCGACCGTGGTGCGGAGTGTGGCGGCTCCGCCCGACGCGCCGCCGGCGGTCGCGCCGGCACCAGCGCCCACTCGCGCCGCACTCATCGGGAAGGACGAGGTCGTCGCGACCGCCGAGCTCGAGCGTCGACTGCTCGCGCGTGCCGGCGAGCTCGTCGTGCCCGGCGACGTGACGGTCGACAACCTCGCGGCGAGCTGCACGTCGGAGGTCTGCATCGTGACGTTCGACGGACGGCCGGTCACGCCCGAGGGCCTCTCGCGGAGCTTCGCCGCGCTCGAGGAGGGGTTCCACGAGACGGTCCTGTTCTCCGCGCTCGCGCTGACGCAACCGATGGCGCTGCCCGGTGGCGGTGTGCGGGTGCGGCTGCGGCTCGTGCGCGCCGCTCTGCCGCGCTAGGCTTTTGCGACCGCCTCGTCCCAGCGGCGCAGTTGCTCGGTGACGGCGGCGCGATCTGCGGTGGGCGTGAAGCGTCGCTCTTCGCGCCAGGCGCGCGCGATCTCGTGCTTCGAGCGCCAGACGCCGGCGCCCAGACCGCCGAGGAACGCGGCGCCGAGCGCGGTGGTCTCGACGATCGCCGGGCGTGAGATCGTCACGCCGAGCACGTCAGCCTGGAGCTGCATGAGCAGGTCGTTCTCCGACGCGCCGCCGTCGACCTTGAGCGAGGTGAGTGCGCGGCCGCTGTCGTCCTGCATCGCGCGCAGCAGGTCGTGGTTTTGCAGCGCGATTCCCTCGAGCGTCGCGCGTGCGAGGTGTGCGCGCGTGGTGCCGCGCGTGAGGCCGAAGATCGCGCCACGGGCGTCGGGACGCCAGTGGGGCGCGCCGAGGCCGGCGAAGCCGGGCACGAGCACGACGCCGCCCGAGTCGGGCACCGAGCGGGCGAGTGCCTCGATCTCGCGCGCCGAGGAGATCATGCCGAGCCCGTCGCGGAGCCACTGCACCGCTGCGCCGGCGATGAACGCAGAGCCCTCGAGCGCGTAGGTGACTTCGCCCCGCTCGTCGCCCGCGCCGAGCGTCCAGCCGACGGTGGTGAGCAGGCCGCGGGTGGAGGGGACCGGCTCGGAGCCGGTGTTCATCAGCAGGAACGCGCCGGTGCCGAAGGTGCACTTGGCCTCGCCCGGCGCGAAGCAGGCTTGGCCGAATAGCGCGGCCTGCTGATCGCCGGCGATGCCCGCGATCGGCACACCGTCGGGCAGACCCGGCACGCCGCGCGTGACGCCGTAGACCTCGGCGGACGCGCGCACCTCGGGGAGACACGCGCGGGGCACTCCGAACAGCGCGCAGAGTTCGTCCTCCCACGCGAGTGAGCGGAGCCCGAAGAGCAGCGTGCGCGAGGCGTTGGACGGATCGGTGACGTGCGCCGCGCCGTCGGTGAGCCGCGCGACGAGGAAGCTGTCGACGGTGCCGAAGGCGAGGGTGCCGGCCTCGGCGCGGCCGCGGAGCGTGGGCGTCTCGTCGAACATGGCGCGGAGCTTGGTGGCCGAGAAGTAGGGATCGAGCACGAGGCCGGTCAGCGCGCGCACGCGCGGCTCGTGTCCCGCGCGGCGCAGCTGGGCGCAGGCGTCGGCGGTGCGGCGGTCCTGCCAGACGATCGCGGTGCGCGCCGGCTCGCCGGTCTTGCGATCCCAGACGACGGTCGTCTCGCGCTGGTTGGTGATCCCGATCGCGGCAATATCGCCGGCGCGGACGCGCGCGGCGGCGAGCGCCTGCGCGAGCGCGTCGAGCACGCTCTGCCAGATCGCGTCGGGATCGTGTTCGACCCAGCCCGGGCGCGGGTAGAGCTGCGGGAATTCGACGTTCGCCTTGGCGCGGACGTCGAGCGCCTCGCCGAGGACCATCACGGTCGAGCCGGTGGTGCCCTGATCGATCGCGATGACCACCTTGCCCATCGTTCACCTCGCCTGCGTGCGTGCGTCGGGGCGCGCGTCGAAGCGCGCCGCCACGAAATCTCCGACCGCTTGCGCGAGCGCCACGCGGTCGACGTCCATCGATACCAGATGGTAGGAGCGGGGGAGCGTGAGCAGGCTCGTGCCGAGTCGTCGCGCGAGCTCCACACCGCACGCGGGCGGCGCGACGTGATCGTGCGCGCCGTGTGCTACCAGCGTCGGCACCGTTACCTGCTCGATGGTTGCGCGGACGACGTCGGTGAACTCGTTCAGGCTCGCGAGCGCGCGCACCGGAAACGCCGGCAGGCAGGGGTTGAGTCGCTTCATCTCGGGATCGCGCACGTCGGAGCCGCCCCGCTTGGGGATCGCGCGCGGATGTGACGTGATTCGGCGCAGCTCGTGCACCAGCGGGATCGCCACGCGCGCCAGCGGCGGCAGCCAGAGCGGCACGCCCATCACGCAGAGCGACGACAGCTCGGCGCCACGCTCACGCGCGAGGTGGAGCGCGAGCAGGCCGCCGAGTGACTGTCCGACCACGGCGACGCTGCGACAGCGCGCACGCAGCGCGTCGAACTCTGCGCAGACGCCCGCGTGCCAGTCACGCCAGGTCGTGACATCGAGCGCGTCGAGCGTCTGCCCATGCCCCACGAGCGCGGGGCCGACCACGGTCATGCCGCGCGCGGCGAGCGACTCGCCGAGAAAGCGCATCTCGAACGGCGTGCCGGTGAAGCCGTGCAGACAGAGGACGCCGCGGTCATCTCCGTCCCGGCGAAACGCGCTCGCGTCGGACACGCCCTACGCGTACCACAGGTCCGCGTGAGTGGCCGCTCGCGTTGACACCGTCGAGAGTGGCGCATAGCCTGACTTTGCAACGCGATGAGTGAGTGGACCACACGCATCACTCAGGTCCAGCTGCCGGAGAAGAAGGATGGCGGTGCGGCACTTGAAGCGTGCCTCGTGCTCATCTACCCCACCGGCGCCGACATGGGGCGAAGGTTCCCGCTCACTGGCGATGAGGTCGTAATCGGCCGCGGCATTGACTGCTCGCTGCAGCTCGATCGCGACTCGGTCTCGCGCCGGCACGTCAGGCTTCGTCCCGGCGTGAGCGGCTGGATGGTCGAGGATCTCGGCTCGACCAACGGCACCTACGTGAACGACAAACCGGTCGAGCGGGACGCGCTCACCGACGGAGATCTCCTGCGCGTCGGCGGTGCCATCTTCAAGTTCCTCATGGGCGCCAACGTGGAGGTCTCGTACCACGAGGCGATTTACCGGATGACGATCATCGACGGCCTCACCGGGGTGCACAACAAGCGCGCCTTCCTCGAGTGCCTCGACCGCGAGATCGCGCGTTGTGCGCGTTACAGCCGACCGCTGTCGCTGGTCATGTTCGACATCGACCACTTCAAGATGATCAACGATCGCTTCGGCCACCTCACCGGTGATCAGGTGCTGCGCGAGCTGGCGCAGCGGCTCCACTCGCGGATTCGGCGCGAGGAGTTCATCGCGCGCTATGGCGGCGAGGAGTTCGCGGTCGTGTTGCCCGAGACCGGGCGAGTGGGCGCGCTTGAGTTCGCCGAGCAGATCCGGCTGATGATCGCTCGCGAGCCGTTCAAGGGCGAGGGGGGCGAGATGACGGTCACGATCAGCCTCGGCGTGGCGACGATGGAAGGCGCTGCGGTGGATCCGACCGACTTCATTCGGTCCGCCGATGAGAATCTCTACCGCGCCAAACATGAAGGCCGGAACCGCGTGGTCGGCTGAGCGCCGGGTTCCGTTATGCGGAGGCTGCGGGCGCCGGCCTTTGTTCGCGCAGCCGCTCCTCGAGGTAGAAGCGTCGGTTCCTGATGAAGAGCCAGCTCGCGCCGGCGACGCTCACGAGTGCGGCGCTCATGACGAGCGGGCCCGCGACCGCCGGCAGCAGGTGCGCTAGAGCGAGCAGGAGCGAGGCGAGGAGGACGCGCCCGCCCCACGCAAGCGCGCCAGGTGCGGCACCGTGGTGGGCGAGTAGGTTGTCGAGGCCGCCGACGGCGAACTCGCTCATGCAGAGCACCATCGGCGCCCAGGCGGGCGTGTCGGTGTGGACGATCGCCGACACCGCCAGGAGCGGCAGCGCGATCGCGCCGACAAGGCGAGCGGCATCGAACGAGTGGAGTGAGCGGATCACGCCGCGTGCCGCGAGGAGGTAGTCGAACGCGGTCAACCATGTGTAGACGAGCACGATCCCGACGATGACCTGCGGCAGGTGCTGCTTGGGGACCATCGCCTGCATGACCGACACCCCGAAGAAACAGCCAGCGAAGATCCACGCGCCGCGCCAAGTTCGCTTCGTGACCAGGCGAAACACGACGAGCCCGAGCAGCGCGGCCACGACGCCGCTGGCGTAGAGCGCAACGAGGATCTCGTTGCGCTTTACGACGAGCCCGAGCATGAGCACGAGGAGGCCGCACATCTGCACCCAAGTCTTGATCTTGGCGAGGTAGGTCGAGGGCAGCTGTCGTTGCCGCTGCTCGAAGCTCGAGCGCAGCGCGGTCACGAGGAACTCGCGCAGGAAGAGCGCGGCGATCGCCGCCCACGGCACCCACTCCAGGTCCACATACGGGAGGAACGCGAGGGCGATGAACACCTTGTCGGCGATGGGGTCCATCAAGCCGCCGAGCACCGTCGGGCCCTGTCGTCGCGCGAGGTAGCCGTCGACGAAATCGGTGCAGCCGACGATGGTGCCGAGCACGACCGCCACCATGAGCGCGGTCTCGCCGCCATAGAGCAGCGCGGAGACCGCCGGCATCAGGATGAGCCGAGCGAAGGTGACTTGGTTCGCCGTGATGCGCATGGCGCCGAGCAAAGGTAGGCGGGCGCGTACGCAGCGTCAAATCACGCTGGCGCGGTGGCTACTCCTGCGTGGCGATGTTGCAGCGCGCGATGACGTGCGTGCCGGGGAGGGGATCCGAGCCGCGCTCGACCGACATGATGAGGCCGTTCTGGCCCGGCTTGTCGCAGGTGTCCAGGTCGCTGTTGACGTACCAGCACGGCAGCTCCTGCCCAGCGGACGGGATCATTCCGTCGGCCGCCATGTCGCAGCGACGGAGCGGCGTCGAGGCCTGGCGCGAGGTGTTCGGGTAGCGGATGTCGGCGACCGAGCAGTCGATCTGGAGGCCGGGGGCCGCCTCGTCGAGGTCAGTGGTGTCGACCGCGCCCTCGAGGCACGGGTTGCCGACGATGCGCGCGAGCAGCTGCGCGACCTGCGTGACGGCGTCCTCGAGGTTCTCGTTGCAGATCGACGTGAACGAATTGCGCATCGGGAACTGGTTGAGGAAGTAGTGGAGCCGCACGCCCGGGGCGGCCTTGCCGGCGCCGGTCGTGCAGGAGGGGGAGAGGTCGGGCTTGCCGCCCTCGTCGAGCTCGACGCGCACCGGCGATGGATTGCCGATGATGCCGGCGGCGATGATCTGCAGCGGATCGGTCTTGAGGCCCTTGAGGAACTCGACGTACCGGTCGGGGTGCGGCATGTACGGCGAGTCGCTGCGGGGCTCACAGTCGGTCGAGCCGGAGTCGAACGGCGCGCGCGGCAGCGTCTGGCCGCCGCAGGTCACGCCGAACTCGGTGCAGCGGAACGACGAGAGTGGTCCGAGCGGATCGGTCACGTCCATCTGCGCCGGGTCGAACATCACGCCGCCGTCGGCGGTGACCGAGCAGTCGTCCTCGTCGGAGAGGAAGATCACGGCGAGGAAGGCGTTGTCGCGCAGGAAGCCCTGGTTCTGCATATTCGA
>SHYZ01000190.1 GCA_009692535.1 Myxococcales bacterium
GAGTTCATGCGCCTCTCACGCCTCGAGCTCTCATCGGTGATCCCGATCGGCGCGCTCGCTGACGCTGGGGACGACGACGCTCACTCCACCGACGAGCGCCCGCGCCACGCGCCGGTGTTGCTTGGAGCCGCCCCCGGCCTCGCATCGGACGCCCGGCACGCCTCCGCCGAGCCCGCCGCCCCCGCCGCCCCCGCCCACGCCGTACGCTGGCGGCCCGCCGATACCGCGGCCCTCCCCTCCGCGGTGCGTGAGCCCCCTACGACCTCGCGCGTCCCGCGCATCAGCGTGTTCGGCGCGTCGCTGTCCGTCATCGTCGCCAGCCTCACCCTGCTCGCGCTCTGCATCGTGCTCGTCATCGGCCTCACCGGTCCCGACATCGGTCCCGACATCGCGCTGCCGCCCGCCGCCCCGCCGTCGTTCCAGTTCCCGCCGTCCCAGCCAACGCCGCCCACTGCGCCGACCATCGCCGCGCCTCTGCCCGGTTGGGGCTCCGTGGTGATCGACGCCGACGTGCCGTGCGACATCCGCTCCGGCGGCGCGTCACTCGGGCACCTCACGACCGCGGGTCCGCTCTCACTCCCCGCCGGCAGCCACGCGCTGATCCTCGTGCCGGTGCCGATGCGTGGCGAACCGTCGCGCCCCGAGCGTCGCGTCACCGTCGTGATCCGCGCCGGCGAGGTCACGCGCATCGTCGTCGCCGAGGCGCCGTAGCCCGCACGCGACGCACGGTGCTAGAGTCGCCCCGGCGTGGCCCCACAGGATCGGACGCAACTCACCGCCCTCCTCAACGACGCTGATGCCTTCACGCGCCAGCTGAACGGTGGCGTATTCGTGATCATCTCGGGCCCTGACCGCGGCGAGTCGGTCGTGGTCCGCGACGCTCCGGTAAGCTTCGGCTCCGCGCCCACCTGCGACCTCGTCCTCTCCGACCGCACCGTCTCGCGCGTCCACCTCGTGGCCAAACGCGAGGACCGCGACGTGGTGCTGCGCGACGCTGGCTCGACCAACGGCTGCTTCATCCAGGGCTCGCGCTTCAAGGAGATCACCGTCGGCTTCGGCGCCGAGGTGAAGCTCGGCCGCACGGTGCTCAAGTACCTCCCCGAGGAGGAGGTGGTCGACATCGAGCCGTCCGACTCGGATCGCTGCGGTTCGCTCGTCGGGAAGAACGCCAAGATGCGCCGTCTCTTCCGGCTGCTCGAGGACGTCGCAAAGAACGACGCCACCGTCCTCATCGAGGGCGAGACCGGCACCGGCAAGGAGCTGATCGCCGAGGAGCTCCACAGCCACTCGCCGCGCGCCAAGGGGCCGTTCGTCGTCTTCGACTGCGGCTCGGTGCCGCGCGACCTCATCGAGAGCTCGCTCTTTGGCCACCTTCGCGGCGCGTTCACCGGCGCGATCACCGAGCGCAAGGGCGCCTTCGCCGAGGCCCACGGCGGCTCGATCTTTCTCGACGAGATTGGCGAGCTCCCACTCGAGCTCCAGCCGACGCTGCTGCGCGCGCTCGACAAGAAGGCCGTGCGGCGCGTCGGCTCGAACACCTACGAAAAGGTCGACTGCCGCATCATCGCCGCGACCCACAGAGACCTGCGCGCCGAGGTCGCGAACAAGACCTTCCGCGAGGACCTCTACTACCGGCTCGCGGTGATCCGTGTGCCGATTCCGCCGCTGCGTGAGCGGGGAGACGACATCCGCCTGCTCGTCGACCACTTCGTCCGCATCTTCGCGCCCGGCCGCCCGCTGCGCGTGAGTCCCGACGACCACGCGCGGCTGCAGCGTCACGCCTGGCCCGGCAACGTGCGCGAGTTGCGCAATGTGCTCGAGCGCGCGTGCGTGCTCTCCGTCGGTGACGCAATCAACCTCGAGGACGCGTTCTCCGATCTGCCCGCACCATCACTCGGCATCCGGACCGACCTGCCGTTCAAAGAGGCCAAGGGGCAGCTCGTCGAGACCTTCGAGCGCGAGTACATCGTCGACCTCATGAAGCGTCACCGCATGAACATCTCCGCAGCGGCGCGCGAGGCGCAGATCGACCGCAAGCACCTGCGCGAGTTGATCCGCAAGTACGGCCTGGATCCGCGCGGTGACATCGAGGGTGATGACTAGCCCGAGCGGGCCCCTGGGCTGGCTCGGCCGGCTCGTTCGCGGCGAACCGATCCGCCGGCTCGAGCGCTCTGCCGTCGGGCAGGACCTCACCTCCGGCCGCGACTCGATCGAGTACCTGCGAAACCTCGCGCGCGGCAACCGGATCGTGCGTCGCACCGAACTCGACCAGGCCGAGGCCGGTCGCCCGCCCGTGCTGTTGCTCCACGGCTACCTCGGCACGCGCGGCTCGATGTACGTACTCGAGCGTCGCCTCGCCGCCGACGGCCGCTGCGTCTTCTCGTTCAACCTCGGCGCCCTCAACACACGCGACATCCGTCGGTCGGCCTTCCTCATCCACCGCAAGATCGAGACGATCCTCGCGCAAGCCAAGCTCACGCAGATCGACATCGTCGGGCACTCGATGGGGGGCCTCATCGGCCTCTACTATGTAAAAAAGCTCGGCGGCTTCGAGAAGGTGCGGCGCCTCGTGATGCTCGGGACGCCGCTCACCGGCACCTGGATCGCGCTCGCGGGCGTCGCCACGGTTGGAGTCTTCTCGTCGAGCGCGTGGCAGCTCCTGCCGCGGAGCGACTTTTTGCGCGAGCTCGAGACCGGTCCGCTGCCGCCGGGCGTCGAGTACTTCACCATCGCCGCGCAGCGCGACTGGGTCTGTCCCCCGTCGTCGACGCACCTCGACGGCGCGGTCAACCTCACCGTGCCGCTCGGGCACTCGAGCCTCGTAATGTCCGAGGAGGTCTACGAGCGGGTCCACTGGGCACTCGCCCGCGAGCCGGAGGCGCGAGGCGAGAGCGTTGCTTGATCGATCCCGTCGGGCAGCTTAGGCTCGCCAGAGGTTCGAGAGCCGCCGTGTCGACAGCGCACCGTCAGGGGGAGCCTAGTTGGGCGCTCCGGTTCATCTCCGGGAAGTACCAGGGGGGTGAGTTCCCGTTGCCGGCGAATCGCGACGTGGTCATCGGCCGCTCTGGTGACATCGACATGGTCCTCATCGAGGACATGGTGTCGCGGCAGCACGCGAAGATTTCGGTGCAGGGCGATGAGATCCTCGTCGAGGATCTCGGTTCGACCAACGGCACGTTCGTGAACGGGGAGAAGGTCAAGCGCGCGCGCCTGCAGGAGGGGGACCGCGTGCTTGTCGGCACGTCGATCATGAAGCTGGTCGCGCTCGAGTCCGGGCCATCCGCGGTGCCTGCGCGCGCCGGACGCGGGGACGGTGATCGTGCGACCTCGCGCCCCGCCGAGCGCCCGATGTCGGGCGAACTCGAGGCGATCCCGCTCCCTGATCTGCTGCAGATGCTGTCGTCGTCGCGCAAGACCGGCACGCTCACGCTCACCGGCGATGGGGGGCGTGGCACGCTCCACTTCAGGAACGGCAAGCTCGCCTTCGTCGTGCTCGACGGGGTCGACCCGAGCCGGCCCCAGAAGGCGCTCTTCCGGCTGCTTGCATGGACCTCCGGACACTTCGACCTCGGACCGGTCACCGATCCGCCCGAGCAACCCGAGCTCACCGAGTCGACCGACGCGCTGCTGCTCGAGGGCCTGCACCAGCTCGACGACTACCGCCGCATCGCCCCTCGGCTGCCTGCCACCGGCGCGCACCTCGCGGTGCCGACTCCACTCGCGGGGCGACTGCGCGATCTCTCGCCGGAAGATCTCGATCTGTTCCAGCTCGTGCTCGATCACGGCACGCTCGCGATCGTCCTCGACGGCTTCGCCGGCACCGATCTCGACGCCGCGAAGCGCTTGCTCACGCTGATCGACTCCAACCTCGTCGTCGTCGCCTAGCGCGCCCGTCCAGATCGCTTCCACTTCGAGGCAAGCCGCGCGCGGGCACGCCACGCTGGGTCACAGGTGTCGGATCGCGTCAATGCGAAGACGGTCTAGCTGACGACCTTGTTCCGACCGGTGCGCTTGGCGATGTAGAGGTTCTCGTCGGCGCGACGCAGGATGTCGCCGGGTGAGCGGTCGCTCTCGTTGAGCTCGCCGATCCCGAAGCTCATCGTTACCGGAATCACCGCGTCGCCGTATTGGCAGGGCGTGTTCTCGATGAGCCGCCGCACCGACTCCGCAAAGACGAACCCGCCGTCGAGCGCGGTGTTCGTGAGGACGAAGCAGAACTCCTCACCGCCGTAGCGCGACACGAGATCGTCTCTGCGCATACGAGCACGCAGCCGCGACGAGACATCCTTGAGCACCGCGTCACCGGCGAGATGCGACCACTCGTCGTTCACCTTCTTGAAGTGATCGATGTCGGACATCACGACGCAGAGCGGAAGCTTGTAGCGCCCGGCGCTGGCGATCTCGCGATCGAGGAAGTCGAGCAGGTAGCGCTTGTTGTGACAGCTGGTCAGGCCGTCGAGGATCGACATGCGGTAAATCTCTTCGTGGTACGCGCCCTCGATGTTGTCGCCGGTGATGTACTTGACGATCACGCTGCCGAAGCGCACCTGGTCCCCGTCGACGAGCACACGCCGCGTTATGCGCTCGTCGTTCACGTAGGTGCCGTTCATCGAGCCGAGGTCCTCGACCGCCCAGTTCTGGCTCTCCTGCTCAGGCACGAAGCGCGCATGGCGCCGGGAGATCGACTCGTTGTCGAGCCAGATGTCCTGATCCTGGAGCCGACTGACGATGTGCTCCCCCTCGTGCAGCTCGAAATGCCGCCCCACCTGCGAGCCGGGCGCATAGATCAGCACCAGCACGGCGCGGCGCGGCCCCGCCTCGACCGGCCGCACCAGCGCGGAATCGGGCAGCAGCAACGTATCCGGCTTGTTCCGCTGCGACATGGCGGGCTAGACCTCGAGGGTCATCCCCTCGCGCGCGGCGGTGAGCGTGCACGCGGTCGCGCCACGGTGATCGAGCTCGGCGCGACAAGCACGCGCAAGCTCGTCGACGACATCGTCGCCGTAGTCCTGGTCGTAGTGGAACATCGCGAGCTGCGCCACACCGGCGCGAGCTGCAGCGTCGGCAGCATCGGCGTACGACGAGTAGCCGCGCGTGCGCCGCTCGGCACGGTCCGCCGGCGTATAGGTGCAATCGTGGATGAGCAGGTCGGCGCCGCGGTAGAGGGCGAGCACCTCAGCCGAAGGCCCGCCGTCCGGGTAGCCCACGTCGGGCGCATAGACAACCGATCGGCCCGCCTGCTCGATGCGAAATGCGAGCGCAGCGGTCGACCCATGCGGGTTCAATGCGGCGCACACGGAGATGCCACCGCCGAGATCGAACGGCATACCCGTGGTCACCGCCACCAACTCGATCGTCGCGCCGAGGTTACGCAGCGAGGAGATTGGCGAATAACTCGGGTTCATCTGCCCCTCGAGAATACCCTCGAGCAAGCTCGACGACCGGGCCATTCCGTGAACGCGAAATGAGTTCCCCGGCACGAAGGCCGGCGCGAAGAATGGAAATCCTTGGATGTGGTCCCAGTGCGCGTGCGAGAGCAGCACCGTCGCTGCGCCCGCCCCGCGACCGAACTCCTGCGCCATGAGTTCCTTGCCGAGCCCGACCAGCCCGGTGCCCATGTCGAGGATGACGAGCTCGCCGCCCGCGCCGCGCACCGACACGCACGAGGTGTTGCCGCCGTAGCGATTGGTCTCAGGTCCCGGCGCCGGGATCGAGCCACGCACGCCGTGGAACGTGACACGCATCAGGCGCGCTCCGCGAGATCGAACTCGAGGCCCTCGTGTGCGGCGAGCACCTCGAGGCCCGAACCGGCGGCGCGCGCACGCGCGGCAGCGAGCACGAGGTCGAGCTCGTCGTCGCCACGTTCCGGCGCGTGGTGGAACAGCACCAGCGTCTTCACGCCAGCGGCCAGCGCGATGTCGATCGCGTCGTCGGGCGTCGAGTGTCCCCAGTGCGGGCGTTCGCGATATTCCGCGTCGGTGAACTGGGCGTCATGCACCAGCACCTGCGCGCCGCGACAGAGGTCGATGAGCGACGCGCGCAGCTCGCCGAGGCGCGCCACGTCGACCGCCGGCAACGCTGCGCCGGACGCGGGCGGTGCGGCGACTGCCTCGCCGAAAAGAATGTCGCGAAACGGCGCCGTGTCAGTCGCGTAGACCATCGACGCCGGACTCGACGCGGGCCCCGAGTCGAGCCGGTACGCGGTCGCAATCCACGGGTGATTGAGCCGCGCCGAGCTGACCCGCACGTCGCCCAGCTCGAACCGCGCGCCGTCGCCCAGCTCGCGGAAGTCGACGTCCGCCTTGACCGCATCGAACGGCACCGCGAAGTACGGGTCGTCATACTGCGTCGCGATCACCGACCGCAGCGGCGTGCCGGCGCGCTCCCGCGCATATACGCAGAACTGATTTCCGGCTTTGTGCAGCGGCGCAAAGAACGGCAGCCCCTGGATGTGATCCCAGTGCGTGTGGCTGATGAGGAGATGCGCCTCCCCCTTCCCCTCGCCGAACCCGCGCTGCATCAGCTCCTGTCCGAGCTTGCGCAGGCCGGTGCCGGCGTCGAGCACCACGTCGGTCCCGCCCGGCGAGCGCACCGCCACGCACGACGTGTTGCCGCCGTAGCGATTCGTGCGCGGCCCCGGCACGGGGATCGATCCTCGCACGCCCCAGAAGCGGACCTTCATGCGACTAGCGCGCTCCGTCCATGGTCAGGCCGACGCGGGCAGCGACGACGACCGACGGTAGCACGGCGATGATTCGCGCTCCAAACCAACGCCGGTCGGCTGGCGGCCTTTCGCTACGGCACCGGTCGACGTCCCCCTGCTCCGCGCCGACCAGCACCAACAGCCCGACGCCGATCCGCCCGACAACCTCGTCGGCAACGCGCACCTCGGCGCGCGAATCCCGCTGCACCAGCGCGCGCACCGGCTCCCGCACCGGCTCCCGCACCGGCTCCCGCTCCTACCGTGTCGTCCGCCCGGGCCTACTGGCAGGTGGGCGGCGTGCCCATGCAGGCGAGGCCGTCGTCGCAACGGTCGGCGACGCCGGCCGCATCGCACGCCTCGGTCGCGGCGCGCACCGGGCGCACCGTGACCAGCAGCCGGTAGCTGCCC
>SHYZ01000191.1 GCA_009692535.1 Myxococcales bacterium
GCCCGAGCCGATCACGAGGTAGTCGGTCTCGACGATCATGCGGCGAGCCTACCGCAGCGCCCGCCGGTTGGAATGCCGCGCGAGGTCGGGTGGTAATGCGGGCGGCCGAGGCGCACGATGAGGGCGCGCCGCGAGCCACGGGCGATCGCAACACGCAGGAACGCGAGGAGACGCAGATGACAAAGCTGGGCTTGAGACTGCGGTTGGCTGCGCTCTTCCTCTTGGCCACGGGTCAGGTGGCGTGGGCGCACGATGGGGACCACCGCGAGGGTGGCCGCGAGGGTGGCCGCGAGGATGGCCGCGAGGGGCAGGACGGCCAGCGCGAGGAGCGCGTCATCGAGCGGCGCGTGATCGTGCGTGGCGGTCCTGGCGGCGATGGCGGTCGCGGTGGTGGCGGCTGGGGCGGCGATGGCAGTCGCGGCGGCTGGGGCGGCGCACCGTTCGGTGGGCGAATCGGCGTGGAGGTGGTGCCGTTGACGGAGGAGCTGCGCAAGCACTTCGGTGCTGCGGCAGATCGCGGCCTGCTCATCGGCGGCGTCGCCAAGGAGGGCGCTGCGGCACGAGCCGGCGTGCAGGTCGGCGACGTGCTGGTCGGCATCTCGGGCAAGGCGATCGCGGAGCCCGGCCAGGTCGGCAGCTCACTCCACGGCCGCAAGGTCGGCGACGAGGTGAAGCTCGAGCTGGTCCGCGCGCGTAAAGCGGTCGTGTTGGCGGTGAAGCTCGCCGAGACGGATCTCGCGCATGGTGGCGGTGGCGGTCCGCGAGGACAGCATGGTGGCGGTGGCGGTGGGGCTGGAAGTAGCGGCGGCGGCGGCGACGGCGGCGGCGGCGGCGGCGGCGGGAGCCACTGCGATCCAAACAATGGCGGTTGCGCCCCGGGCGGCGGGCAGGGCGATTGCGCGGGCAAGCGCGGCCCTGGTGACGCCGGCGCGTCCGACGAGCGCATCCGAAAGCTCGAGGAGCGGATCGACCAGCTCGAGAAGGGCGTGAAGAAGTAGTCGCGCCACGGTTTTGCCCCCGCCACAAACCACCACTACGCTCAACACGTGCGTCGGCTCGTTCCGGTGGTCCTGCTCGTTGTCGTAGCCGTCGCCCTGCTTGCGGCGGCCGCACCCGTCGCGCGCGCGGACATCTACGAGTGGACCGATGCCGAGGGGGTGGTGCATTTCACCAACCTCGAGCCGAAGGGCGAGCACAAGAAGACCTGGAAGGTCGTCTACCGCAACGGCCCGGGCAAGGCGGCGGCGCGACGCGGCCGGTGCGAGCGGTGTGACGTCGTGCCGGCCAACGAGCGCTCACGCGACCGGTTCGCTCGCTACGACGCGCACATCTTCGAGGCGATCGGCCTCTACCAGATCCCCGAGGCGCTGGTCCGCGCGGTGATCAAGGTCGAGTCGGACTACGACCCGCGCGTCGTCTCGTCGGCCGGCGCGCGTGGGCTCATGCAGCTCATGCCGTCGGTGGTGAAGGACATGCGCGTAGGGGACGTTCACGATCCGCGCGACAACGTGCTCGGCGGCACCCGCCTGCTGCGTGTGCTCGCCAACCGCTTCGACGGGGATCTCTCGCTGACCATCGCCGCTTACCATGCCGGCGCCGGTGCGGTGCTCAAGTACGGTCGGAACATCCCGCCGTACGAGACCACGCAGCGCTACGTGAAGATGGTGTTGAAGCAGTACCGCCACTTTCAGGGACTGCCGGCGACGCGCTCGGCCAGTCGGTAGCCGCGCCCCGACGAGAGTGGCGGCGGCGGCGGCGTCGCATCGCCGAGACCGCATCGCCGAGACCGCATGTTGCCCGGGTTCGGCGCGGCCTCTAAAGTGACGACGTGCTCCGCATCCTCGGCATCGACCCCGGGAGCCGGGTCACGGGCTACGCGCTCATCAGCTGCACCGGCGGGCGCGGCGCGCCGACGCTGCGCTATGTGGAGTGCGGCGTGCTGGTGACCGATGCGGCCGATCCACCCGAGCGACGGCTCGCCGAGATCTCGCGCGGCGTGCGTGAGGTGATCGAAGAGTTCACGCCCGACGTGGCGGCGGTGGAGGACATCTTCTACTGCAAGAACGTTCGCTCGGCGCTGGTGCTCGCGCAGGCCCGCGGTGCCGCGCTGGTGGCGTGCGGGCTCGCGGGCGTGCCGGTGCATGCGTATGCGCCGGCGCAGGTAAAGCGCGCCGTGACCGGCAACGGCCGCGCCGGCAAGCCGCAGGTGGCGCAGCTGGTCGCCGTGCTGCTCGGCCTCCGACGCATGCCCCGCTCCGACGCGTCTGACGCGCTCGCGGTCGCGATCACGCACGCCCACTTCGCACGGGCAGAGGCGCTCATCGGCGCGGCGCGGGCGGCGTCGTGATCGCGCGGCTGCGCGGCGTGCTGGTCGAGCGGAGCGCGAGCGCCGTGGTCGTGGAGTGCGCCGGGGTCGGCTACGAGGTCCACGTCTCGCTCACGACGCTCGCGGTGCTGCCCGAGCCGGGCACCGAGGTGACGCTCCGGGTGCACACGCACGCGCAGGAGAACCGCGTCGCGCTGTTTGGGTTCGCGAGCGAGCTCGAGCGTGAGGTGTTCGACCGGCTGATCACGGTGAAGAACGTCGGGCCGACGACGGCGCTCGGGATCCTCTCGGGCGCGGGCGAGCTGCTCGATCTCTTGCGCGCGATCGCTGCTGGCGATGCGGCGAAGCTGGTGCGGATCAAGGGCGTCGGCAAGAAGACCGCCGACCTGCTCGTCGTCGAGCTGCGCGAGAAGGCTGAGTGGCTGCTCGCCACGATCGGCGCGGCGGGCACGGGTGGCGCTGCGGGGTCGGCGCACTCGCACGGGCGTGGCCGCGGGCGCACGAAGGTGATCGACGACGTGGCGTTCGCGTTGGTCGGGCTCGGCTGGCGTCAGGCCGAGGTCGACCTCGTCGTGGCGCGGCTCGAGCCGGCCGCAGATGCGACAGTCGAGACATTGCTGCGCGAGGCGCTGCGCGCGATGGCGCGCCCGTAGCGGCGCCGGGCACGAACGGGGAGCACGAGGAGCAGCGATGGCGCGCAAGCGACATGACGAGCCGAGGGCGGCGGAGGTGGCGAACGCGTCGGCTGAGCCGGTCCGCGAGGTGGATGGGCGCGCCCGTGAGGGCGAGCCCGAGGTCGACCCTGCGCTGCGGCCGAAAACGTTCGATGAGTACGTCGGCCAGCGCCAGGTGATCGACAACCTCCGCGTGTTCGTCGCGGCGGCGAAGAAGCGCGGCGAGGCGCTCGACCACATTCTCTTCTCCGGTCCACCCGGTCTCGGCAAGACCACGCTGGCGCACGTCATCGCCGAGGAGATGGGCACCAAGCTGCACTCGACGAGCGGCCCCGCGATCGACCACAAGGGCGTGCTCGCGGGCCTGCTCACCTCGCTCGGCGAGGGTGACGTGCTGTTCATCGACGAGGTGCACCGGCTGTCGGCCGTCGTCGAGGAGAACCTCTACCCGGCGATGGAGGACTACAAGCTCGACGTGTTCATCGGCGACGGGCCGCACGCGCGCGCGTTGACCATGCCGCTGCCGCGCTTCACGCTGCTCGCGGCCACCACGCGCAGCGGGCTGCTCACCTCGCCGCTGCTCAACCGGTTCGGCTACGTCGCGTCGCTGCGCTACTACGACGAGGCCGACCTGACGTCGATCGTGACCCGCTCGTCGCGGCTGCTCGGGGTGACCATCGCGCCCGAGGGGGCGAGCGAGATCGGCCGTCGCGCCCGCGGCACGCCGCGGATCGCCAATCGGCTGCTCAAGAACGTGCGCGACTTTGCCGACGTGCACGGTGACGGCCGCATCACGCGCGAGCTCGCCGACTTCGCGCTTCGGCGGCTCGAGGTCGACGCTGCGGGGCTCGACGCGCTCGACCACGCCTTCTTGCGCGCGCTGATCGATCGCTTCGACGGCGGCCCGGTCGGCATCGAGTCGCTCGCCGCGTCACTCGGTCAGGAGCGCGACACGCTCGAGAACACCGTCGAGCCGTACCTCGTGCAGGAGGGCTACGTCTCACGCACACCGCGCGGACGGATCGCAGCGCCGCGTGCGTACCTGCACCTCGGGCTGCAGGCGCCGAAGCCGTCGTCGGGCGGTGAGGGCGCGGGCGGCGGGCAGCAGCGACTGTTGTAAGCAGTAGGCAGGTCATGCCGACCGACGACCTGATGCGGCATGCCCGGCTCAACTCGGGTTCTTGCTCGTCGCGGGCTATTCGAGGCTCGCAGGGCCGCGGCTTCCGGTGCCAAGTCGCGACCGCGAGCTGCTCTACGCGAGAGCCAGCGGGTGTGGCGCGTACGTGCTTGCATGGGATTGCGCTGCTCCTCATCGCCGCTCGCGCAGCCAGGGAGCCTCGAGGTGAAGCTGACCCGTGACACAGCGCCGACGTGGGTCGGGCAGCTCGCCAGCGGTGAGCAGCATCGCATCGTGATCGGTCGCTGGAAGAGCGAGGCTGAAGCGGTGAGGATCGCCGAGCGGCTGCTCGAGGCCAGCGCTGCGGCCAAATCCTGAGCCGACGGGCTCACGCGCTGCGGGTGGCGTGGGCGTGCGCCGGTGGCGTGCACGGTCAGCGCGCGAAGAAGACGCCGCGCAGATTCTCGCTGCGCGAGAGTTCCTCGTCGGGATCTTTGATCGAGCGGATGGTGAGCTGGTAGTGCATGCCGCTCTCGAGCGCCGGTCCGCCGTAGCTCACCATCGGGTCGCGGTTGCCGCTCGGCTCGCTGTGCGTCCAGATGGTTTGGCCGAGCGCGTCGTGGACGACGAGGTCGTAGCGATCCTCCGACGAGTCGTCGACCCAGCGGAAGACCGGCGTGCCCTCGACCTCCTCGGGACCGTCTGCGCCGGGCGCGAGAATCTCGACGGCGCCGGTCAGCTTGAAGCTCTCGTCGATCGTGACGTCCACGCCGGCGAGGACTTCTTGATGGACGATGTCGGTGCCGCCGATCGACGATGCGTCGCGGACGAGGTGGTCGTTCTCGAACGCGGCGAGCACGACGTAGCGACCGGCGGGGACGCCCTCGATCGTAAACCCGCCGGTGATCGACGGCAGCGTGCCGGGCTCGGGGGCGCGCAGCCCCGGCGGTGCGTCGCCGCGTGCGACGTTCTCGTCGAAGGTGGACTCGACGACGAGGATCACCGAGGTCGCCTCGCCGAGCCCGGGGTTCACGAGCTGCACGGTGCCCGAGACGCGCGCGGTCGGCGCGGCGTCGAGCTCGAGGTCGACCACCTTGGTCTCGCCCGCAGCGAGAGTAGCGGCGCCGGGAGCGTAGCTTTGTCCCTGCGCGTAGGCGTGTACTGCGTAGTCGCCAGCCGCGAGGTTGAAGATCTCGTAGTCGCCGTCGCGATCCGCGAGCGCGCTGGCGCCGCGTGACGCGCCCGGTGTGCCGGTGGTCTCGGCGACGACGAGCACGCTGGCGCCGGAGGCAGCGCGCGCGACGTGGCCGCGGATCGCCGCGCGCGGAGTCGGTGACGGCGCGAGCGCGATCAGGCCGAGTTCGGTGAGCGGCGAGCTGATGACGAGGCGGCCATCGATCAGCGTTGGGTTCGCCGTGTCGATCGGCAGCGCGGGGCGGATGCCCGACGGGAACGTGAGGTAGCCAGCGGCGTCGGCGCGGAGCGTGAGCGCGGCGCGCGGCAGCGGGGCGCCGTCGGCTGCGCGCGGCGTGGGCAGCGCGAGGCGGTAGCGACCGTCGGCGGTGGAGCGCACGACCGAGCTCTGCGGACTGCCGTTTACATCGAGGGCGACAATGCGCACCTCCGCAAGCGCGGTGTCGGTCGCGAGGTCGAACGCGCGTCCCTCGATGACGACTGGCGCGAAGCAAGCGGTCGCGCCGTCGGGAAGCGTCTCGCATGCGAGGCCGTCGCCGCAGCCGGTCTGGGCCAGCGCGTCGCACGGCCCGGTGGGCGGCTCGTCGCAGCCGAGTGCGAGGAACGTGAGGAGTGCGATTAGGAAGCGGGCGGGGCGCATCAGTGAGCGACTCCTTCGTCGGTGCGGTGCGGTGCTGGTGGTGGTGCTGGTGGTGGTGCCGGTGCTGGTGCCGTCGTGAAGTGTATGCGACCGACGCGGGCGCTTCGGTACATCGCGCACACCGCGGCGTCGGCGATGTCTTCGGTTTTCGAATACGGCGCTAGGCGTGTGCGACGAGGAGCGCGGCGAGCTCGAGCGTGCCGTCGTAGACGCGCGTCGCCGGGCCACGCATCGTGACGCCGGAGAGGTCGGGGGCCACGCGGATCACGAGCGGGCCGCCGAGGAGGCGCACGGTCAGTTCGCGGCCTGCGGGTGCGCGGCCGGTCAGCACTGCGGCGACTGCGGTGGCGCACGCGCCGGTGCCGCACGCGAGCGTGATGCCGCAGCCACGCTCCCACACGACGAGCTCGAGCTCGTGCGCGGAGACCAGGCGCGCGAACTCGACGTTGGTGCGGCGCGGGAACCCGGCGTGAGTCTCGACCGCCGGGCCGTGCCGCTCGGCGAGCGTGCGCAGTGCGGCGCCGCTCTCGTCGACGAACGTGATGGCGTGCGGGTTGCCCATCGAGACCGCTGTCATGAGGAACGTGCGCCCGGCGGCGTCGAGCGGCTGGTCGATGCAGCGATCATCCGGCGCGCCGGCCATCGGCACCTCGGCGCGCGTGAGGCGCGGGCGGCCCATCTCGACGGCGACCGCGTCGCAGCGCCCGTCGCGGTCGGTCGTGATCGCGCACGCCAAGGGGCCCGCGCCGGTGTCGATGACGAGCGTGGAGCGGCGCAGCGCGGGGTCACGGTCGTGGAGGTACTGCGCGACGCAACGGAGACCGTTGCCGCACATCTCCGCCTCGCTCCCATCGGCGTTCAGCACGCGCATGCGTGCATCGGCACCTTGCGTTACGGGCGGGAGGATGACGAGCACGCCGTCGGCGCCGATGCCGAAGCGACGGTCGCAGAGGGCGCGCGCGGCGGCCGCGTGGTTTGGCGTCGGGGTGGGCTCGCCGGGTCGCAGGTCGACAATGACAAAGTCATTGCCGAGCCCGTGAACCTTGGCGAACGGGAGCGTCACGCAGGTTACTGCGGTGCGCTGGCGGGCGCGGGCGCGGGCGCGGGCGTGGGCGTGGGCGTGGGCGTGGGCG
>SHYZ01000192.1 GCA_009692535.1 Myxococcales bacterium
TACGTCGCGAACCGCCAGCGCCAGCCGGGCAGCGTGCTGGCCGGGCTGATACGCCGGTGGGAGCGGTCGTTCGCGGCGACACCGCCGGACCTCGATGCGGGTCATTTCCTCATTGAGGCCCACCTCGCGCAGTCGCGCAGCGCCGAGGCGGAGCGGTTCCTGCGGCGCCTGCTAGCCATGCGCCCCGACGACGACGAGGCGATGAGCCAGTTGGTCACGGTGCTACGTGCGCAGCACAAGCTCCCCGAGGCGATCGTGCTGCTCAAGCAGCTCGCCGAGCGTTTCCCGGCGCGCGAGCGCGAGTACTTCACCGAACTCGCTGAGCTCGCGTTGCTGCTCTACCACGACGACGAGGCGGTGAAGTACGCGCTCCGCTCGCTCGAGAAGGCGCCGCAGGATCCGCAGGCGCAGGCTCGCCTCGGCGAGATCTACGAGAAGAAGGACGAGCTCGAGCGGGCGGTCGAGGCGTACCGCGCCGCGCTCCGACTCGGCTCGCGCGACGCCGAGGTCCAGTTTTCACTCGCGCGACTCTACGTTCGCCGCGGCGAGCGCGATGCAGCGGCGCGCATCTACCGCGAGCTGCTGCGGCGCGCGAACGACGATGAGGTGATCCGCAAGGCGGCACGCAAGGCGCTCGACCTTGAGGAGTACCTCGGCACGCTCGGCGCGCTGCAGGCGGAGCTCGCACCGCTCGCGTTCCTGTTCCCCGACAAGCGCGTCTACCGCAACACGCTCGTCGAGCTCTACGACCGCCTCGTGCCGCCACTCGCGCTGCGTGCGACCCGCGGCGATGCCACCGCGCGAGTCGAGCTGCGCCGGCTCGGCGAGCAGGGGCTCGCGCCGCTGCTCGAGGCACTCAACGACGCGGACGAGCCGCAGCAACGCCGGGTCGCGCTGGCGGTGCTCGGCCACGTCGGCAACCGCGACGCAGTGCCCGCGCTCCTGCAGCTCGCGGAGCGCACGGCCGCATCCGGCTCAGCTACAGCCGCGCCCGATCTCGACGAGCGCGTCGGCGCGATAATCTCTGCGGGAC
Source organism: Myxococcales bacterium (assembly GCA_009692535.1). Classification (GTDB taxonomy): domain Bacteria; phylum Myxococcota_A; class Polyangia; order Haliangiales; family SHYZ01; genus SHYZ01. The sequence continues at coordinate 1,034 of SHYZ01000192.1, forward strand.
GACTCGCCGATCCCCGCGCCGTGCCCGCGCTCACGCGCCTCGCCGCCCACCGCGAGACGACGATCCGCGAGGCCGCCCTCTGGGCCCTCGGCCGCACCGGCGATGCGCGCGCGGCGACGCCCCTCTTGGCAGCGCTCGCGGCAGACCAGAAACCATCGACGCGCTCGCTCGCCTGCATCGGCCTCGCGCGCACCGGTGATCGACGCGCCTTCGCACGCATCGCCGAGACGCTCCGTGCGGTCGACACCCCCGCCGAGGTGCGGAGCGCCTGCGCCTTCGCGATCGGCGCGGCGGGACAGCCAGCCCAACTGCCGGAGCTCTTGGCCATCCTCGCCGAAGGCCAGGACGATGCCCAAGCGAAGGCCGCATGGGCGCTCGGCCGCCTTGGCGACCGCCGCGCCATGGCCGGACTGCTCGCAGCGTATCTGGGCAAGCGTGAGCCGCTGCGCACCGAGATCCTCGCTGCCCTCGTGCATCTCGAGAGCCCTTCAACCGCAATGCCGCCGCTGCCCGACGAGGAGCTCCTCGTCGAAGGCGGCAAGCTGGATCATCGCCACCTCCTGCGGTCGCTCACCGCACCGCAAGACTCTCCGCCAGCGAAGCCGTCACCGCGGCTGATCGTCGGCCACGAGGAGGCGCTCGCCGCGACGATCATCGACCGCCTTGAACGCCATCGCGACCAACTCATCCGCGTGCTCGACGACCTCGCCGCCAGAGAGGACGGCCTCGGCCTCGGTGACCTCACGCACGGGCTCACCACACTCTCCGCACACGATCGTCAGTCGGTCGAGGCGAGCCTCGCGCGGATCGCCGCACGCATCGTGCCCGCCGTCGTCGCGCTGACCCGGCATCGCGAGCCGTTGGTTCGCGAGCGCGCGGCCGTCGTGCTTGCACGCACTCGAGCGCCCGACGCCGCCGCTCACCTCGTCCTCCTCGCCGCCGACCCCGATGCGCGCGTCCGAGCCGCGGCGAGCGCCGCCTCGGTGACCTGGCTTGGCGCCGTCGGCCACGCCGCACCGGGCGCCGACGAGGTCATGCGCGCGCTGGTCACGCCGATCGGCGCGTCCGCGTGGCGCGAGCGCATCCTCGCAGCGCGCACGCTCGGTGACCTCGGCCCCCTCGCACCCGTGCCGGTGCTCGCCCGCGCAGCGCGGGACCCGTCAGGGTTCGTGCGCGAGGTCGCCGTGCACGCACTCGGCCGCGCCGCGAGTCCATCGACACTCGACGCAGTACTCGTGGCCTTGCTCGACGCGACGACCGACGAGGTCGGCGAGGTGCGGCTCGCAGCGACGGTCGCGCTCGTCGCCATCCTTCCCACCCTGCCGTCGCCGAGCAGCGCCCGTGTACGCCTTGGCGAGCTCGCGACCGGCGATCCCGACCCACGCGTGCGCACCGCCGCCTCAGCACGCTGAGCTCCTGCAGTCGCATGCGGCAGCACGGGTGCCCGAACCGCCCCGCTCCGCCCCGCTCCGCCCCGCCCCGCTCCGCCCCGCTCCACCCGCTCCGCAACCCGCTCCGCCCCGTGTTGCTCACCCGCGAGGGCCGCCTTACACTTTGCGCCCGATGGACGCAGCCCTCGTCGGCGACCGGTGTGATGCGCTCGCCGACACCGCTGCGCCGCGCTGGCCCAAGACCCGCGATGCCGCAACGCCTGCGCGGCGAGATCAACTGAACCGAGCAACCCGGACCCGGAGCGACACGTGATCAATTGCAAGCGGTGCGGCAAAGACAATCTGGATCAGCACAAGTTTTGTCTGCGCTGTGGCGGTGAACTCGAAGCGCCACCCGCCGCGCTGGCCCGCACGATGATGGCCGACAGCGTCACCGTGACCGCACCGCCGCCGGTCACCACCGCGGCCGGCAGTGCATCAGGTCCCACGACCCGCGCGACCGCGCAGCAGAGCGCCTCGGTTGCCGGAGTCCTGCTCAAGCCGACTCCCTTCCGGCCGCCCCCGCGCAGCGATCTGCAGCCGGCGCCCCTGCCCGGCATGCCCCCGGCGCAGCGCCAGGTCACCGGGTCGCCGAGCGTCCACGTCGATCCCTCGCTCCACACGAGCCCCACCATGCTCGTCTCCCACGCCCCACCGGCCTACGCGCCCCACGCCCCACCGGCCTACGCGCCCCCCGCCCCACCGGCCTACGCGCCCCCCGCCCCACCGGCCTACGCGCCCCCCGCCGCGTACATCCCCCCGGCCGCACCGGCCCCCATGCCGGCCCAAGTCACGACGCCCAGCTCAACGCGCGCCTGCACCACCTGCGGCACCGAGCTCCCCGCCTCGTTCCTGTTTTGCGGCGCGTGCGGCAGTCGCCTCGCACCGCTCACCGCCCCCGCTCCGCCACCGCCTGAGCCCGAGCCAGAACCCGCCAGACCGCGCGGCCACATGACGTTGATCCGCCCCGACGGCAGCGAGGGCGGCACCTTCGAGCTCGACGAAGGCGAGAACCTCATCGGCCGTGATCACGGCGACCGCTACGCCAACGACAACTACATCTCTCCGCTCCATGCCGTGTTGACGCTCGAGTCCGACGCCATGCGCGTGCGCGACCTCGACAGCTTCAACGGCGTCTTCGTCAAGCTCACCGAAGAGGCCGAGGTCCGGCCGGGCGATCACTTCCGCGTTGGCCAACACATCCTCCGCCTCGACACGCTCGACACGCCACCGCCACTCGACGACGGCACCGAGATCATGGGCTCGCCCAACCCTGGCTACTGGGGCCGGCTCGTCGTGGTGCTCGCGCGCGAGACCGACGGGGCCGCCTTTCCGCTCCTCGGCGACGCCATCACCATCGGCCGCGACCGAGGCGACATTAATTTCCGCGACGACGGCTATGTGTCGGGCAACCACGCGCGGCTCCTGTCACGCGATGGCCGCTACTTTCTCTCCGACCTCGGCAGCTCCAACGGCACGTTCGTGCGCATCCACGACGAGCACCTGCTCGGCGACGGCGACATGCTGCTCGTGGGGCAACAGCTCTACCGGCTCGCGTTCACGCCGGCGTAGCGCGCGGTCACTTGGTCGGGTCGTAGTACTCGAACACGCCGCGCAGCACGCGCTTGCGCGCATCGTCGAACGAGACCTCGACGTCGACCTTGGCGCCCACCTCGCCCGCCGGCGCCTGGCAGTGGATCTCGGTGTTCGACGCGATCGCGCAGGAGACCGCGAGGTTCTTGCCGAAGTAGACCGACATCCCCTGCGTCGACGCCTGAAAGCCGGTCCCGAGGATCTTGACCACGTCCCCGCCCATCGACGGCAGGCGCGACGGCTCGACGCCGGTCACGGTGAGCGTCTTCGATTCCTCACACGCGCCGCCTAGCCCGACCGCGACAACACCGACGAGCAACAACACCCGGAGCGAACCACTTGGACGGCCCATCGGCGACCTCCTGAATTAAGGAGCGCCCATTATGACCGTCGACGGAGCTACAGCAAGTCCTTGAGCTGCAGCGCTCGCCGCATCTTGAGCAGCGCCTGCTCCTGCAACTGCCGGATCCGCTCGCGCGACAGGTCGTACTTCTCGCCGATCTCCTTGAGCGTCAGCTCCTTGTCGTCGAGCAGTCCGAAGCGCCGCCGCAAGATATCCGCCTCGATCGGCTTGAGTTCGTGGAGCAGCGAGCGAACCTCGGCAGTCACCGCCTCGTTGGCGAGCGAGTCGACCGGGGAGAGCGACTCGTCATCGGTTGGCTGGATGAGGTCGATGAGGCGGCGCCCATCCTCGTCGGACACCGGCCGGTCGAGTGAGATCGACTGGTCAAGCAGGAACGTGCGCATCTTCTCGATCTTGGCTGTCGCGATGCCGGCCGCGACGCCGATCTCCTCGGAGGTCGCGTCTCGCCCGAGCTTGTTGGCCAACTCACGCTTCGCCTTGGCGATCCGGTGGTACACGTCGATCATGTGCACCGGCAGGCGCACCGCGCGCCCCTTGTCGGCAAGCGCGCGTGAGATCGCGTGGCGGATCCACCACGAGGCATACGTCGAGAAGCGGAAGCCCCGTCGGTAGTCGTACCGCTCCACCGCCTTGATCAGGCCGATGTTCCCCTCCTGGATCAGGTCTGCGAGCGGCATGCGGCCGTGGTTGAAGCGCCGAGCGATCGACACGACCAACCGGAGGTTGGCCTTCACGAACTCGTTCTTGGCGTGCATCACGCGCCGCTTCGCGGCCATCACCTCGCCGTGGTAGCGCTGGAAGGCGACCTGTCGCGGCGAGACGTCGAGCCGCTCGAGCACCAGCCGGGACGGATCTCCGGTCGCGATCTTGCCGAGCTCGCGCAGCACCGCGTCGATCAGCCGCTTGTCGATGTCGATCGCGCGCAGCCGATCCGCCACCACGACCGCCGCGCTGTCGAGTTTGGTCTGCTGCACGCGCGACTGGCTACGCCGATGGTCCGTCCGAGCCTTGCGCAGCGGTCGAAACTCGGCGAGCGAGTTCTCGAGCGTGCGCTCAATCACCAGCAGCGCGTGCTCCACGATCGGCGCGTACGAGAGGATGCGTGCCCAGAGCGCGCTCTCGAGCCCCTCGAGGTCCCGCGCCTGCCGAAACTCAGCCTCGGGCTTGAGCACCTCCAGTTCCGACATCTCCCGGAAGTAGCGAGCGAGGAACGTGCTCCGCTCGACCTGCTCCCGCTTCGCCTTGGCGGGCGCCGCAGCTTCGAGCTCCGCCTCCCCTCTGGCGTCGAGCTCCGCGCCCTCCCGGGGCCCCGACTCAGCGGTTTCGTCGCCGGCGTGCTGCTCCTTGTCGTTTTCCTCAGCTTCAGCTTCAGCTTCAGCTTCAGCCTCAGCCTCAGCCTCAGCGTCGGCGGCGCCGCGGTCCGACCGCGCGTTCCGCTCGTGCTGAGCCTCCTGCTCCGCGCGCGCCTCACGCTCCCTGGTCCGAAGGTCGCGAGCTTGCTTGAGCTCCTCGGCGCTTGGCCGGCCGCGCCCTGCTGTCGAGGCGGCTGCCACACCGACGCGCAGCGGGTTGCGTCGTGGGATGATGATCGGCGGCGCACCGCGCTTGACGACGCGACGGACCGGCAGTGGCTTCTTCTTGAGCGCGGGATTGGTCATGGCTTTGGTGGGTGCCCCTCCAAGGGTTCAGTCGATAAGACGCTCGACCGAGGGAAAAGTTTGCATCCCCGACACGAGAACTACCCGCGTGGCAGACGACCTATTCCTGCCCCGTCGGATGGCCTCATCCGCGAAACGTAGGTTCGGCGCCGCGCGCGTCAAGCAGCTCGCGTGAAGAGCCTCGAGATCGCTCAGCGCGGCGCGGCGCCGGGAGCTGCCGAGTCGGCCGTCTGGTGGACGGCGCGCTTCTCTGCCACGACGATCATGTGTCGCGAGTCACGGCCAAAGAAGCGCCCGCGCGTGGCGAGATCCCCCGACACCTCGACCACCTGGAACCCGGCTTGGTGGAGCAACCTGCCGAGCTCGTGCAGCGAGTAGGAGCGGATCGAGATGTTGTACGAGACCTGCCGGCCGTCTTCGAACGCCACCGTGCGGCGCGAGACGACCCGGCTGGTAAAGTAGTTGAAGTCGACCTCTTCGAGGACCACGCAGCCGACGCCGTCCCACCACTTACGCGCCGGCAGCTCGGCGACGATGGCGTCGCGGTTCAGCACCTCGAGCGCAAGCCGGCCCCCGGGCCGAAGCGCGCGGGCGATCTGCTGGGCGACGCGCCGGTTGGTGTCGTCGTCGAAGTAGCCGAACGTCGAGAAGAGGCAGTACGCGGCGTCGAACTCGCCTTCATAAGCGAGTCCGCGCATGTCGCCATGCACGAGCTCGAGGTCGAGGCCACGACGCTGGGCGGCATCGGCGGCGCGCGTCAACATCGGCAGCGAGAGGTCGAGCCCGACCACTTGGATGCCCTGCGCCGCGAGCTCGACGGCATGCCGCGCATAGCCACAGCCCACGTCGAGCACGCGCTTGCCGGCGCCAAGGCCGAGTGCCTCGACGAGAAACTCGGCCTCGCGCAGCGTGGCGCCCGCCGCCAGATGCGGCAGCGTCCTGAGGTAGTCGTCGTCGAAGAGCGTCTCGAACCATGCGGC
>SHYZ01000193.1 GCA_009692535.1 Myxococcales bacterium
GCACCGTCTTCCCTGCGAGGTGGGGCGCGACCTTTTCGGCTGCCTCAGCCGCGCTCCGCACGACCGCCTCGTCGGCAGCCGCCGCCACGTCGATCTGCCCGCGCAGCTTGCCGTTCACCTGCACCGCGTAGGTGACCGTGTCGTCCACCGTGAGCGCGGGATCAAACGCCGGCCAGCTGCTCGCCTGCAGCGACTGCGTCGCGCCGTACTCCGCTGCAATCTCCTCGGCAAGGTGCGGCGCAAACGGTGACAGCGCGGTCGCCAGAATCCGCACCGCCTCCGCCATCGCCGCTCGCTCGGCCTCCGATGCTGGCGCAATCGGACTGAGCAGGTTGGTCAGCTCCATCGCACGCGCGATCGCCGTGTTGAACGAGAGCCGGTCGATGTCCTCGGTCACGCGCTGCAGCGTCTTGTGCGCCGCACGTCGCACGTCGCGCGCAGTCCCCTCCCACGGTCCCTCCCACTTCGCCTGCGCACAGCCCCGCTGCGCCCACGCGAGCCGCCACACGCGCAGCAGAAACCGCGAGCACCCCTCGACCTGCTCGTCGGACCACTCGATGTCCTTGTCGGGCGGTCCGGCGAACATCACGAAGGTGCGCGCTGCGTCGGCGCCGTGCTTGCGCACGATCTCGCTCGGCGTGACCACGTTGCCCCACCGCTTCGACATCTTCCGCCCGTCGGGACCGTTGACGATCCCCTGCGTGATCATGCGGCGCACCGGCTCCTCGTCGGCGCAGAGCCCCATCTCCTTCATCACCATCGTGAAGAAGCGAAAGTAGAGCAGGTGCATCGTCGAGTGCTCGGGCCCACCGACGTAGACGTCGATCGGCAGCCAGCGATCAGCGGCGGCGCGTGAAAATGGCTCGCTCGTGTTCCCCTGATCGAGGTAGCGCGCGAAGTACCAGGTCGAGTCGACGAAGGTGTCCATCGTCTCGGCCTCGCGGCGCGCAGGACCCTTGCAGCGCGGACAGGTCGTGTTCACGAACTCGGGCACCTTCGCCAGCGGCGCGTCGCCACGCCCGGTCAGCACCTTCGCCACATCGATGTCGGGCAGGCGCACCGGCAGAGCTTCGAGCGGCACCGAGATCCCCTCACCGTCGGGATCGCAGACCTCGCAGTAGATGATCGGGATCGGCGTGCCCCAGTAACGCTGCCGCGACACGCCCCAGTCGCGCTGGCGGAACGTCACCTGCGGACCGCCGAACCCGCCGGCCTTTGCAGCCTCGGCAATCTGGCGCCGCGCCTCGGCCGAACGGAGGCCGGTAAACGCGCCGCTCGCCTCGAGCACGCCGTCTTCGGTCGACGCCTCCGCGAGCTCGGCCGGCAGACGCTCGCCCGACTCGGGCTGAATCACCGTCGTGACCGCCAGCCCGAACGCGCGCGCAAACTCGAAGTCGCGTACGTCGTGCGCCGGCACGCTCATCACCGCGCCGGTGCCGTAGTCCGCGACGACAAAGTTCGCCGCCCAGACCGGCAACTCGGCGCCGGTGAACGGGTGCCGCGCACGCGCGCCGGTGTCGAGCCCCTCCTTGGGCGGGTCCTCGTCGCGACCACGCGCCGCCGCCTGCTTCGCCTGCTCGACGGCGAACTCACGCACCGCTGCGAGCCGCGCCGGCGGCGTGATCGCCTCGATCAGCGGGTGATCCGGCGCCACCACCACGTAGGTGCACCCGAAGATCGTATCGACGCGCGTCGTGAACACCCGCAGGTTCACGCCCGCAGCCGGCACTGCGAAGTCGAGCTCCGCGCCCTCGCTCCGGCCGATCCAGAAGCGCTGTTTTTTCCGCACCTCGTCGGGCCACGCCGTGAGGCGCGTGTCGATGTTGTCGAGCAAGCGCTGCGAGTAGCGCGTGATCCGGAACGCCCACTCGGGCATGCGGCGGATCACCACCGGATCGCCGGAGCGCTCGCAGAGCCCATCCTTTACCTGCTCGTTGGCGATCACCGTCTGACAGCCAGGACACCAGTTCACCGCCTGCCGCCGTCGGTAGACCAGCCCGCGCTCGCGCATCTTCAGGAAGAACCACTGATTCCAGCGGTAGTACTCGGGCTCGCACGTCGCGAACTCGCGCGACCAGTCGTACGAGAAGCCGATCCGCTTCATCTCCGACTTGAACGACGCGATGTTCTCGAGCGTGCGCTCAGCGGGGTGCCGCTTGTCCTTGATCGCCGCGTTCTCGGCGGGAAGCCCGAGCGCGTCCCACCCCATCGGGTGCAGTACGTCGTAGCCACGCATGCGCTGAACCCGCGCGATCACATCGCCGATGAGGTAGTTCCGCACGTGCCCCATGTGCATCGCGCCCGACGGATACGGGAACATCTCGAGCACATACGACTTGGGGCGCGGCGCGCCGTCGACCTCGCGCCCGGCGGTGAAGAGGCCGTCTCGTTCCCAACGCGCCTGCCAGCGCGGTTCGATCTCGTCGGGCTCGTAGCGTTCCTTCATCGTCGCACCTGCGTCTCGGTGCGCGACCATAGCACCGCTGCCGACGAGGACCGCGCGACCTGCGTGCTATCGTGCGCGGGCTGTGAACCCGGGCCTCCTCGACCAGCGCGTCATCATCGTGCTCGGCAAGGGAGGCGTCGGCCGCACGACGGTGGCGGCCGCGATCGCCGCGGCGTGTGCGCGGCGGGGGCGGCGCACGCTCTTTTACCAGACCGACGCGGGCGACCGTGCTGGCCGCCTGTTCGGCACGCCGCCGCTCGGCGAGCAGATCGTGCCGCTCGGCCCAAACCTCCACGGCGTGAACACCAACCCGGCAGCCGCGCTCCACGAGTACGGCCTGATGGTGCTTCGCTACGAGACCGTCTACCGGCTGGTGTTCGAGAACCAGTTCGCGAAGAAACTGATCCGCGCGATCCCGGGCCTCGACGACTACGCGATCCTCGGCAAGCTCTGGTTTCACAGCACGGAGAGCCTCGGCGCGCGACCGGCCTGGGACACGATCGTCTTCGACGCCCCGGCGACAGGGCATGCGCTGACCATGTTCAAGATCCCGCGCGCCATCCTCGCGGCGGTCCCCTCCGGCCCGCTCACGCGCGATGCTGTGAAGGTGAGCGCGCTGCTCGAGGACCCGAAGCGCACCGCCGCGGTGATTGTCACACTCGCCGAGGAAATGCCGACCGCGGAGGCGCTCGAGCTCGACGCGCGCCTCGGGCCGGAGCTCGGGCTCGCGCTCGCGCACGTCATCGTCAACCAGCTGCCGCCTGACCGGTTTGCTGAGGGGACCAGCCCCGCGCGCGTGCTCGACGCGCTGCTCGCGACGGAAACTCCCACGGAGGGCGACCGGATCGCAGCGCTCGCGGCGGCGGCCGGCGCAGCCCGGGATCGGCGGAGGATGAACGAGGAGCACCTCGCGCGACTCCGCGCCAACGCGAAGGCGCCGCTCGTAATCCTGCCGATGCTCGCGACGCCACGGCTCGGCCGCGAGGAGCACCGACTGCTCTCGCAGGCGCTCGAGGAGCAGCTCGCGCAGACGACCACCGCGTGACGCCACAGCGGCGGCCTCTGCTACCATGCCGCCCTGTGAAGCGAGCCCTTGCTGCGATTTGCATCACGACGTTTGTAAGCGCGGCCAGCGGCGCTCTCTACGCTCAGCCCGCGAAGCCGGCACCCGCTGCGGCGAAGCCGGCACCCACGGCGGCGAAGCCGGCACCCACGGCGACGAAGCCGGCGCCCGCGCCTGCTGCGGCGAAGCCCGCGCCTGCTGCGGCGAAGCCCGCGCCACGCCGCGCCTCCGTTGCGCTGCTCAGACTCGATGCCCTCGGACTCGAGCCCGAAATCGTCTCGCGGCTCGAAGCGCTCTTTCGCCTCGAGGTCGAGCGCCTCGCGGGAGCGACGCTGCCGTCGGCGCGCGAGGTCGACGATGCCATGGCCAGGGACGCCCGCCTGCGCGCCTGCGCCGGCGAGGTCGAATGTCTCGCACTCGTCGGTACCGCACTCGGCGTTGAGCAGGTGATCTCGGGCAACATCGGATCGCTCGGCGACAGCTACATGGTGAACCTCAAGCTGGTCGACGCGACGAAGAAGCAGGAACTCCGCCGCGTGGCCCAGCCGCTGCGTGGCAACGCCGACGAGCTGATCGAGGCGGTGCGTCTCGCCGCCTACCGGTTGGTTGCTCCCGAGCGCATACGCGGCTCGATCGCCATCGTCTCCGACGTGAACGGCGCGACGGTGTTTGTCGACGGCAAGCGTCGTGGCAAGACTCCGCTCGCCACCGCGATCGGCGGCCTGAATGTCGGCAAGCATGGCGTGCGGCTGAACGCGCGCGGGCACACCGACTACCTCGGCGAGGTCGAGGTCCGGTTCCAGAAAACGAGTCACGTCGTGGTGAACCTCGTCGTCGTGCCAGGCACCATCCTCGACTCCAGCGACGGTGCATCGGCCGAGACCGATCGTCGCTGGTGGCAGACGACGCGCGGCTGGATCGGCATCGGCGTCGGCGCGGCAGTGCTGGGCGTCCTCGTCGGACTCTCGCTCGGCGAGGACACCATCGTGGTCGACTGTGCCGAGGAGCCTGCTCAATGCACACCCTAGCCAGCGTTGTAGTGGGCCTCTTCGTCGCGCTTTCGTGCGCGACTTCGTACGCGAAGCCCGCAGCCCAACCGGAGAAGCCTGCCATCGCGGTCGACCTCGAGTCCAAGCCGGCGCCTTCGCTCCTGGACGTAAAACCGCTGGACGCGAAGACCGCTGCGGCCGAGAAGAAAGCCGCCGAGAAGCAGGCGACTGCCGACAAGAAGGCTGCTGCCAAGCAGGCGACTGCCGACAAGAAGGCCGCTGCCAAGCAGGCGACTGCCGACAAGAAGGCCGCTGCCAAGCAGGCGACTGCCGACAAGAAGGCCGCTGCCAAGCAGGCGACTGCCGATAAGAAGGCCGCTGCCAAGAAGGCCGCCGGCGACATCAAGGCCGCCGAGCAGAAGGCCGCTGCCGACGTGAAGGCCGCCGAGCAGAAGGCCGCTGCCGATATCAAGGCCGCCTCGCTCAAGGCCGCTGCCGACGTGAAGGCCGCTCAGTTGAAGGCCGCTGCCAAGCCGGCCGCCGTGCCGCCGCCCGTCGCTGCCAAGCCGGCCGCCGTGCCGCCGCCCGTCGCTGCCAAGCCGGCCGCCGTGCCGCCGCCCGTCGCTGCCAAGCCGGCCGCGAAGCCGGGCCCGCCGCAGCCGTTCACCGTCGTCGTCGGTCCGCTGCGTCCGCTTGGTGACGGGAACGCGGACCCGCGTGCCGCACGCAAGCTACTCGAGGAGGCCGTGCGCACCGTGCCCGGCGCCAAGCTCATCCCCGAGGCCACGCTCACCGCCGCTGCGAAGAGGGCGGGCCGCAAGGATCTCACCTGCGCCGACGCCGAGTGCCTCGCCGGACTCGGCGAACTCGTAGGCGCCCAGGTCATCCTGGGCGGCGAGCTCGGCACGCTCGGCGCGGGCCAAGTCCTGTACCTTCGCACCGTCGACGTGCCGCTCGCGCTCGAGCTTCGCGGTACCACGCTGCTGCTCGACGGCGACGCACGCACGCAGAAAAACCACGCCCGCGCCGCCGCTGTCCGCGCGCTCGCGCCGGCAGCGTACGTCGGCTCCCTGCGCCTCGACATCGAGGTCGCCGGCGCGACGATCTACGTCAACGGCCGCAAGCTCGGCGTCTCGCCGCTCGCGCCGCAGCCACTCGCCGTCGGCACCCACGCGCTCCGCGTCACGCACGAACAGCACCGCGACTTCGTGCGCTTCATCGACATCCGCTTCGACGAGGAGGCCCGCCTCCCCGTGCCGCTCACGCCGCTCCCCGTCATCACCGACGAGATGCGCGCCGAGGCCAAGCGCCGCACCGCTGCAGCACCGCCCCCGCGCCCCTGGTATCGCAAGAAGTGGTACGGCGCGGCCGCCGTCGGCGCCGGCGCGTTCCTCGGCGCTGTGATCGTGACCGGCATCGTCGTCGGCGACAGCGCGCCGTGGGACCGCGAAGTCACGCTCGGCAGGCCGTAGCGCACCGAGCACCGGCGCAGCGTCGGCCGGCGTTCGAACCGCGCGCGCTACCGCAAGCTCGAGAGGATCTGGTTCAGCTTCTGGTTCGCTGCGGCGAACTTGCCGTCCCCGTAGTCTTCCGTCGCGCCGCGGAAGAGCTCGTGCGACTCGGGTGAGAGGGTCTTCCCCTTCATCACGCGGTTGAGCCGCCCGATCTTTCCCGACACAAACGTCCGATCGACCTTGAGGCCCTCGACCAGCGCGGCGAGTTGATCGGCGATGAGCTTCGCCTTGCCGAACGCTCCGTCGCCGAGCGCGGCGACCGCCTCACCCTCGAGCCCCTGCGCGTGCTCGGGCAGGTCCGACACGAGGATCGCCTGCGCGCCCATCCGGCCGCGCGCGCGCGCAAGCGCCGACTCCACCGCGCCGCGGTCGTACTTCGCGCCGCGCGGCACCGCCTCGACCTCACGCACCACCGTGGTCACGCCAGCAGCGCAGCCTTCCTTCCACTTGGTCGCGAGCTGCTCCTCGCGCGCCGCCAGCGTCGACTCGCGCTCACCAATGCGCTGCTCGCGCACCGACAGATCGCGCTCACGCGACGCGACCCCCGCCTCGCGCCGCGACACGTCCCCCTCCGGGCCGGCGCCGCCGGTCGCCGCGGTGCGTATGAACGTCTCCATCCGCATGACGTGCTTCTCGAGCTCCGCGTTCTCCTGCTTGAACAACTCGGCTTCCTGTGTCGCGAGCTTGGTGTCCTCGCGCTGCACCGCCGCGACATCGCCTCCCTGCCCGCGCTGCACGGCCAGCTCACTCCTGCGCGCGCTGATCCGACGACGCTCGCGCTGCAGTCCATCGCGCCGCGCGAGCAGCTCCTGGTCCTGCGCGAGCGCTGGTGCCGCCGAGCCTGCCTGCGTCGAGGCGAACGGCTTATCCCCGTCGCAGCCAAGCAGTGCCACTGGAAGAAGCAAGCCCGCCAGCCAACGAAGCCGCATGCGCGAAATCTACTGTACCCGGGGGAACGCGTCACGTTGCTCGCGTCACGCTCCGCGATCCATCCGACCGACCGACC
>SHYZ01000194.1 GCA_009692535.1 Myxococcales bacterium
TCCTGCGGCAGTCGGCCTTGAATCGTCCCGAATGCCCGCTCGCTGCGCCCACGCGCCTCGGGCGACCGGGCAAAGATGTGCCGGAGCCCGAGCGTCCGCATGACCCGCGCCACTTGGCCGTGCTGTTCCTCGTCGGGGCCGCAGCCGGCCGTGCTCGTGGTGCAGAAGTGGCTGCCGCGGTCGGTGTAGAACTCGCAGAATCGCCCCCACCGGCCCAGGACATGCTCGAGCGCCGCCAACGTTGCGAGGGTGCCCTCCTCCTCGACAAAGCGTGCGTAGCGGATGCTGCCGTCGGCGTCGTCGAGCATCACCATCAGGTCCCACTGCGGCAGTCCGGCGATCCAGCTGTGCCGCGAGCCGTCGAAATGCAGCATCTGGCCCCGCATCGGCCGACGCTCGCGCCGTCGACGGTGCTTGCCCCTCGCCGGTGCCTGCTCCACCAGCCCGTGCTTGCCCCTCGCCGGTGCCTGCTCCACCGGCCCGTGCTTGCCCCTCGCCGGTGCCTGCTCCACCAGCCCGTGCTTGCCCCTCGCCGGTGCCTGCTCCACCAGCCCGTGCTTGAACAACACCAACCGCGTCCAAGTCTCCGAGAGCGAGATGCCGTGCCGCCTCGTCACGAACTGGTGAAAGTGCCGCGTCGAAAAGTCCGGGTAGACCTCCCGCCAGAGCCGGCAGAGCTCCTGCTCGACGGCCTCGGGCACCCGCCGAGGCTGCCGCTGGCCCGTCCGACCGTCGCGAACTCCCGCGATGCCCAGCTCCTCGAACCGGAACCGGAGCCGCCGCATATGCCTCGGCGTGATCCTGCAAATGTCCGCCGCCTGCTCCCATGAAATCGCTTTCTCCATCGCCTTCCGAATCACTTCGAGTCTCGTCATGGCCGCAGGCCTCCCGGGCCACCGTCCGCTCCGCTCGCGTCATCCCACCCGCATGGCCGACGGTCGCCCCACTGCGGACCTCTACGAGTGCTCATGACCCGGACAGCTCGAGTGCGTCCTACAGCCGAGGCTCCTCTGTTGCGCAGGGTATCCACGCGGGATACCCTGCCGCTTGGGTTGGCTCACGTCGTCGCCTTTATCGAACTTCACGGCGACCAGCCTCTCCCGGCGTCGATGCACGCGCTCAGGGAGGCCCGCCGCGTGGGCACGCTCGCCGGCGCCACGGTGGTGGCCGCAATGACCTGTCGCGACCCCGACCGCGCGGCCCGCGACCTCGTCCCGCTGCTCGGACGCCTCGGCGCCGACCGTGTCGCGCTCGTCCACGCCCCCGACTCCTCTGCCGTCAGCTTGAGCGACCCGCACTGCGACGCCCTCACCACCGTCTGCCGCGCGCTCGCGCCCACACTGCTCCTCTTCGGCGACACGCCCGCCAGTCGCGATCTCGCGCCGAAGCTCGCCGCACGGCTCGGCAGTGCGTGGTTCCCCGATGCGGCGCTCGAGTCTGATGGCGCCGGGGAGTGCTTCCTCACACGCCTGACCCACCAGGGCACCAGCAAGCGGAGCCTCGCCCTCGACGCGCTCGACCGGCCCATGGTCGCAGTGCTTCGCGCCATGCCCGCCAAGCGACCCCGGACGGCGCTCGGCGACGATGTCGAGGTCGTCCTTCTCGCCGGAACGCCGCAGCCCCCAATCGCAGCCGGCACCTATGCGCTCCTCGCGACCGCGCTGGATCCAGGCGCGAGCCTCGAGGCCGCGTCCGCAATCGTCACCATTGGAGCCGGCCTCCCACACGAGCTCCTGCCCTGGGCCCACGCGCTTGCCCACGCGCTCGGTGGCGAGTTGGCCGCGACGCCCGCTGCCGTAAAGCTCGGCCTCGCGCCGCCCGATCGCGTGATCGGCGTCGGCGGGCGTACCGTCGCGCCTCGGCTCTATGTTAGCTGTGGCGCGTCGGGCTCGTCGGGCCATCTAGGCGCAATCTCCGCCGAGACCACCGTGGTCGCGCTCGACCGAAACCCCAACGCGCCCATCTTCAAGCGGTCCACGCGCGGGCTGGTCGGCGAACTGTCCGAGCTGCTGCCGGCACTGGTCACCGCGCTTGGCGCGGCGCCCACGGCCAACGCGGCGCCCACGGCCAACGCGGCGCCCACGGCCAACGCGGCGCCCGCTGCTGGAGCGGACGAATGAAAATCGCCGTGCTGCTGCATCGTCTTTGTGCCGAGTCAGGCAAGCCCGACGGCCCCGAAATCCTCGGCGCGTTTGACCGCGCGGCACTCGCAGCCGGGCGTGCCCTCCTCGCCAACACGCCCGGCACGGAGTTGCTGGCCATTGCCGCAGGCTCCGCAGCGAGCGAGGGGCCCGCGCTGGCGCTCGCGCTCACCCTTGGCGCAACCGACGCGTTGCACATCGACGCCCCAGCCCTCGAGACCACCGACTATCTTGGCATCACGCACGCAATCGCCGGCGCGCTCCGTGGCGCCGGGTACGACCTGGTGCTCGCCGGTGACCGAGCCGATGATGATCCGCAAGCAGCACTCGGTCCTGCCGTTGCCGAGGCGCTTGGTCTGCTCCACCTCGGCGGCGTCGTATCGCTGAGCTCCGACTCGCCCACCAGCGTCATTGCAACCCGACGCGCGTCGGCGAGCCTCGCGACGTGGCGGCTCGAGCTCCCCGTGCTGCTGTGCATCGCCACCACCCCCGAGTCCACCGTGGCCTTCGCTGCGCAGTCGACACCGGTCGACGCGCGCCCCTTGCCGAGCGACATTCGCACCGTGTCACTCGCCGACCTAGGCCTGTCGCTGCACGAGCTCGGACGGCGGGCGCACCTCCGTGGCGAGGTTGCGCCGACGCCGACGCACCAGCCGGTGGTCTTCATGCAGAGCCCCGGCGAGTTGGCCGCGTGGCTGCGCGCGCAAGCCGAGGCGGGCGTATGACGACGTCCATGCGGCAACGGTTCGTGGGCCCGTCGTCGAGCCCAATGCCCGCCAGCGAGCACCGCCAATGCTGACGCGTGCCCGTGAGGCCACCGCGCCGCGTGTCGCGCTCGCGTGCGACGACGAGCGCACCGCGCGTGAGGTCGCGCGTGTCGCCGGCGTGCGCGGCTTCCGCTT
Organism: Myxococcales bacterium; assembly: GCA_009692535.1. Classification (GTDB taxonomy): domain Bacteria; phylum Myxococcota_A; class Polyangia; order Haliangiales; family SHYZ01; genus SHYZ01. The sequence goes on from SHYZ01000194.1 coordinate 3,044, forward strand.
CGAGGAACTAGGCCTCGAGGCCGCGATCGACGCACCGGTCGGCTCCGTCGCGTACGCACCGGCCGAGCCACCTTCGCCTGAAACCGCGCTCCGCCTCGCCCCGCTCTGCCAACGCGCCGCCGAGAACCGTCGCCCGGTGGTGCTGCTCGCCGCCGTCGGGCGCACCCGTGGCCGCGCCGCCGAGGAGCAAATCGCTGCCGCCGCCATCCTGCGCACGCACGGCGCCGTCGTGCTCGAGTGCCCCGACGCGTGGTTCGAGACCGCGGTGTTCCTCGCCGTGCACGGCATCCCGTCCGGCTCGCGCGTCGCCGTGATCGCACCGGATGGCGGCTGGCTGCACCTCGCCGCGACCGCACTCGCACTCGAGGACGAGGCCCGCGGCGCAACGCGCAGCCACGCCGTTCTCGCCGAGGAGCCGGCCGAGCCCCACCCGACCGACATCGCGCTTGTCGACGCCGAGTTCGCCGCAGTCGCCTCGGAGCGCGCGGGGCGTGCGCTGTTCGTGCCCGTCGTCGCACGCGCCGAGCTGCTCTCCGGCGACAGCCGCCCGGCCCTCGTCGGCCTGCGCGCCGCCCTCGCCGCCGCGCACGCTGCCGGTCGCCTCGGCGAGCGGGTGCGCCAAGGCCTCGGCCCCGCGCCCCCCTCCGACGTAAAACGCTGGAAGGTCGACCGCGAGCGCGTCGACCGGCTGCTCGCTCTCGGTGTGCCGCGCCTTGGCGATCACGAGTCGAAGCTCCTGCTCGCCGCGTACGGCGTGCCGGTCACACGACAGAGCGTGGCGATGACACCGTCGCGCGCGGTGCAGATCGCGCGGACCTGCGGCTGGCCGGTGGAGGTAAAGCCGTACGACCCCGAACTCCCGGTGGAGCGCGACGGCGGCACGGTCATCACTGGCGCGAAAAATCCGCCCGAGGTCCGGCGCGCCTTCGCGGCCGCGTCGAGCAGCGCCGGCGTCGCCGTGGGACAGCCGGTGATCGTGCGCGCCACGCCGTCGCCTGGGCGCAACGTGGTCGCGCGCATCGAGCGGCATGCGGTGCTCGGGTGGACCGTGCAGGTCACGGTGCCCGGCGCGCCCCGCCCGCTCGCAGCGCCCGCACCGCTGCGCAAGACCGACGCTGAGGACCTCGCGGCCGCGCTCGAGTCGTCGCGCGCCGGCGACACACCGCCTGATCGCGCAGCCCTCGCCGACCTGCTCCACCGCGCCTCGCACGTCGCGGTCGACCGCGAGGCCGAGGTCGAATCGATCGACCTCGCGCGCGTGATCGTCGCGGCCCGCGGCGACGGGGCGCTCGTGGCCGATGTACGCATTCGGCTGGCGCGGCGGCGCGCGCGCTGAGCCCCCGCCGCCCCCGCCGCTCACTCCCGAACGTGCGCCGACACAAAGCACTTTCGCGCGCCGCACGCCGCCGCGATCGGTGATGATGCGCGCATGGATCTGAGCTACGCAGCGGCGACCGACGTCGGCAAGCAACGTGATCACAACGAGGACAGCTTCCTCGTCGACCGCGCCCTCCGTCTCTTCGCCGTTGCGGACGGCATGGGTGGCCACGCCGCTGGCGAGGTAGCGTCGTCGATCGCGGTACACGAGGTGCGCGAGGCGCTGGTGCGCAACCGCGACCTGGTCGAGCGGTTCGACTCCGGCGACCCATCCGTCGCGGCAGACGATCTATCGCAGGTGCTCGAGCACGCGGTGCAACAGGCGTGCAGCGCGATCCACCGCCAGGCGCAGGACGAGCCGGACAAGCGCGGCATGGGGACCACCTGCACCGTGCTCCTCATCGCGGGTCCGCCCGGCGCGACGCGCGGCTTTATCGCGCACGTCGGCGACACGCGCATTTATCTCGTGCGCCAGGGAAGCGCGCACCAGGTCACTGAGGACCACTCGCTCGCCAACGAGCTGGTCAAGAAGGGCAAGCTGAAGCGCGAAGAGATCGCCTCGTCGCCGTACGCCAAGTACAAGAACGCCGTCACGCGCGCCGTCGGCGTCTACGAGTCGGTCGACGTCGAGACGTTTCCGATCGACGTCCTCCCCGGCGACAGCTTCCTCATCTGCTCCGACGGCCTCTATCCTTACTTCGAAGACAAGGACCTCCCGAAGCTCCTTGCCAGCGCGACGATCGACGACGTACCGACGGCGCTCGTTCAGCGCGCCAACGACGGCGGCGGGCACGACAACATCACCGCGGTCGTCGTGCGCATCGCTGACGACCACGTCACCGTGCCCGACGGCCGCGCCGAGGAGCTCACGCTCAAGCTCAAGGTGCTCAAGGGGATGCCGCTCTTCCACTACCTCACCTACGTCGAGCTCATGCGCGTGCTCAACGAGACCGTCTCGCGCGACGTCGGCGCCGGCCAGCGCATCTTTACTGAGGGGGAGCCCGGAGAGGATCTGTACGTCATCCTCACCGGCAAGGTGCAACTGCATCGCGGCGACAACGAGGTCGCCGTGCTCAGCCGCGGCGCGCACTTCGGCGAGATGGCCCTGGTCGACCGCACGCCCCGCTCGCTGTCGGCGACCGCTGTCGAGCACACCCGTCTGCTGACGATCCGGCGCGCCGCGTTCTACGAGATGGTAAAGGCCGAGCCTTCGCTCTCGGTGAAGCTGCTCTGGAGCTTCGTGCAGGTACTCGCTGAACGCCTCCGCAAGACCACCGCCGACCTCTCCGGGCGCGACGCCGACGCGATGGGGATCACGCTCACCGACGAGGACCTCTTCATCGACTGATCCGCGCGCCCCGCCGACTGTCACGCGCACCCGCGCGCCCCGCGGCCCCGCCGACTGTCACGCGCACCTGCGCGCCCCATCCCCTGCGGGTATCCCGATGGCTGCGGCCTAGGTTATCCTCGCACCGTCGTCCTCCATGCCACGCTCCGCATCCCGCGCGCTCGTCGTTGCGCTCGCCTTGCACACGCTGCTCGCCGCTGCGAGTTGCGCGCGGGCACGCTTCGAAGAGGACGGCGACTCGGGCCCGCGTCGTGACGGCGGCGGCATCATGCTCCCCCCCGATGCGCGCGGGGCGCCCCGTCCCGACGCTGCGTCAAACTGCGACACGCCGTGCGAACTCATCTCGCAGTGCGGCTGTGGCGCCGGCGAAGCGTGCGATCTCGACGGCTCGCAGCTCCCCACTGGTGGCACCATGTGTCGGCCGGTCACGACGCCAGGGACCGAGACCAGTACCTGCGCCTCCGGCACCGACTGCGCGCGACAGTACGTCTGCCTCGGCCTCACCGACGCGCAGTGCATGCGCTACTGCGCCAGCGACTCGGACTGCGGTGGCCTCGGCCTCTGCGTGATCCAGATCGAGAGCGGCGGCGTGCCGGTTCCTGGCGCGCGCGTCTGCAGCCACACCTGCCAGCCACATGTCGCCGGCGGCAACTGTCCACCGGGCTGGGGCTGCAGCCTCTACCAAGAGGAGGCGGGAATGATGCGCCCCTTCGCCGCATGCCACGCCGCGGGCGCCGGCGGTCATCGTGCCACGTGCACCACCGCCAGCGATTGTCAGGCCGCGTTCGAGTGCTACACCGACGGCTCGACGTTCTTCTGTCTACACAACTGCAATGTCACCACCGGCGTCGGCTGCGCGACGGTCCCCGGCACGACCTGCATGGGTTTCGCGACGCCGGTCGTGTTCGGGGGTTCCGAGTATGGTTACTGCGACTAGCCGCCGCGAGCACGCACCCTCGTCGCGATTCGCCTGCGCGCTCGCAGTCGCCGTCGCTGTCGCCGTCGCGTGCGCCGCATGCGCCACCGGCATCGCCCCCGCCGTCGATGGCGGACCTGGCGTCCCCGACGCGCCCGTCGGCCCGCGCCCGGACGCTGCCCCGCCCGGCACGCCCGACGCCGCGCCACCCGGCACCCCCGACGCCGGCCGCATTCCGCTCATCGACGCCGGCACCGGCTGTGTGGCCAGCCCGTGTGAGCTCGTGCCGCAGTG
>SHYZ01000011.1 GCA_009692535.1 Myxococcales bacterium
GGCGTCGGTCACTCGGGCAGGGGAACGTAGACCTCGCCGGTGGCGTGTACCGCGACATCCCCGAGGCCCGGGGCGATGCCGCCGACGAGAAGCACGTTGCCACCAGGCAGGAGCGTGGCCGCGTGGAAGGCGCGCGCGCGCGACATCGAGCCGCTGGTGATGCGGGTGCTGCCGTCGGAGGTGAGCACCTCTGCGTCGGCGCGAGCAGTACCGCCCGCGCCGAGTCCGCCGGCCACGAGCACGCGCCCGTCGCTGAGTACGGTGACTGAGGCGTGGGCGCGCGCCGCTGCGAGCGCCGGCCCGTCGGAGCGCGTGTTGTCGGCGAGTGAGAGTAGGTCGGTCGAGCCGAGGATCGTGTTCGGATTTCCGGGGTCACTCATGCCGCCGGCAACCAGCACGATGCCGTCGGCAAGACGCGCAACGGCGACTCCGGTGCGCGGTACCGCCAGCGTGGGGCCGGGGAGAAGCGAGCTGTCACTTGGATTGAACACCGAGGTCGAGTCGAGCGCGTCTCCGTTTGGGGCGCGCCCGCCGACGAGAAGTACGCGCCCGAACTGGTCCGCGCGCACCGCGCCGTGGCCCCACCGTCCGACACTGAGTCGCCGCGGCAGTTCCTCGACGCGTGGCGGATTGTTCACGAACCGGAGCAGCGCGGTCGGTGTGGCCTCGGCGGTGAGCGCGTCCCATTGCGGCGCCCCCGCGAGGGCGACCGGCGTCGGCTGCATTCCGCCGGCGTAAAGGACTGCGCCGTCGACGAGCAGCGTGGCCGTGTGGAACGCGCGCCCCTCGGGCAGCGGGGTGCTCACGAGGGTGAACGCGCGCGTGTCGGGATCGTAGAGCTCGAGCGTCGTCGATGCTTCGAGCTGCGAATTGATCACGGTGATGCCGCCGGCGAGCACGACGGTGCGCCGGCCGCCGGCCGGTCGGAGCATCGTCGCGGTGTGACCGACGCGGGACTGACGCAGCGACTGGATCTCTTCGTACTGGCCGGTCTCTGGATCGAACAGGTAGGCGCGGTTCGAGATCGAGGCGATGACGCCGTCCGTGGCGAGGCGTGCGCCGCCGGTGAGCAGCACCATGCCATCGTCGAGCGGCGTCGCCACGAGGCCGACCACGGCGTCCGCGAGGGTGGTCTGTGCCAACGACTCGTCGGTGGTCGCGAAGAATGTGTCGATCACGCCGACGAACACGCGCAGCACGAGGTCGGTGCCGTCGAGCGCGCGTGGGCGGCTCGAGCCGCGCGCGACTACCGCCTCGGACGCGTCGAGCGCCTCGATTGTGGCGCGGGCCTCGCCGACGAGCGGCACGAGGCCGGAGAAGCCAGAACTGCCCTCAGCGACAGCGAACTGCTCCTCGGCGAGCACGTTGCCGCGCGGGTCGACGATGCGCGCGCGTAGCGTCGTAGCGCCGGCGAATGGATCCCCGCCGCCCCCCCGCAGCACCCGCACTTCGAGGCTGGCGGTCTCGTCGGCGCAGCCGGCGGCGAGGAGGGCGAGCAAGGTGCCCGTTGTCACGAGCGACTTCATGGGAGCACCACCGTGCCTTCGTAGCCGGTAACCGAGGAATCGAGCAGCGTCGCTGCGCCGGCCACGCCGATCGTCACGCTGCCGACGCCGGCCCAGAACCACCAGCGCGTCCAGATCGGACTCGGCGCGGCGATGATCGGTGCCGTGCGGCGCTTGCGCTTCTTGTTGTCGCCCACCAGCGGACCCGCGCGGCCGTCGCCCGGCGCGACCTCGACGACGGTAGGCAACGTCAGCGTGGCCTTGATGTCGCGGTCGACCGGGAAGCTCGCGAGCGCATCACGCAGACGACGAGAGGCCTCGAGGGTCGCGCTCTCGACGAGCAGGAGCTCGGCGTCGAGTGCGCTCGAGTCGAGCTCCGCGAGCAGCGTGCCGTCGGCGCGGAAGAGGTAGAGCCGCACGATGTAGCCCGAGCCGCCGAGAGCGATCTGCGCCATCGCGAGGTGCGATGCGCCCGCGCGCTCCGCGAGCTTGGCGGCAATCGGTTTCGCGTCGGCGTCGAGCCGTCCCGCGCCGAGCCGTCGCCTGAGCTCGCCCCGCAGCGCGGCGCGCACGGCGTCGGGGCGGTCGGCCGCGGCCACCTTCTTCTCCAGCTGCACCGTGACTGAGCGTTTCTCGCCGGAGCCGAGCAGCACGCGCTCGCCGTGTGGAGCGTAGCCTTCGGCGATGACCCGCACGAGGTGCACGCCCGCCGGCAACTCAGGCGCGGACACCGGCGCGTCGCCAAAGTTTGCCCCGTCGATGAAGACCGCGGCCTGCGCCTCCTCGGGCACAGCGGAGACCTCGATCGTGCCCCGGCGGATTCCGTTGAGCTCCGTCTTGGCCGCCGCCCAGAGCTTTTGCAACTGCTTGCCGTAGCGTGGTGAGAGCTTCGTCGTCGGCTCGAGCGTGAGCGCCTGCCCGAATGCGGCGCGCGCTTCGGGTTCTTTCCCTTGGCCTGCGAGCGCCACCCCGAGCGCCGTGTAGGCGTCGATCGGCGGCCCGGAGTCGGTCAGCACCGCGACCGAGGCCTCGAACGCCGCGACTGCACGGCGCGCGTGTTCCTCGGCGGCGATGTCGTCGAGTGTCTCCAGCGCGGCGACCGCATCCGCCAACGCGCGCTTCCCCTCCTCAACACGGTCCAGGCTGGTCGCAGCGGCGGCGGCTGCTGCCGCATCGGCGATGTCGTCGACGATCGCGAGGTAGACGAGGTCGGGCTGGGTCGCGAGATCGCGAGCGAGCAATTCCGCGGTGCGCTTCGCCACGAGTGGCGGCACGCCCGGTGCTGCTTCGACGCCGGCGAGGAGCACGCGTGGCGCGGCCGAGCGGGGCTCGTCGGCATGGACGCTGCTTTGGGCCGCGAGCGCGCCGAGCAGGACAAGCAGCGTCGGCAGAGCGCGAACACCCGCACGGCTGCCGCGCACGCACGACGGTGACGCAGGCTGGGTAAACATGGCGAGAGACCTTAGCATGCAGTGAGGCGCGACACGGGTGGCCGCCTCACTGCGTGGCTCATGCTAGCGTCGAGCGGTTGCGCGCCCAGTCACTCGAGCCGCGCCGCGGTGGGTTCTCGTTCCTGCGCACGATCTCCGGCCGCGTGACGCTCGGCTTTGTCGTGCTGCTCGTCTCGTTCGGCTCGGTCGCCGGCTACACGCTCGTCGGCATGAGCCAGCTCGGCCGCGCGCTCGGCTACCTGCGCTCGGCTTACCTCGACGTGATTCCCAAAGTGGCGCGCGTCTCGTCGCTCGCGGCCAGCAACCACGATTACCTCGAGGAGCCGAGTCCCTCGCGCGTCCGCGTCGCACGCAACCGCGAGTTCCGCGCCGCGCAGCTCGCGCAGATCGATGAGCTCCTCCGCGATCCCGGCGACGTGCCCGCGACCTACCGTCCCGAGCTCGACTGGATGCGGAAAAAGCTCGCGCACCAGATCGCCGAGCATCGGCGCGTCGAGCCGATATTCGACGCTGCATTCCGACAGGGGCGTGCGCCCGAGGCGATGGAGCGATTGCGGCAAGAGGAGTGGCGCTTCCTCACCGAGGAGCAGGGCTTCCAGAAGCGGCTCCAGGACGCGGCTCGGTTGATCACCCGCCGCCTCGAGGAAGCCGAGCGCGATGCGCGGGTCTGGGCGCTGTTCATGGGCGGCGTGGCGATTCTCCTGGCCGGGCTCGTGGCGACGTGGACTGCGCTGACGCTGCGGCCGCTCGCGCGCCTGCGCGACGGTGTGCGGCGCGTCGCGCGCGGGGATTACCGTGGCCGCGTCGCGACGACGGGCGGCACCGAGGTCGCAGAGCTCGCCGACGAGTTCAACCGCATGGCCGCCGCGATCCAGGAGCGTGAGCAGGAACTCGTGCGTTCCGAGCGGCTCGCTGCCGTCGGGAAGATGGCGGCGGTGATCACGCACGAGGTGCGTAACCCGCTGTCGTCGATCGGCCTCAACGCCGAGCTGCTCGAGGAGGAGCTCGCACGCGCGTCGGGCGGCACGCCGTCGCCAGAGGCGTCGCAGCTGCTCCGGTCGGTGCAGAACGAGGTCGACCGACTGACCGCGATCACCGAGGAGTACCTCAAGTTCGCGCGCCTACCGCGGCCGCGGCTCGAGCCCGAGGAGGTGAACCCAATCGTCCGCTCGGTGGCCGAGTTCCAGCGCGAGGAGCTCGCGCTGCGCGGCGTGCGCATCGTCGTCGCGCTCGCGGATGCGCTGCCACCGGTCGCGGTCGACGAGGCGCAGCTCCGCCAGGCGCTGCTCAACCTGGTTCGCAACGGCGCAGACGCGGTCGCGGGGCGTGCGCGGGCGGAGGTGACGCTTGCGACCACGCGCGCGGTAGACGGCATGGTGGAGATCAGCGTCGCCGACGATGGCCCGGGCGTGCCGGAGGAGCTGCGCGAGCGCATCTTCGAGCCGTTCTTCTCCACCAAGGAGGGCGGCACGGGACTCGGGCTCGCGCTGGTGCAGCAGATCGCCCTCGAGCAGGGCGGACGGGTCGTTCTCGAGTGCCCAGCGTCGGGCGGGACGCGCTTTGTGCTGCGCCTTCCCGCGGTCCCGCTCGCGCCCACCGACTCCGGTCCGGTCAGCGTGCCCCGTGGTTGATCGCCAGCACGGCGAGGCCGAGGCCGAGGCCGCCGGCGAGGCGTCGTCGTCCCTCGGTCCGTCGCCCGACGGCGGCAGCGGCCCCCGGTTCTTTGGTCACATCCAATCGCCGGGCGCGATCCTCGGGATCCTCGCCTTCATCAACTTCTTCAACTACGTCGATCGGCAGGTCATCGGTCCACTGGTTCCGCTGCTCCAGAAGCCGGAGGCACAGGGCGGACTCGGGCTGTCGAACTTCCAGGTCGGCCTGCTTCAGACCGCGTTCATGGTCGTGCACTCGGTGCTCTCGATCCCGATGGGGATCGTCGCCGACCGGTACCTCCGCAAGTCGCTCATTGCGGCGGGCGTCGGCGTCTGGAGCATCGCCACAGCGGGCGCCGCGCTGGTCACGTCCTTCGGCCAGATGTTCGCTGCGCGCGCTGCGGTCGGCATCGGCGAGGCGACCTACGCACCTGCGGCGAGCGCGCTCATCAGCGACCGGTTCAGTGCGGCTGCGCGTGCGCGCGCACTCGGCGTGTTCCAGACCGGCATGATCCTCGGGGGCGCTGCCGCCGTCGTCCTCGGCAGTTGGTTCGGCAGCCACTTCGGGTGGCGCGCCGCGTTCTTCCTCGTCGGTGCGCCGGGCCTGCTGCTCACCTTGCTCACCCTGATGATCTACGAACGCCCGCGCCCGCGTCGCGTCGTCGTCCAGCCGCGCCCCGGTCTTGCCGAGGCCCGCGCCGCGCTCCTCACGCCGGTGGTCTTCTGGATCAACGTCGCCGGCATCCTCATCAGCTTCTTCGTCGGCGCGCTGATCTTCTGGGCGCCGACCTACCTCCTGCGCACCTACTACGGTGGCGACGAGAAGTTCCTGCGTGAGGTCGGGCTCGCGTTCGGCGTCGTCGCAGCCACGGCGGGGCTGGCCGGAACGCTCACCGGATCGTTCGTCGCGGACCGGCTCGAGCGCACCCGCCCGGGCTCAGGGCGGCTCCTCGCGGTCGCGATCGGCACGCTGCTCTCCGTGCCGTGCGCGCTCGCCGGGGTCTTTTCGCCGACACTCGACCTGCTCTACGTCGCGGTCTGGTTCGGCGTGTTCTTCAACAGTTGGTACGTCGGGCCGATCCTCGCCGCGCTCCACGACGTCGTCGCGCAGCAACTGCGGGGCACGATGACCGGTGTCTACTTGCTCCTGATCCATCTCCTCGGGGATGGCTTCTCGCCGGCGATCGTCGGCGGGATCGCTGACTACACGGGGTCGCTCCGCACCGGGCTCGTCGTTGCGGTGGGCGTGCTCTTTCTCGGCGGACTCGCCGCGCTGCTCGCGATTCGTGGCACTCGTGCCGCCGCGCCGCCCGCGTGACGCGCCGTCAGCGCAGCAACTTTTTCAACGCGGTCGCCTCGGCGTTCCCCGGCTCAGCACGCAGCGCTTCGTCCACCGCCTGTCGCGCCCGGCGCCGGTCCTGCTTCGCCAGCCACGCCTGCGCGAGCCCGAGGTGCGCCAGCGCGGGGCGTGGCGCGGGCGGCTCCGAGAGCAGCGCGCTCTCGTATTCGTAGATCGCCTCGTTCGGCGCACCGAGCTCGAGGTGCGCGCGTCCGAGCGCAAGGTGGACCGCCACATCCCACGGGTTGATCATCACCGCGATCTCGCCGTACGTGCGCACCCGGTCCCACGCCTTGCGTTCGGTGTGTCGGGCGACGAGCGCGGCATGCGGCGCGTACTCCATCTGCTCGAGCAGCGCGTACCGCTCGAGCGCGCACAACGCCTCGGCGCTCTTGCCCTGCTTGCCGTAGAGCTCGCCGAGCAGGTGCGACGGCTCGCTTCGCTCCGGCTCCTGCTCTTTTGCGCGCAAGAGGTGCCGCTCCGCGTCCGCGACCTCGCCCGCTGCGAGCGCGAGCCGCCCGAGTCGGATCCGCGCATCGAAGCCATCGCCCCCCGCCTCGACGAGCTGCGTGAAGGCCGCCTTCGCGTCGGCGGTCGCACCGCGCGCGTACGCGATCTCCCCCTGCGCGAAGAGTGCCTTGCGGTTTTTTGGATCGAGCGCGAGTGCCGCCGTCGTGGCGACCTGCGCCTGCGCGGGGTCTTCATTCACGAGCTGCGCGAGCGCGAGCTCGGCCAGCGCCTCGGCGTCCTTGGGCCGCTCAACCGCGGCCTGCTCGAACGCCGCGCGATCTTCGTATCGCGCCAGCCGCACTCGGTAGGAGCCGGCGTACGCAGCCAGACGCTGCTCGAGCCACGCCCGGAGCTCGCGATCGATCGTCGGCACATCGAGCCCGGTCACGGTGGTGAGCACCTCCGCGTCGGTCTTCCCCTGCCCGTACAGACGCAGCGCCTGCACGATCTTCGGAAAGCCGAAGCGCGTCGCGAGGAACTCCACCGCGGCAGAGGAGAGGTGGTACGCGACCACGACCTCGTTCATGTCGCGCGCGTAGAGGAAGCGTGAGTTCAGCTCGACCACCGACGGCAGCGCGTTCGCTTCGAGCGCCATGAAGAGGTCGACGTCGTTTTCGCGCCGCCACTCCGGGCGCGCGATGATCGTCTCGTACTCGGAGAGCCCCTCGGTGAACCAGCGGGGCACGCGCGACTTCGACAGCTGGATCGCGAACACGTGCCCGAGCTCGTGCCAGAGCACCATCGCCCAATTGATGTTGGGGTTCGACGGCGACACCGCCGTGATCACCGGTCCGAAGCAGACACCGATCGCACCGAGGTTCGGCAGCCCGACGGTGCGGACGCTGTAGTGATCGGAGTCGGCGAAGAGCTCCACCGTCACCGGCGTTTTCGGCTCGAAGCCGTAGCGCCGCACCATGTCGGCCCATGCAGTCTCGAGCTTTCTCGGCACATACCGTTCGAGGATCTTCCGCTCGGTCTTGAGCACACGAAAGCGAAGGTGCTTCGACGCGGTGAAGTCGTACTGCGTCGGGATCACCTCATCAAAGAGGTTGAGCACGTTGAACGAGCGCACGTTGTACTTGTCCCGATCCCACGAGCGGTTCAGGTACTCGAGGCCGCGCGCCTCGTCGCCAAGCCGCAGCAGCCCCGTGCCGAGCGCCGCGAGCGAGACCGCGGAGCCGGGGTCGATCGCGAGCGCCTGCTCCTCGAGCGCAATCGCCTCGGTGTAGCGATGCGCCTTCACCGCGAGCTCAGCGACGACGTGGAAGAAGCGCGCGTCCTTCGGATTCGCGGCGAGGGCCTGCGCCCGCGCCGTCGCGAACGCCGCCGCGTCGTCGGCGAGGAACGCGATCGCCGCCGAGAGTGCGTGCGCTTGCGACGAGGTCGGGTTCACTGCCACGATCTCGGCGATCGTGCGGCGCGCGTCGTCGATCTGCGCGTTGTCGATCTCGAGCTCGGCACGGATCGCGAGCGCGCCCTCGTGCCGCGGATTCACCCTGAGCGCGTGGCCGACATGTTCGCGCGCGCCGCGTGCGTCGTAGTTCTGCTCGAGCTTCACCCGCGCCATCCCCGCGTGCGCGTCGGGGTGGTGGGGATCGACCTTGAGCACCTCGTCGAACGACTGCTCCGCGTACCCCGCGGCGTACTTCTCGAGGAACAGCGCGCCCCACTCGAGGTTCGCCTCGAGCAGCATCGGGTCGAGGCGCACCGCGTCGCGAAATACGTCGTTGGCGTCGTCCTGCGCCTCGAGGTAGCGCGCTGCGACCGCGACGAAAAGCAACTGCTCCGCGTTCTTCTCGTCGAGCTCGCCGCGGTCCCACGCGTCGAAGAACCACTCGAACTCGCGCCGCGCCGCCGCTGCGTCCCCGGCTTCATCGAGCGCGCGCCCGAGCAGGAGGCGCGCGCGCAGCTGCCCCGGCGCTCTACGCACGACCTCCGCGAGGAGCGTCCGCGCCGCGGCACCGCGTCCGGTGGCTCGCAGGATCTCCGCGCGCACGACATCTGCCTCCGCCGCCAGCTTCGCGTCGCGTGCGCGCCCCGCCTCGGCCGCCGCCTGCTCCGCCCCCGCGTGCTCCCCCACGCGCAGGAGCGCGCGCGCGAGGCCGAGCGTCGCTCGCGTCGCCTGCTTGCCACGAGTGGCGCGGTACTCAGCCGCTGCGCTGGCGTAGTCGCCGTGGAGCAGGAGGTCGTCCGCTTTGGCCAGGTCGGCCTCGGCGCGCGACGCCCAGAGCGCCACTGCGAGGCCACACGCGGCCAATACGACGCGCTCGCGCATCGCCGCTACTCTGATCGCACTAATGGGTCGAGTCAACGCGCTCTCGAGCCCTCGCGTAAGACCGAGGTCACTCGCCGTGTAGGCCGACGTGCGCCGGTGCGTTGCGAATCCGTTCGGCCCGTCTGTATGATGTCCCCAGAGTGTTCCCCGCGGCGCGCGCGCGTCTCCGACTTTTCCTCAGCGTGACCGCGGCCTTCGCGGCACTGGGCGCGGCGATCCACCCGGCGCACGCGTTGGTCGAGGGCGCCACGCCCTCACCGCTCGACTCGTATCGCGTCTTCGGCGACGGCATCGCCATCGGCAACAGCCTGATGGAGAACCCGCCGCCGAACGCCTACGTCAACAGCGAGCTCCTCGCTGAGTCGACCGCCAACCTGAACGGTCTCCCCTCCGACGCCGGCCTGCAGGCGGTCTACCTCTGGTGGTCCGGCTCGCTCGCGTCGGGCGAGGGGATGGCCGACATCGATACGGACGCGCTCCTCTCCCTGACCGACGGCTCGTCGATGAACGTCTCGGCCGACGACTGCCAGCTGATCACCACGTTCCCCGGCGCGTCGCCGATGTCCTTCTACTACTGCCGCGCTGACGTCACCGCGTTCGTCGACCTCCACCCCGGCCCGTTCTCCTGGAACGGCGCCTACACCGTCGGCGACGTCTACGCCGACCCCGGCCTCGTCACCGGTTTCGGCTGCGCGTTCACCGACCCGCGCTGTCAGGCCAAGTACGCCGCGTGGTCGATGGTCTTCGTCTTCGACTCGCCGACCGAGACGCTGCAGCGCGACGTCATCCTCTATGACGGCTTCGTGCACATGGACGAGACCGGCGGTGCCGGCGGTTCGTCGGGCATCGTGAACTTCAACATCGGCGGTTTCCTCGTCGGCACCCCCGCAGAGGTCGAGTTGACCTACTTCGGCCTCGAAGGGGACCAGCAGCTCGGCGCCGGTCCCGGCGGGCACTGCGACACCTGCCCCGACTTCTTCGCGGTGAACGGCTCCAACCTCACCGACGGGTTCAACCCCTCGGGCAACAGCTACAACTCGTCCGACGCGCTCGGCCTCGACATCGACGAGTTCCGCATCGGCACCTCGGCCGGCGGGCTCGGCGTCCTCGACACCGGCGACACGATGGCGAGCATCTCGACCGGCACCGGCGACAACATCCGCGAGGGCGGCGGCGCCGACACCGGCGAGTCGGTGTTCCTCGGCTACGTCTTCTTGCGCGTGAACCGCCCGTCGCCGAACTTCCGTGGCGCGGCCACACAGAAGATCGCCGACCCGCCGAGCGCGGCCACCGGCGAGACCATCTTCTACAGCATCAACCTCGCCAACCAGGGCTCGCTCGCCGCGACCGGCGTGAGCTTTTCCGACACGATCCCGGTCGGCGCGACCTATGTGGCCGGGTCGCTCCGCATCGACGGCGTGGGCTGCACCGACGCTGCCGACGCCGACTCCTGCCGCGTCACCGGTGGCGTGGTCACGATCAACCTCGGCAACATCCCGTCGGTCGGCGACAACGACCGGCAGATCACCTTCCGCGCGACGATGGCGGCGACCGGGATCGGCGAGGTCGTCTGCAACACCGCCGTGGTCTCATCCATCGAGACGCCCACGCCGAACTCGATCGGCCCCGCCTGCACCACCGTCGAGAGCGCGACGATCGGGCTGCCGACCAAGTCGGCGGTCGACCTCACCGGTGGCGCGACCGGGCCGGGCGACATCATTCAGTACACGGTCTCGATCCCGGGCGATCCGTCGAGCCCCACCTCGGGCGTGTCGTTCACCGACGACGTGCCGGCGCACGTCACGCTGCTCGCCTACACCTCGCCGGGCGGCGGCGCGGTCGACGGGTCGGTCTTCGTCGGTGGCGCGTTTGGCAACGGCCGCGTCTCCTACTCGGCGATCACAATCCCGTCGGGCGGCACGGCGACGATCACGATCACCGTCCGCGTCGACGACGAGCCCGCCTGGGTCGCCGACGGCGTACCGGCAGCGAACATCCACGGCCAGACCGTCTGCAACCAGGGGCAGGTGAGCGCGGGCTTCCTGCCGATGCCGCTCCTCACCGACAACACCAGCACGCCGGCGGCGCCCGACGCGAGCTGCCTCACGATCACCTACGCGCCGCTCTTTGGCGGCTCGTCAAAGACCGTGGTCGACGACGACGGCGGCGGGCTCGAGCCGGGCGACACGCTCACCTACACGATCCAGCTCGCGAACTCGGGCAACCGGCAGGGGACGATCACGCTCACCGACCCGATGCCCGCGGCGGTCGAGAACTTCACGCTGCTGACGCCGCTCCTCGGCGCGACGTTTACGCCGGCGCCGGCGGGGGTGAACGGCACCGGCGAGCTGTCGGTGACCGGGCTCGCCGTAGCGCCGGGCACGACGGCGACGATCCAGTTCCGCGTGCGCGTGCAGGCGCTGGCCGCCGACGGGACCGTCGTCGTCAACAGCGCGCAGATGACCGTGGCCGAGCGCGTGGCCGAGAACCGCATCCTCACCTCGGCTGCGCTCACCGTCTTCTCGCGCCCCGACCTCTCGGGTCTCTCCAAGTCGGTCACCGACCTCGACGGCGGCACGGTCGAGCCCGGCGATACGCTGCGCTACGACCTCGGCGTCACCAACACCGGGAACCGACCTGCAACGATGATGGTGCTCACCGATCCGGTGAGCGTGAACCTCACCACGATCACCGTCGTGGGCGGCGTCTTCGATCCCGGCACGCGCACGATCACCTGGTCAGTGGCGTCGCTCGCGATCGGCGAGACGTTCAACGCGTCGTTCACCGCGGTGGTCGTGAGCCCGCTCGCGAACGGCACGGTGATCGACAACCAGGCGACGATCGACTCGGTCGAGGCGTCGCCCGCCGAGGTCTCCGACGATCCGGCCACGGTCGCCGGCAACGATCCCACGCGGGTCACGGTGGTCAGCGCGCCGAACCTTGCCGCGGCGCAAAAGTCGGTGGTGGATCTCGACGGCGGCACGTTCGAGCCGGGCGACATCGTCGAGTACACGCTGACCGTGTCGAACGCCGGGTCGGCGATCGCGACCGACGTCGACATCACCGATCCGGTCGATGCGAACCTCACCGCGGTGACACCGCAGGACGGCGGCGTGTTCGCGGGCGGCGTCGTCACTTGGTCGCTTGGCGCGGTCGGGCCCGGCGCGAGCCGAATCGTTCGTTTCCAAGCCACCGTGCGCACGCCACTCCTCGCCGGCACCGTCGTGTCGAACCAGGCGAGCGTGACCACGCCCGAGCTGGTCGGGGCGACGCCGACTGACGACCCGGCGACCGCGGCGATCGACGACGCGACCAGCTTCATCATCGACTCGGCGGCCATCCTCACCACCTCAATCATCGCGGTGGTCGACGTGAACGGCGGCGCGACGCAGCCGGGCGACCTGCTCCGCTACACCGTCACGATCACCAACACCGGCACTTCGCCCGCGACCGGACTCGCCGCACAGGTCGCGCTCGCCGTCGGGCTCGGCGCGGTCGTGCCCGAGGACGGCGGCGCCTTCGCCGGTGGCGTCGTCACCTGGAGCCCCGCCGGCACGCTCAACCCAGGCGGCGCGCCGGTGGAGGTCCACTTCACCGCGACCGTCGCAGCCGGCGTGGGCAACGGCACGACGATCTGCGAGACCGCCGTGGTCGACAGCGCGCAGTCGTTGCCGTTCACCACCGCCGCGGCGTGCATCACCGTGGTCTCTCGCCCCGACTTCGCGGCGAGTGAGAAGGTGGTGATCGATCTCGACGGCGGCGTGGTCGAGCCGGGCGACGTGCTCGAGTACCAGATCGCCGTCGTGAACGCGGGGACAGAGGCGGGCTCGCCGGTCGTCGTCACCGACGTGGTCGACCTCAACCTCGGCACCGTCACGCCGGCCAGTGGCGGCGTGTTCGACGCGGCGACGCGCACCATCACCTGGACGATTCCAACGGTTGCCGCCGGCACGTCACAGGTCGTGACCTTTCGCGCCACGGTGGCGCTGCCGCTCGACGACGGCACGGTGATCGCCAACCAAGCCGACATCATGTGCGCCAACGGCTGCCCGGCGCCCGAGCCGACCGACGATCCGCTCACCGCCGCGCCCGACGACCCCACGCTCGTCGTCGTCGCGTCCGCGCCTGACTTCATCGTCGCCAAGACGTTCGTGGACGACGACGGTGGCGTACTCGATCCGGGCGACGCGGTGACGTACACGATCACTCTCACCAACGAGGGCGACAGCTGCGCCGACCTCGTGCGCATCACCGACGCGCTCGCCGCCGCGCTTGGACCGGCAGTGCCCGGCGCGGGCGGCACGTTCGACGCTGGCACCGGCACGGTCACCTGGGACTCAGCCGGCACGCCGGCGCTGCTCCGGCTCTGCCCGGGCACGACGGTGACGTTGCCGATCGCGGTGCCGATCGACTTCCCGCTCGCCGACGGTACCGCCATCTGCAACCGCGCGAGCGTGACCAGCGAAGAGGTCGTGACCCCGGTCGTCTCCGACGATCCTGCGACCCCCGCGCCCGACGACGCGACCTGCACCGTCGTGGTCTCCGGCGCGCTCTTTACCGGCGCGACCAAGATCGTGACCGACGCGGGCGGCGCACCGTTTTCGCCCGGCGACGTCGTGACCTACACCATCGCGTTCACGAACGCGGGTAACGCCGACGCGACCGGCGTGGTCGTGCGTGACCCGATCGATCCGGCGCTCGTCGTTGTGACGCCAGGGCAGGGCGGCACGCTGGTCGGCGGAGAGGTCGTCTGGGACTCGATCGGTACGCCCGAACTCGCGACCGTCACCGTCGGCGAGACGATCACGCTGACCGTGACCGCCACCATCGGCAGCCCGCTCGACGACGGCACACCGATCCTGAACCAGGCCACGATCACGGCGGCGGTCGGCCTCACCACACCCGCGCTCACCGACGACCCGGCGACGGTCGCGCTCGACGACCCGACGATCATCCTCGTCACCGCGAGCGCCGTCGTCACCGCCACCAAGACCGCGCTCGACGAGAACGCCGGCGTCGCCGCACCGAACGACATCTTCCTCTACACGATCACGCTAGCGAACGCCGGCGACGCGATCGGCCGCAACGCGGTCGTCACCGATGCGCTCGCGCCCGCGCTCGCGTTTGTCGAGGCGCTCGACGGTGGTGTCTACGATGCGGCCAGCCGCACGATCACCTGGAGCATTGCGGCAGTCGTCCCGGCCACGCCGTCGGTCGCCCGCTTCCGTGCCCGCGCGGCGGCCCCGATCGCGACCGGCACGGTGATCTCGAATCAGGCCAGCTTCATCATCGAGACGGTGCCGGTCCCCGGCCTCTCCGACGATCCGAGCACCCCGCTGCCCGGCGACCCGACGCTGGTGGTGATCGTCGCCGCGCCCGAGCTCAGCACGTCGGTAAAGACGGTGGTCGGCGCCGGACCGGGCGACATCGTGACCCCGGGCACGCTGCTCACCTGGGAGATCCGCGTCGTGAACAGCGGCGACGCGGCCGCGAACGCAGTGGTCGTGACCGACAACGTCGACCTCACGCGCCTCGAGGCGATCGTGCCGCTCGACGGCGGCGTGTTCGACGTCGCGACCGGCGTGCTCACCTGGTCGATCGCGCAGGTGCTCCCCGGTATCGACGCGGTGGTGCGCTTCACCAGCCAGGTCCGCGCCGACGTGCCCGACGCTGTCGTCGTGGCCAACCAAGCGCAGGTTTCCTCGGCCGAGACGCCGACCGGCGTGCTCACCGACGATCCGGGTGACCCCGAGCTCGACGATCCGACCGACCTCTTCACCGACGCCACGCCGGAACTCACGGTCGAGAAGACCGTCACCGACGACAACGGTCTCGCGTTCTCGCCCGGCGACCCGGTGACGTACTCGATCCGCGTCACGGTGGCCGGCCCGGCGCACGCCTACTCCGTCGTGGTCACCGACCCGGTGAGCCCGCGTCTCGTCGACGTCGTGCCTGGGCAGGGCGGCGTCTTCGCCGGCGGCGTGATCCGCTGGGACACGGCGACCACGCCCGCGCTCGCGCACCTCGTCCCCGGCGTGGCGACCACGCTCACCTTCGCAGCGCGCATCGCCGACGACGCGACGAACGGCGAGCTGCTCGACAACCAAGCTGCAGTCGGCGCAGGCGGGCTGGTCGCGCCGGTGCCGTCCGACGATCCGGGCACGCCGACCGCCGACGATCCGACGCGCCTCGTGGTCGTCGCCGGCCCGCTGCTCCGCGTCGAGAAGACAGTCGTCGACGAGAACGGCGGCGTGGTGGTGCCGGGCGATCTCCTCGAGTGGACGCTCGTCGTCGAGAACGCCGGCAGCGAGACCTCTCCTGCCACGCTGCTCTTCGATCCCGCGCCGGCCCAGACCGAGTACGTCGCCGACTCGACCACCGCCGACGGCGTCCCGCTCGCCGACGGGCCGGGCGGAGTCTCGCCGCTCGCTGTCGCGCCTGGCGTCCTTGTCGACGGTGCCGGCGGCGCTGGCAGCGGCGATCTTCTGCCCGGCGCCCGCGTCACCTTCACCTTCAGGACGCGCGTCGCGGCGACCGCACTCGGCGGCACGCTCATCGCCAACCAGGGCTTCGCGTCAAACCGCCTCGGCGCGAGTGCTCCCTCCGATGACCCGGCCACGCCTGCGCCCAGCGATTCGACCATCGTCGTCGTCGGCGGGGGACCGATCCTCGCCGGCGCGATCAAGACCTACGACCCGGTGCCGGTGGGCGACGACGGCGACGGCCTGTTCCAGCCGGGCGAGATCGTCCACTACCGCGTGAGCATGACCAACAGCGGCGCGTCCGACGCGCACGGCGTGACTCTTGTCGACGCGCTGCCCGCCGGTGGCGAGTGGGTCGCCGGTTCGCTTCGCCTCGACGGCGCATCGCTCACCGATCCCGCCGACGGCGATGCCGGCGAGGTGGTCGGCGGTCGACTCACGGTCCGCGTCGGCGACCTTGCGGCCGGCACGACCGCGCTCGTCGAGTTCCGCGTGCGCGTGGGCGTCGGCGCGCTCGAGCTCGTGAACCAGGGCGAGGTCACCTCCGACGAGACCGCGTTCGAGCTGACCGATGCCGACGGCAACGACGGCAACGGCGACCAAGAGACCATCACGCCGGTCGGCGATCGTCCCGCGCTCACGCTCGCCAAGACCGTTGCCGACGCAAACGGTGGCGTCGTCGAAGCAGGTGACGAGCTGCTCTACACGCTCCAGCTCGGCAGCCAGGGCAGCCTCCCGCTCGCCGACCTCCGGCTCGAGGACCTGCTCCCCGTCGGCGTCAGCTACGTCCCCGGCTCGACGGTCTGGCCGGGGCTCCCCGCCGATCCGTTCGTGCCGTCACCGACCGGCGGCTCGCTGGTGCTTGGCGGCCTCACGCTCGCGCCGGGCGAGACCCTCACGATCACCTTCCGCGCCATCGTCCAGCCAAACGACGCCGAGCCGGCCGAGCCGATCTGCAACGACGCCACCGCGACTGTCGCTGGCATCGAGGTGGTCTCCGCGCCGGCCTGCGTCACCATCGGCGGCGTTCCCGGCGTCGGTCGCCTCGTGGGGCGCGTCTTTATCGACGGCGACGAGCGCGACCGCGTCTACGTCGAGGCGGACGATCAGCCGCTCGCCGACGTGCAGCTCCAGATTCTGCGCGCCGAGGCCCCCGGCGGCTCACCGCTGGTCGGCCTTGTCACCGACGCCGAGGGGCGCTACCGCGTGGACGGCCTCCCGCCGGGTCGCTACGTCGTGCGCGCGCTCTCCTCGCGTGGCGCGCAGCTCGCCGAGGTGGGCGGCCTCGTGGTCGAGGGCGGCGTCGACCTCGATCGCGACGTGCTCGTCGATCCTTCCGGTCGCGTCTACGACTCCACCACCGGCCGCACGCTCGCCGACGTGCAGACCTTCCTCTTCTACGACAGCGAGGACGAGACTGAGCCGGGCGTCCTCGTCCCCGCCGACCGCATGGGACCGGGCCAGCAAGGGCAGCGCACCACGCCCGAGGGCATCTACAAGTACGACGTGCTGCCGGGGCGACGCTATCGCCTCGAGCTCGACACCACGACGTCGACCTGGGTCTTTCCGTCGCAGCGCATCCCCGCGACGCCCGGGTTCGCGCCACCGGGCGACGTCGTTGCGAACGCAGCGCCGAGCGTCGCACCGGGCGCGAAGCAGACCTGGTACCTCCGCTTTTATCCGGTCGACCCCGGTGATGACGTGCGCCGCAACCACGTCCCGCTCGATCCACTCGCGACGCAGGTGCGGCTCGACAAGCGCGCTGACCGCCCCGAGGCGACGCTCGGCGACATCGTTGTCTACACGGTCGCCGTGAAGAACCGCTCGCCGCGCGATCTCGACGGCGTCTACCTGCTCGACGCGCCGGCGCGTGGTCTCTCGTACCTGCGCGGCCACGCCGCGGTCGAGATCGTGAGCGGCACCGAGGTGACGCGCCTGCAAGCGGGCAACGGCGGCTTCGGCGATCTCCTCACCGCGGGCGGCAGCGGCCGGCTGGTCCGCTTCGGTCCGTTCGATCTCCCGGCGGGCGGGCAGCTGACGCTCACCTATCAAGTCGTCGTCGGACTCGACACGCGCAAGGGCGTCTACGAGAACCGCGCTGTACTCGCCGACGCGGCCGGCGTGGAGTTGTCGAACTCCGATCGCGTGCCGCTGCGCGTCGCTGATGATCCTGACTTCGACCTCGCGCTGCTCGTCGGGCGGGTCTTCTGCGACGACGACGGCGACGGTCGCCACGATTGGCCGGCCGAGGGCGGCGTCCCCGGCGCGCGCGTCTACATCGACACCGGGTCGTACGCGGTCGCCGACCAACACGGCCGCTGGCACCTCTCGCAGGTCGAGCCGGGGCTGCGTCTGCTCAAGCTCGACATCGCGACGCTGCCGCCGGGCTCGACGCTGGCCGGCGATGCGATGCGCCTGATGCACATGACGCGCGGCCTCCCCGACCGCGCGAGCTTCCCGGTGCGCTGCGGCAAGTCGTCGTCGGTCACCACGACCGACACCGACGTGGCGACGATCTCGCTCTCGGGCAAGACGGTAAAGGGCGCTGCGACGTCGACGTCGCCCAAGCTGCCCAAGACCTCGGTGACCGTCACGGGGGATCTCGCCGCGATGACGGTCGCGATCGACGGCGCGCCGCTCGCGCTGCCAGCCGCCACGCTCGCGCTCGCGGTCGACGCCGCGCTGCTGCTGCCGCCGGCGGCTGACGCGGCCGCCGACGCGGCTGTCGACGCTCGTGGCGCTCCGAACCTCGCCGCACCGCTGTCGGGTGGCTTTGCCCCCGCGCCGATTCTGCAAGGCGCGTGGAGCGCTACGAGCGACGCGGCGCGCTGGGTGCTCGAGGTGTCGCGTGTTGCGGCGTCGGGCGACCGTGTCGTGGTGCGGACAGCGTCGGGTGATGGCGCGCCCGGTGCGTTCGCTTGGGACGGCAAGGGGGACGATGGCCAGGTGGTCGCGTCCGACGCGATCTACACCGCACAGCTTCGTGTCGTGGCGACCGACGGCGCCGAAGCGTCGAGCGCGCGCGTGACCTTCGGCGTCGCGTTCGGCGTGCCGAAGGCGCCCGAGCGCGTCGAGACGCTACGCGGGACGTTCTTCGGCGTGAAGCGCCGTGTGCCGATCGTGAAGCCCGCGCTCAGGCGCCAGCTGATCGCGCTGGCGCGCACGGTCCCGAAGGGCGCTGTTCTCGAGGTGGAGGTACATGGCGACGGGCGCGGCGACGTGCTCAGGTCGGTGGCGGCCACCCAGGCGCAGGCCGATGCGGCCCGCGCGGTGCTCACGGGGCTCGACTCCGGCGCGGCGCGCATCGTCGCGCGCGGTCGCGGAGGGCTCGAGGCGATCGCCGGCACGCGCACCCGCACCGACCGTGCGAAGAACCAGCGCGTCGTAATCCGAATCGTGCCCCCGCCGCCCAAAGTGGCGGGGGGAACCGTGCCGGCGCCCGCGAAGGTGACGCCCGATGCATTGGTCGAAGGCGAGCCGGCCACCGTCGACGAGGCTGGCCACTTCGTGCGCAACGTGCCGATTCCCGCCGACGGCACGATCACTCTCGACCTCCTCGGCGCCGACACGCGGCGCGTGATGGTCGTGATCCGCGTGGGCGATGGCACGAGCGGCGTGGCCGCGGCGCCGACCCGCAAGGTCACAGTGGCTGGCGACGTTGCGACCGGTCGTCTCACGGTGGATGGTCAGCCGGTCGACGGCGCGCTGCTCGGCGTGTCGCTCGCATTCGCCGGCGCGACGCCGGGCGCTTCCTCGACGACTGCGGAGCCGCGCTTCGACATCGTGACGCCGCCCAGTCCTCGTCGGGCGCGTGGCCGTCGGCGTGGCCCGCCGCCTGCGCCAGCGAAGGCACACCTCGATCGTTCGGTGGCGTTCGACCTCGTCGTGCCCGAGGGCGTGAGCGGCGGTCGATGGGAGCTCGTGATCCGCCCCGAGCTCCGCGATGGAGCGCGCGCGGCACCGGTCTACCGACAGGACGGCGATGGTCGCCCACCGCCGCTGCTCTCGTGGGACGGCCTCACGCCGGGCGGCGAGCTCGCGGTCCGAACCAGCGCGCGCTACCTCGTCGAGTTTGTCGTGGAAGATGCACGCGGCGGTCGCGCCGACGCCGCGCCGCGCAGCTTCACCATCGGGGCCGCGCCCGGTGCGCTGGCGGCGATTGAGGCGAAGGGCACGCTCTTCGACAAGAAGGGCGCGCCGACCGCGGCGCTCAAGAAGGCGCTGGTCCGGCTCACCGCCGCAGCGCGCAAGCGCTCGCCGTCGGACCTCTTCCGTATCGCACTCGCGGTCGCTCTGCGTGGCAAGGACGCGGCGCAGCCGGAGTTCACCGTCGCGGCGCGTGCGTCCACGCTCAAGATCGCGCTGGCCAAGCTCGGCGCGCCGGTCGCACGAATCGACGTCGTCGTCGCGCCGGCAGTCCCGGCGCCTGCGGTCGCACGCCGGCGGCCGCGCGCGGGCAAGGTCGTCGACTCGGTGCGGATCACCGCGCACTCGCCGACCAGCGCCGCAGCCGCGCGAGTCGTGGTCGCAGGACGCACGGTCGGCATCAGCGGGACCGAGTTCACCACCACCGCAGACCTGCCGGTGCCGGGCGCGCTGGTCATCGAGCTGACTTCGGCCGATGGACGGCGCGCGACCTTCACGCTGCCGGTCGCAGCCGCGGCGGGCGACACCGTGCCTGACTCGCCTTCGGTCGCGCCTGCTGGCGCCACGATAGACTCGTCGCGCCCCGGCAGCAGCGACGACGCGCTCGCCCCCGGCGCCGCCGGCGCACCTGGCGCGCCCGTCGCGGGCGCACCGGGTGGCCGCGATGATGTGCTCGCCCCGGCGGATAACGCCGACGCTGCTGCGGCGACCACCGCGCGCCTCGCCCCCGGCCCGGCGCTCACGCTCGAGTTGGCACACGATGCGTCGGAGTTTGGCGGCGCCGAGCTCGATGCCGCGCTGTCGGATCCCGTCGCTGCGGGCAGCAAGGACGCAGCCAAGCCCGCCCCGGAGTCGCGCGTCATGGTCGACGCCACGTCCGGCGCGCGAATCAATGTCCCCAATGCGGTGCGCGCGGCCGACCTCGTCGTCTCGCTGCCACCACGCGGGCTACGGCTTCGCTCGCCGGAACTCTGGCTCGCTGCGCGCACGCACAAGACCAACCGCCTGCGCGTGAACGGTCGCGAGGTGCCGGTCGATGCCGATGGCCGCTACGCCGCGCTCATCACGTTGCCGCTCGGCGCGTCCACGCTCGTCGTCGAGGCGACCGACGTCGACGACAACGTGGCGCGGATCAGCTGGCCGGTCGCGGTCTCCGAGACAGAGCACTTCCTGCTCGTGCTCGCCGACGGCGCGATTGCATCGGCCAAAACCGGCGACGGCTGGAGCGCCGACGGCGCCGCGCTCGACGGCTGGGGGCAGCACGACAGCGTGGTCGCCGGCTCGGCAGTGCTCCACGGCCGCGTGGCCGCCTACTACAAGGGACGCTTTAGCGCCGGCAAGACCCTCGGTCCGGTCAAGGTCACGGGGCACCTCGACACTGCGAAGCAGTCCGCCTTCGAGGAGTTCTCGGACACGTCGATCGATCCCGAGGAGGAGCAGGCGGTCTACGGCGACGACGCGACCGAGGTCCGAGACGCCCGCGCGCGCGGCAAGCTCTACCTCGCAGCCGAGGCCAAGGGGCTGCGCGCGCTGATCGGGAATTTCCAGACCCGGCTCGCGTCGGGCGGCGAGCTCTTCCGCTACGACCGCACCGTCTACGGCACCGAGGTCGACTTCACCCGCAGCTTCGCCAAGGTGAAGCACGAGTCGCGCGTGTTCGTGAGCACCGGCGACGCGCGCCTCGGCCGCGACGTGAACCTCTTCCGCGCCACCGGCGGCACGCTCTACTACCTGCGCCACAGCCAGCTCGTCGAGGGCGGCGAGCGGGTGCGGGTGATCGTCCGCGACCGCGACAACGGCCTGCTGCTCTCCGAGCGCTCGCTCG
Organism: Myxococcales bacterium; assembly: GCA_009692535.1. Lineage (GTDB taxonomy): Bacteria > Myxococcota_A > Polyangia > Haliangiales > SHYZ01 > SHYZ01. The sequence goes on from SHYZ01000011.1 coordinate 21,186, forward strand.
CGCGCGACTCCGACTACGTGATCGACTACGCCGGCGGGCGCGTGATGTTCCGCGAGCCGATCTCGTCGAGCGCCGACGGCGCGCTCGTGCTCGGCGGCCTCTCGTCGTCCCAGACGCCGCTCGACGGCCACCCGGTCTACGTCGAGGTCAGCTACGAGCACGAGCTCGACGATGCGACCGGCGGCGCAGCGGGCGGTGCCTACGTGCGCAACACGCTGTTCGACACGCTCGCGATCGGCGCCGGCCTCGTCGGTGAGGCACGGGACGGCGATGGCGCGCTCGGCGACTACTCGCTCGCCGGCGTCGATCTCGCGTGGAAGGCGAAGGCGCGCACGACGCTCACCGCCGAGGTCGCGCGCTCATCGTCGTCCGACGCGGGGAACTTCCTCTCGCAGGACGGCGGGCTCTCCTTCCAGGGACTCGATGCGGTCGCGTTTGCGGCGCCCGACGCGAGCGCGACGGGCAAGGTGGCGTGGAAGCTCCGCGCCGAGACGCAGCTCGGCGACTTCTGGAAGCGTCGCTGGGCAGAGGAGACGCGGCTCTCGCTCTACGCGCAGAACCTCGAGCACGGCTTCCACGCGGGCGGCGCGATCCTCGAGCAGGGGCGCCGCAAGATCGGTGGCCAGGCGGTTCACCGTCTCAGCCAAGCCGACTCGCTGACCCTGCGCTACGACTCCGAGCTCGCCGAGCTGCCGCGCATCGGACCGACGCCAGAGGTCGTGGCCGCCAACCCCGATCCGCTGCGGCTCGACGAGCGCGCCAGCAACACCACGACGCTGCAGTGGGCGCATGACGGCCGTCGGCTCGACTGGAAGCTCGAGGCCGCCTACCAGCGGCTATCGACCACCGCGTCGCTCGACGATGGCATGACGCCGCAGATCGACACCGAGCGGTTCGGCTTCGGCGGGCTCGCCACCTACGGGCTCTCGAGGCGCGTCTCGCTGCGCGCCGGGCAGGAGGTGCAGGTGCAGGTGGGCGGCGCGCGCGACCCGCTGCTCGATCCGCTCACGCACTCGGGCGCCGGCCGCGACTACTCCAACGACCTCGCCGGCATCACGACGACGCTCGGCGCCGACTGGGAGCTCGCCGAGAAGCTCACGCTGTCGGGCACCGGCGCGCTCCGCTGGAACGGCGACACCGCGGCGCAGCTCGGCCTCAAGACGCCGTTCGGCGCGAAGGGTTCGATCTACGCGCAGGAGCGCTTCGACGACCGCGGCGGGCGCCTCTTCTCGACCAGCGTGCTGGGCGCGGAGCAGGGCCTCGGCGGCGGCAGAGGCAAGGCGTACGGCGAGTACCAACTCGAGCGCGGCGCACTCGGCACGCGCAACCGCGCCGTGCTCGGCCTCGGCCACAAGATCCGGCTGAAGAAAGGCTTCTCGCTCGCGCTCGGCTACGAGCACCAGCAGACGTTCGGCGGTTACCTGCCCGACGGCACGCCGACCGGCGAGAACCTACGCGACGTGCTGCACGCGGCGGCCGAGTACCTGCGTGGCGACCGGCTGCGCGTGACCAGCGCCGTCGAAGTGCGCTTCGACGACGGCATGCACGGCCAGCCCGGCTCGGTCGACCCGCGCTACGAAGGCCTCGTGCGCGAGGACCCGCGCGGCATCGCGACCGGAGCCTTCCCCGATCACGGTGGCACCGCGCCCGGCGCACCGCTCGTGCTTCCGCCCGGCGAGAAGCTGCAGGTCGTTTCCGCCACCGCAGCCGACTGGAAGTGGTCCGACGATCTCACCTTCCTCGGTCGCTTCCGCGTCTCGCACACCGAGGACCTCACCAACCACGGGCGCATGCTGCCCGACGGCGTGGTCTCCTCGTTCATCGCGGCGCGCTTCGTCGAGGCGAGCGCCGGCTGGGCGTACCGGCCGCTGCGGCTCGACTGGTTCGACCTCTTCTTCCGTTACGCGTGGCAGCTCGATCAGCGCCCGGTCGGCCTGGCCGGCCAGTCGAGCGTCACCGACGCGCACGTCGCCTCGCTCGCGCCGATCGTCGAGCTGCCGATGCGGCTCAAGCTGTCGGGCAAGGTCGCGTGGAAGCGCACCGCGAGCGAGGTCGAGCTCATGGATGCGCAGTCGCTCGACGCCGTCGTACACACTTGGCTCTGGCTGCTGCGCGCCGGCTACACGCTGCGCGGCCGGTGGGAGCTCGGCGCCGAGTATCGGTTCCTCTATCTCGACCGCCCCGGCTCTGCCGAGCTTCGGCACGGCGCGCTGGCCGAGGCGACCTATCGCCTCAATGATCGCGTCTGGCTTGGAGCGGGGTATAACTTCAGCCGCTTCTCCGATGACGAACTCGCGGACCTCGAGCGTGACAGCCATGGCTTCTTCTTGCGGGTGGTGGGGCGGTACTGATCGGTCTTTGGTAAGCCAAAGGTGAGGGCGTGATGGCGCGGAAGAAGATCGGCGAGATCTTGCTGGAGTCGGGGCTGGTGAACGAGTCGCAGCTGCGTGCTGCGCTCGCGGAGCAGCGTCGGTGGGGCGGCTTCCTCGGTCGAATCCTCCTCGACATGAGCCTCGTGCGCGAGGAGGTGCTGGTCGACGCGCTCGCGCAGCAGCTCCACCTGCCGATCGCCGACGTGGTGAACCTCGAAATTGAACCCGAGGTGCTCGACCTCCTATCTGGCGAGTTCGCGGAGCAGCACGGCATCATTCCGTTTCTGCTAACCGGGAAGTTCCTCGACGTGGCGATGTGCGACCCGCTCAATCTCGGCATCATCGACGAGATGCAGATTCGCACTCGACTCAACGTGCGCCCGCATCTCGCCGGGCCGCGCATGCTCGAGCGCGCGCTGCACAAGCACTACGGTCGCGGGGTGGCGGCACTCGGTGGCACCGAGCATCCGAGCCACGCGCCGACCGGTCAGCTGAACTCGGACTCGCACAAGCTGAACTCGGGGCGTTTCCTCGAAGTCACGACCGACATGAGCGGTTTTCGTACGGTCAAGGATGCCAGCGGGGGGGCACTCCCCGTCGACCCGCGCACCGGCTCGCTCGGCGCCCGGGTGCGCTCGGCCACGGCAGACGTGAGTGCGTCTGCCGCGGTGAAAGTGGCGATGAGCCACGCCGGCCCGCAGGGCGTGCCGAGTGTCGCCAGGGACCACGCGGCCAGCTCGTCGAGTCTGGGCGTGGGCGGGCCGACGTCGTCGGGGGTACGGCGCCAGACTGGGCTGGTCGACTTGTCGGAGGTTGTGACGCCGACGAACTTTGAGCAGCAGCGGGAGATCGTGGCGCTGCAGGAGCGAGTGCATCATCTCGAGGCGCTGGTGCATCGCGCCGAAGAGACGATTCGTCGCATGCTGCACCTGCTCATCGCCAAGGGAGTCGTGACGCGGGACGAGATCCTCGAGCGGATGAAGTAGCTAGTCGCACGCGGCAGCACCTCTCCAAGCATGACGACGAAGCACCAACTTCGCACCGAGCTTGCACAGGCGGCAGCGCGTGCCGTCGCCGCGGGACTCGCGCCCGGCACTTCGGGAAATGCGAGCGTTCGTCTGTCCGGTGGGCTGCTTGTCACGCCGAGCGGCGCGGCACTCGGGAAGCTCGAGCCGCACGACCTCGTCGAGCTCGACGCGGCGGGGGCGGTCCTGGCGGGCCGGCTGCGTCCGTCGACCGAGTGGCGACTGCACGCGGGAATCTACGCGGCGCGCCCCGAGGTGGCCGCGATCATGCACACGCACTCGCCGCACGCCACGTCGCTGTCGACGCTCCGGCGGGGCATCCCCGCGTACCACTACATGGTGGCGATGGCGGGGGGGAGCTCGATCCCCTGCACCGCGTACGAGACGTTCGGCTCGGCCGAGCTGGCGGCGCGCGTGGTGGCGGCGCTGCGTGATCGACAGGCCACGCTGCTCGCGAATCACGGCGTGGTCGCGGTCGGGCGTGATCTCTCCGCCGCGTTGAGCCTAGCGATCGAGGTCGAGGCGCTCGCGGCCGGCTATTTGCGCGCGCTCGCGGTCGGCGAGCCGGCGATCCTGCCCGACGACGAGATGGCGCGCGTGCTCGAGCAGTTTCGCGACTACGGGCGCGTCGTCGCGCGCCGCTGATCGCCGCTACTCGATCGTCATGCTGCGCTCGAACTCTTCGGGGTTCGAGCAGGCGTACATCGCGGCCTCGAGGGTGATCTGACCGCTGTTCACCAACTCGAGGAGCTGTTGATCGAAGAGCTGCATGCCGTAGAGGTCGCGGCCGCGCCGCATGAGCTCCGCGATGTCGCCGAGGCGGCCGGCGGTGCGCACGCACTCGCGGACCGTTCGGGTCATGCGCAGCACCTCGACTGCGGGCACGCGGCCACGCCCGCTGCGCGCGACCAGCAGGCGGATGGAGACGACCGCCTGCAGGGCGTCGCCGAGCCGCTCGCGCACCTGATCCTGATCCGTCGGCGCAAAGAGCCCGACGAAGCGCTGGATGGTGGAGGTGGTGTCGTGCGTGTGGAGCGCACTGATGACGAGGTGGCCAGTCTCCGCCGCCTCGAGGCAGATCTCGGCGGTCTGCACATCGCGGACCTCGCCGACGACGATCACGTCGGGATCCTGCCGCAGCACCGCGGTCAGCGCGTCGCGAAAGCTCGGGGTGTCGGTCTGAAGCTCGCGCTGGATGATGATGCACTTCCCCGGCTCGAACACGAACTCGACCGGGTCCTCGATGGTGACGATGTGCGCGCGCCGGGTCTCGTTCAGGTGCCGCACCATCGACGCGATGGTGGTGGTCTTGCCGTTACCCGTCGCGCCGGTCACGAGCACGAGGCCGCGCCGCGACTCGGAGATCTCGCCGAGGATCGGCGGCAGGTTGAGCTCGGCGAACGACTTTACGCGGTAGGGGATGTGGCGGAGGACGACGCCGATCTGCCCGCGTTGCCGAAAGATCGACGCGCGGAAGCGGCCGCTCCCCGGCAGGTCGTAGGTGACGTCGAGCTCGCGGAAGGACCGGTCAAGATCGAGCGTGGCGGCGCGCGCCTCGAGGATCAGGCGCGCGACCGCTCGCGTGTCGTCGGGGCGGAGCGCGGGCACCTTGGTGACGCCGAGGAGCTCGCCGCTGAGCCGGTAGTGTGGCGGGTAGCCGACCTCGAAGTGAATGTCGGAGACGCCCTTCTCGATACCGAAGAGCAGCAGCTTGTGGAGCGATGCGAGATCCATTGTGGGTTCTCGAATCTCAGCTCAGATCTGCTTGCCGGACTGGGCTTCGCCAACCGTGCTGCCGGCCTCGCGCTCCACCGTCGGAGCCGGTGCGACCACGCGCCGCATGCCGGTCGGCTCGTCTTCGAACGCCGGCAGCGGCTCGGCGTTCGAGGACGACAGTGCCGAAGCCGACGACGAAGACGAAGTCCGCACGCGCGCGTCGCCCTCGTCGTGCTCGTCGTGCTCGTCGTCTCCGTCGTCGCCGTCGAGCACCACCGGCTTGAGCGAACCATCGGCGAGCGCGGCCATCGCGGTGCGCGCCGCCTCGGTGAGCTCGGCGAACGGCGGTGCCGGACGCGCGAGGAAGTAGCCCTGTCCGTACTTGATGCCGAGGTCGGTGAGCACCGCCATGTCGTCGGCAGTCTCGATCCCCTCGGCGACCATGACTGCGTCGATCGCGGTTGAGATGCGGCCGAGCGAGCGGAGCATCTCGCGCTTCACCGTGCTCTTGGCGACGCCGCGCGTGAGCACGTCGGAGAGCTTCACGAAGTGCGGCCGGAGCGCCATCACCGCCTCGAGGTTCGAGTGCTTGGTGCCGACGTCGTCGACCGCCACGCCGAAGCCCATCCCGGTGTAGACCGCCAGCGCGCGCTTGAACGAGGTGAAGTTCTCGATCGCGAGCCGCTCAGTGATCTCGAAGACGATGTTCGCCGGCGTGAGGTTGTTGGCCACGAGGATCTGCGTGATCTCGGTCTCGATGAACGCCGAGTCATAGAAGGAGAGCGGCAGGAGGTTCAGGAACAGCCGGTGCACCGGCTGAAGGTTGGCCGCCGCCTTGAGTCCGTTGCGGAAGCAGGCGCGGTCGAGCTCGAAGAGAAGATTCACCTCCTCGGCCACCGAGAAGAGCGCGAGCGGCGCCTCGAGCGGCGTCTTCTTCGGGCCGCGCGTGAGGCCCTCGAAGCCGAAGATCGAGCCGGTCTGTAGGTCGACGATCGGCTGGTAGACCGCGGTCAGCCCCTCCGCGAGGATGATCTCCTGCAGCAGGTCCTTGTCGCGCTGCGCCTGCCGCCGTCGCATGAGGGTCGACGACTCGCGCGCTTCGTCGACGAGCCGGGTCACGAGGCGCTCCGAGCGGATCATCGGGTTCTGCAGCACGCGGCCGTAGCCGATCGCGATGCGCGGGTGGTCGTGGATCAGGTCGAACACCTCGCGTGCGAGCGCCGCGTCGATGCTCTCCTGCACGCGGTGCGCGAGGCTCTCAAGCTCCTCGGCGGGACTGTCACCCGTGCGGCGCGAGGGCGCGAGAAAGTAGACGAAGGCGTCGCCGTCATCAGCGCGGCAGAGCATGTCGCTTGAGCGCATGCGCACGCCGCGCAGCTCGAGCAGGAGCTGCCCCACCTTGTCGAGCAGCTCGTTGTGGCGCAGCGTGCCGTACTCCTGCTCAACCTTGCGCAGCCGCGTGAGATCGACGTAGAGGCAGCCGAGCGCGCGCTCCCTGCTCAGCGTCGACACGATCAGGTACATCTGCTCGTGGTAGGTCGAGAGCGTCCTCGAGTCGGCGAGCGTCGCCAGCTCCGGCTCGGCCGCTTCGTCGCCAGTGAGCCCGCTCGCGACCACCACCTGATCGCGGCCGCTCTCCTTTGCGTTCGCGAGCGCTGCGACTGCGGCCTCGAGCAACCGGTCCGCCGTGTGCGCGTCGTCGGGGAAGGTCGCGACGCCGAGGCTGGTCGTGGCCCGGACCTCGTCGTGGCTCAGCTTGGCGCGGAGCTCGGAGATGATCCGCTCGGCCTTGATGCGCGCGCCGGCTCGGTGCGTCTCGGGGAGGATCAACACGAAGGAGTCGCCATCGCCACGCGCCGCGATGTCGCTCGCACGCACGCGGCCGACCTCGCTCGAGAGAAGCACCTCGGCCACCACGCGCAGCACTTCGTCGCCCTGCTCGTAGCCGAGGCGCTCGTTCAGTTCCTGAAAGTGGTCGAGATTGCCGACGATGATCGAGAGCGGACGCTGGTATCGGCGACCGCGCGAGACCTCCTCGCGGAGCCGATCGAGGATGGTGTGCTTGCCGTAGAGGCCGGTGAGCGGATCGCGGTAGGAGAGGGCGGCGAGCTCGGCGTTCAGACGCTGGATCTCGTCGAGCCAGCGCGCTTGATCGTCCTCGAGCAGCTTCGCGGAGACGAGCGGGTCGAGCAGGGCGCGGATCTCGCCGTGCTCGAGCGGCACCTTGAGCACGCGGTGCGGCTGCGCGCGGTGGATCGCAGCGACGAGTGTGTCGGAGGAGACCCCGTTGGCGACGAGGACTCGGCGTGTGCGTGGGGCGCGGTTCTGCGCTGCCTCGAGGAACTCGGCGCCGTTGCCGCCGGCCTCGAGGTGCGCGACCACTGCGACGAACGGTTCGCGCACCAGGAGTGAGAGCGCGTCCTCGGCGTCGGCAACGCGCACGAGGTCGTAGGCCGTGGCGAGCGAGCGTTCAATCTCACCGGCCGCGTCGCGATCGGCGCCCAAGTAGAGGATCCGTGGGCGCGCGAGAGAGCCCGGGGCCGCGAGAGGATCGATCATCCGATTGCGGGCACTATATCGTGTGCGGCGTCGGCTGTGTGAGCCGCGATCGAGGTGCGCGCCGGGGCGCGGCGGGGCGGCGCGCACGGCGCGGGCCGCCAGTCCTTGCACGCGGCGACCGATCGGTGACAGTACTCGTCTACATGATGCGCATGCGCTCCCGCTTCGACTTCGCCGCCCGGCTCGCTCGTCGTGCACTCGTCCCGTTTGGCCTGCTTCCGTTCGCGCTCGCCGTCGCCGTTCTCGCAACTAGCTGCAGCACCGACGCCGGTGCGCTGCTCGTCGATGCGGGCGCGCCCGGTGCCGACGCGCGTGACGAGCCGCCACCGCCGCCCGATCACCTGACCGGCGCCGAGTACGACGCCCCGTCGGACTTCGACCGCATCGGCTGCGAGCCGGGGACCCTCTCCGGGCTCGATCCGGTCGGCGTGTGGCACCACGACACCGACGGCGATTTTGGCGTGTGGAACGACGCCTACGGCATCGAGGAGCGGCAGGGTGGGTACAGCGCGTGGCTCGGCACCGAGCGCACACGCGACGTCCGCCTCGACGACGACGACCTCTTCGTGCGCACGGTCTACCAGACAGCGTCGGGCCACCTCGTCGTGCGTGCGTTCGACGCTTGTCGTCGCGACGACGACGGCAGCCTCTGGGGCCGCTACGCGCAGTGCAGCACCCGCTACGTGGAGTACTTCGGCTTCCCATGCCTCACCGGCACCTTTCGCGGCGTGCGCGTCGAGCGGATGCCCGGCGAGGCGGAGGGCGAGGGGATCACGCTGCTCGGCGAGTTCGCCGGGTCGCCGTCGGATCCGTGGGAGACCGGCATCGCGGTCAACGTGCGCGTCGAGGACGGGCTCGCATACGTGGTGCGCCACTCCGACGGTCTGCGCATCGTCGACGTGGATGATCCGACGCAGCCGCGCGACGTCGGGCGCTACTACTCGGGCGGCTACAACGACGTGAAGCTCGTGCGTGGGCCGGGCGGGCGCAGGTACGCGCTCTGCTCGAGCGACTATCTCGGCATCGACTCGATCGACGTGACCGACCCCGCGCAGCCGTCGCTCGCGGCGACACTCCCCGATCTCGGCTACTCGTGGTCGGTACACACGCTCTTTACGGTCGGCGTACTCGTCTACTTCGTCGACGGCACGACCGGCGGCCTCGAGGTCTGGGACTATTCGGATCCTGCGGCGCCGGCGCGGCTCGGCGGCTACGTACACCCCGACGTCGGCGCGGTCGGCGGGTCGATCCACGATCTCTACGTCGCCGACGGCCGCGCCTACCTGAGCTACTGGAACATCGGCTTCGTCGTCGTCGACGTGACCGACCCGGCGGTGATCACGCAGGTGGGGCAGTTCGACGACTACGAGCGCCGCACCAGCCACTCGAGCTGGGTCACCGAGGTGGACGGCTGCAAGGTGGCGGTGCACGGCGACGAGGATTTCGGCGCGCACCTGCGCACCATTGGCGTCGACGAGGACTGCCCCGACACCTTCATGAAGCAGATCGGCGAGCTCACGCTCAGGCCCGAGGTCTCGGTGCACAACCTGATGGGGCAGGGGACGCTGGCGTACGCGTCTTGGTACCAGGACGGCATTCGCGTGATCGACGTGGCCGATCCGGCGGCGCCGCGGTTGGTGGCGTGGTTCAACACTTGGCAGGGCGGGCCGGGCAAGTCGTTCTTCGAGGGCGCGATCGGGATCGACGTCGACGCGGCGACGGGGCGGATTTACGTCGCCGACGAGCCGCGCGGGCTGCTCATCCTCGGCCAGGAGTAGGCGGCGTGGGCCGCGGGTGCGCGGTGCGGGCGCGGCTCAGCCGAGCACGCGGCTCAGCCGAGCACGCGTGAGATCGTCGTGATGCCGAGCAGCCGCTCGACGAGCCAGAGCACGCCCATCGCACCGACGACGACCGAGCCGCCGATGACAGCGACCGTGCGGTAACGTGCGGGGGCGCGCGCCGCGAACAGGCCAAGCAGCGGCATCACGGTGGCGACGATGGCGAGCTGACCGAGCTCGACGCCGAGGTTGAACGCGAGCAGCGGAAGCGCGGCGCCACCGGGCGGCAGCATCGGCGCGAGCAGCGACGCGAAGCCGAGCCCGTGCACGAGCCCGAAGGCGAACGCGAGCGCGAGTCGGGGGCCGACCTCGCGCTGCCAGATGTTCTCCACCGCGACGAAGACGATCGACGCGGCGATCACCGACTCGACGAACGCGCCGGGGAGACTGACCCAGCCGAGCGCGGCGGCGCCGAGCGTGAGCGAGTGCGCGACGGTGAACGCGCTCACCGTGCGAATCACCTGCCCCGTGCTCTCGCGTGCCGGTCGCGCCTCGAAGCCGCCCCCCGCGCGCGCGCGCACCATCACGACGAGCAGCAGGCCGAGCACGAAGGCGATGTGGTCGTAGCCGGTGAAGATGTGGTGGGCGCCCTCGCGCACGAAGTGCGAAAAGCCGAGGCTCGGCGGTGGCGCGGGCTCGGCAGCGTCGGGCGCGGCGCCGGCACTGGGGAGCGCCCAGGCGAACGGGGGCAGGCCCTGCTTGAACTCGGCGGTGATGGTTCGGTCGCGGTGGGTGACCTGGAGTCGGCCGACATGCGCGGTGTCGAGGTCGAAGAACAGCCGGTAGTCGAGCTCGACCTTGGCGGGCGCGGCGGCGCAGTTGAAGCGGAGCGCGAGCTCTGCGAAGTGGTCGGCCTGCGTGACGATGCCGAGCCGTCGCAGCGCGCCGGGGCAGGCGGCGCCGTCTGCCCGCACGGTGATCCGCGCGAGCACGTAGTCGGCGAGGCGGCGTTCTCCAGCGCGCAGCTCAGCGTCGGTCGCGTCGGCGTCGTCACCAAGACCGAGCGCGGGCGCGACGTCGCGTGAGTTGACGAGCAGCGTGTAGTCGACCACGCCGTCGTCGCCGAGCCGAACGCGCGAGTGGGTCACCGAGCCCTGATGCGCGGCGACCGGCCGCGGCAGAAGCGTGAGCAGCGCGGCGCATGCGAAGGTGACGACAAGCAGGCGGAGCGTCGGGTTCGGGCAGCGCACGGCGCGAGGATAGGACTCCGAGCGCGGCGCGGCCAGCGGGGCGGGCAGGGGTGGGCCGCAACCTTGACACCCTTGGAGGTGCGGATTAACAAGGCGGGTCACACGATGGCTGCCCGGCAGGACTATTACGAGATTCTCGGTGTCGCACGCGATGCAGATGACGCGACGATCAAGAAGTCGTACCGCCGACTCGCGATGGAGCTCCACCCGGATCGCAACCCGGGGGACAAGATCGCGGAGGACAAGTTCAAGGACGCGGCCGAGGCGTACGAGGTGCTGCGCGATGCTGAGCGGCGCGCGCAGTACGATCGCTTCGGCCACGAGGGGATGCGGCAGGCGGGCTTCGAGGGGTTCGCCGGCGTCGACGACATCTTCACGCACTTCGCGGATCTGTTCGGCGGCTCGTTCGGGGATCTGTTCGGCGGTGGACGGCCACGCGGCGGGCGGGCGCGCGGCGCTGATCTCAAGCTCGACCTGACGATCAGTTTCGTCGAGGCGGTGTACGGCGCATCGCGTGACGTGAAGGTTGCACGGCGTGTTGCGTGTGCGCCGTGCAGTGGCTCGGGCGCCAAGCCGGGCTCGACGCCGGATCGCTGCAAGACCTGCGGCGGGCGTGGCCAGGTGCTCCACTCGCAGGGGTTCTTCATGATCGGGACCGCGTGCCCGAACTGCCGCGGCTCAGGCACGGTGATCGTGCACAAGTGCGAAGAGTGTCGCGGCGCGGGGCTGCGCGAGCGGACCGAGACGCTGACGGTGGCGGTGCCGCCGGGGATCGACGACGGGCAGACGCTGCGTCTCGCCGGCAAGGGGGAGGCAGCGGCGGGCGGCGTGTCGGGGCATCTCTACGTCGTGCTGCACGTCGCGCAGGAGCCGCGCTTTCTGCGTGATGGGATCGACGTGCTGACCGAGGTGCCGATCTCGTTCGTTACGGCGACGCTCGGCGGCAAGGTGATGGTGCCGACGCTCGCGGAAGAGGGGATCGGCAGCGCCGAGCTCGACGTCGAGCCGGGGACGCAGCCGGGGACGCGCGTGCTGCGGCGGGGCAAGGGGATCGTCAGGATCGACGGGCGCGGCGTGGGCGATCAGCACGTGCAGTTCAAGGTCGAGATTCCGCGCGAGCTGACTGAGCGGCAGCGCGAGCTGCTCGTCGAGTTCGCCGGGCCGGGTGTGGTGGTCGCGCCAGTCGTCGAGCCGGTGCGGCGGAGCGGGATTTTCGGGCGGAAGAAAGAGAACCAGAAGTAGCGACGGGCGCGCCCGGTTATTTGCGGGCGCAGCGCTTGGTGTTGATCGCGCCGGGGGGGATCGCGGCGCTGATGACCGGGATCGTCCGGTCGTGCAGCCACGCGTAGGTGAAGTAGGACGAGAGCACGCGCTTGGAGTAGTTGCGCGTCTCGTCGTACGGGATCGCCTCGGCGAACTCGTCGTGCGGCCAGGTGCCGCGCTCGCAGAGGAAGCGCCAGACCGCGCCTTCGCCGGCGTTGTAGGAGGGCACGACGAGGCCCGCGTTGCCGTCGAAGGTGCGCCAGAGGAAGCCGAGGAAACGGGAGCCGATGGCGACGTTCTTCTCGGGGTCGCGCAGGTTTTCGCGCGTCGGTTCGATGCCGAGGTCTTTGCCGAAGCGCTCGGCGGTGGGACGGATCATTTGCGTGAGGCCGATGGCGTTGGCGAACGACTCGCGGATCGGATCGAACGCGCTCTCCTCGCGCACGAACGCGATGAACAGCTCAGGCGGCAGGCTCTGCGCGCGCGCGGCGGGCTCGAGCAGATGCCAGAACACCTTCGGGTAGGCGAGCTCCCAGCGCGCGCGGTTGGTGGCGTTGGGCCACGCGTCCTTGTAGTCGAGCACTGACCAGCGTGCGATCCAGTGCGAGCGATCGTAGCGCTGCGCGCGATCGTAGAGCAGCGCGGTGGCCCAGAGGGTTTCGGCGGCGGCAGGGTCGGTCACCTCGGCGCGGCCACTCGCGGGCACGAGGCCGAGGCGTGCGAGCTCGCGCTCGGCGAGTGCGCCAAAGCCGAGCCGAAGCAGCTCGACACCGCGCGCAAAGCCAGGCTCGCCCCAGAGTGCGCGTGGGGCGAAGGTGAGTGCGCCGCTCGCGCTCGCGGGTTCGCGCGCGAGGTCGGCTGCGACGCGACGGAAGCGCTCGGCGTAGCCCTCGCGCAGACGGTTGAGCGCGAGGAGTGAGTAGTAGCTGAGCGGGTACTCCGCGACGCAGCGGACGTAGGACTCCTCGGCGGCCTTGCGATCACCGAGGCGCTCGTGCGCGCGCGCTTTCCAGTAGTGCGGCTGCCCCTCGGCCCAGTAGTTCCGTTCTTTCGGTACTGCGGCGATTTGGCGATCGAGCCAGGTGATCGCGTCGGCGTAGCGACCGGCGCGGAAGGCGCGCCACGCCAGCCGCCAGAGCGCCTCGCCGCGGAGATCGCCGTCGGGGTAGAGCTCGGGGACGGAGGCGAGGAGCGCGTCGATCTTGGCGCTGTTCTCGGCAGTGACGGGGAGCGCCTCCCAGGTTTCGGCCTGGCGCACGCGCGCGTCGTCGGCGTAGGAGTGCGTCGGGGAGATTTTCTCGACGCGCTCGTAGCGGACCGCCGCGGCGCGTAGGCCCGGCTCGTTGTCGCACGAGCGGTAGGAGCGGCCGGCTTGGTAGGCGGACTTCACCTGCAGGTCGACGTCGGTCGCGCGCTGACACGCGGCCTCGGCGTCGTCGAAGAGTGGCGCCGCCTTGCAGCGGGTGCGCTGCTTGAAGATGCTCTGCGCGAGGTGGTAGCGCGCGCGGCACTCGAGCGTGGGCGTGAGGCCGTCGGCGGTGAGGGCGGCGCGAAAGTCGGCCTCGGACTCGGGGTTGCGCATCGCCTCGAAGAACGCGGTGCCGCGGAGGAGGAATTCCTCGGCGGTGAGTGTGGCGGCGGCGGCGCGTTGCTTTCGCGGGAGCTGTTTGATGAGCGCGTCCATGCGCTCGCGTGCGCGGAGGCCCCAGCGATCGAGCGGGCGGGCGATCGCGAGTGCGCGGTAGTGCGTGAGCGCGTCGGGGAGCGCGCGGCCGAGTTTCTCGAGCGCCTCGGCGTGGAAGAAGCGCGCCTCGCTGACGCGGATGCCGTCGGGGTAGTCGGCGACGTACGCCTCGTAGTGGGCAGCGATCTGCTTGGCGCGGCCGCGCGCGCGGAGCACGTCACCGATGATGAGGCGCGCCTCGGCGGCGGGGATGCTGCCGAGGGTGACGGCGCGGGCGCGGCCCTCGGCGGCGTCGAGATCGTGCGCGAGGTAGTGCGCGCGCGCCGATTCGTAGCGCGCGTGGTCGGCGAGCAGCGGGAGAGCCTTTGTGGCGCGGTCGAAGGCGGCGGCGGCGGCTTTGGGCTGGTCGAGCCGCGCGTCGCAGTAGGCGATGACGTAGGCGAGGCGTGCGCGACTGTCGGCGTCGGCGGGCGCGTCGGTCGATGCGGCGAAGGCGGCGAACTTGTCGCGCGCCTGCGTCCACTCGTCGCGTGCGAAGTGCGCGGCAGCCTCGGCGGCGAGGCCGGTGGCGAAGTACGGGGCGCCGGCGTCAGCGGGGAACGGGACGGCGCCGGGGGACGTGGGTGCGGGGGCGGCGGTCGTCGTGGTGAGTGGCACCGGAGCGGCACCCGTGCCGGGCTTTGCGGCGGCTGGGTCCTCAGAGCAGGAGAGGGCCACGAGGGCCGCGAGGGCCGCGAGGGCCGCGAGGGTCGCGAGGCGGCGCATGGTCGAACGCTAACAACGCGTCAGGAGCGCGGCAACTTGCAGCGCCTCGAGTGTGCGCAACAGCGGACAGAAGCTGCGAGTGGCCCGCGGTTCCGGGCGCGAGGGGGGGATGCTATGAATGTAGATCGTGGTGCCGCGGAACCCGCTGAACTGGCTGGCAGTCGCCCTCGCAGTGGTGGGCGCGGGGTGCCAATTCGATCCGCGCGGGAATGGCGCGAGCGTCGTGTTCGACAGCGACGGCGGCAGCCCGAGGTCCGACGGTGGCTCGCGAGCCGACGCGGCCCCTAGCTGCGTGCCGTCGTGCACGGCGGCGTCGAA
>SHYZ01000195.1 GCA_009692535.1 Myxococcales bacterium
GCGCGCAAGGTCGCGACGCTCGGACTGGTGGCTGGGTCGCTGATGCTGCTGCCGACGCTGCTCGTGCACTTCGCCGTGGCGGCGTGGCGGCGGCGCGGGCAGGCGGCGCGGGCGTAGCCGCGCGCGGTCGCGGTGATCGGGCCTAGCTAAGGGCGCGGCCGCGCACCGCCGCGTCGACGATGGCGAGGTCTTCGGCGGTGTCGATCTCGGCGCAGTAGGCGTCGCCCACGTCGACCGTGAAGAGGTCGAGGCCCTCGTCGATCAACTGCTGGAACGACGCCTCGTACCACTCGTTGACCAAGCCCTGGCCGGTGATGCGTTCCCCGATGGTGGCGAGTAGCTTCGCGGTGGTCGCCGGTGAAAAGCGGTGCACGCCGATCGACTCGCCCGCCGCGAGCGCAGGGTCGACCTGCTTGCTGATGGTGCGAACGCAGCCGCGCTCATCGACCACCGCCTTCATCTCCTCGGCGCCGAGCGTGCGTGAGGCGCGGAGCGCGAGGCAGTCCTCGTGCGGGCTCGCGAGCAAGTGCCGGATGATCTTCGCGTCGAAGATCACGTCGGCGTCGAGGAGCAGCATCCCACTGCCCGCGAGCGCTGCACGCGCAAGCCACAGGGAGTACGCGTTGTTCGTGGTCGCGTAGACCGGGTTCGAGACCAGCGTCACCGCAAGGTGCGACGCGTTGGCGCCCACCGCCGCATGGATCTGCTCCTCGAGATAGCCGGTGACGATGACGAACTCAGTCACGCCAGCCGCGCAGAGCGAGTCGAACGCGCGCGCGAGGATCGGCTTGTCGCCCACCGGCAGCAGACACTTCGGCAGGTGGTCGGTGAGTGGACGGAGACGGGTCGAGGTGCCTGCAGCGAGGAGGACGGCCTTCACGTGCGGAAGATGCCACACGGCGATCATGCTGCCTAGCCATGCACGGTCGCGCGGCGCCGTCGCTGCGGTGGCGGGTCTTGGTGGAGCGGTGCTAGAGTCCCGCGTCGCCGCGCACGCTGCACGGCCGGTGCGCACGAGGTTGGCGGGAACCGATGGAAGAGAGCTACTGGAACGGGTTCTACGCACGCGAGCATCAGGGGCTCGATCGGCCTTCGACCTTCGCGGTGTGGTCGGCCGAGCGGCTCGCCCCGGGCACGTCGCTGTTCGAGCTCGGCTGCGGCAACGGCCGGGACGCGCTCTTCTTCGCGGCGCAGGGGCACAAGGTCGTCGCGTGCGACACGTCGGAGACGGCTGTCGCGGTGCTCAACGATCGCATCCGCTCGTGCAAGTTCACCCACGTCCCGGTCTTCCTTCGCGGGGACATGGGCGCGCTGGCGGAGACTTTCTCTGGCGAGCTCGATGTCGCCTACAGCCGCTTCACGCTGCACGCCGTCGACGCGCGGACCGCGAGCCGCGCGCTCCGCTGGAGTCGTGAACGGCTCCGCGCTGGCGGGCGCCTGTTCCTCGAGGCCCGCTCGGTGAAGGGCAGCCTCTACGGGCAGGGCGCCGAGGTCGAGCGGGACGCGTTCATCCACGACGGCCACTACCGCCGCTTCCTGCGCGCCGACGAGCTCACGGTCGAGCTCGAGGGCCTCGGGTTCGTGATTCGCGATCTCGTCGAGGCGAGCGGTCTCGCCGTGCATGGCGGCGATGATCCGGTGGTGATTCGCGTCATCGCCGAGGTCGCGGCCGTGTGATGGGGCAGGCCTCGGGACAGCCCTCGCTGCCCGGGCACGGTTTCCGCGCGCGGCTGCGCCGGATGCGGAACAAGCGGTACGAGGACTGGTGGCACATCGTGTTCGGCGGGCCTATCGGCACGCTGGCCTGCGCGATGATCGCCAACGTCAAATGGATCACGCCAAACGGGCTCACCTGGGCCGCGTTCGCCGCCAAGCTCCTCGGCGCCGGCCTGCTCGTCGTGCGCACGCGCGACGCTGATTTGCTCGCCTGCGTGCTGCTGCAGCTCAACATCGTGCTCGACATCATGGACGGCAGCCTCGCGCGCTACCGGGCGCGACCGAGCGCCTCGGGGGCGTTCCTCGACAAGATCACCGACGGCCTTGGCCTTGCGTTCCTCGGCACGATGCTCGGCTACCGCGCGACGCTCGACGGTGAGGGCATCGGGACGCTGATCGCCGGCGCCTTTATCGGCATGTCGTACCTCGCGCGTTGCTACATGTACTGGGTGGTGGCTTGGCTCGAAGCGAAGCAGGAGGGCGCGGTCCCGACGGTGGCTGCGCCGGTGCGCGGGCTCGGCGAGCTCGGGCTGCGCGAGCGGCTCGGCTACTACCTGCGGTCCACCTGGCGCATCGTCATGGTGGGCGAGGGGGACGTCTACTTCTGGATCGGGCTGTTCCTGATCCTTGGTCGCGTGCATCAGGTGGTGTTGCCGCTGGCCGCCGCGATGGGGTTCTGGCTGGTGGCGATGTTCGTGCGTCGGCTGCGCACCGTCTACGCGATGGATCGCGCGCGTGAGCGCGAGGATGAGGATGGCGCGTCGTGAGCGAGCCGTCCCTCGCGGCTGCGGTGCTGCTCGACTTCGGCGACCGGCCGGAGGTCGCGCGCATGAAGCTCGCCGGCGTCACGCTGCTCGAGCGACAGCTGCGCGACCTTCACCAGCGTGGCGTCGCGCGCGTGTCGCTCCAGCGTGAGGTGGCCGCGTGGTCGACGGGGCTGTCGGCCCTCGGCCTCGAGCTCCACGAACTCGGGCCCGACGCGGAGACGCTGCCGCGCGTCGACGGAACGCGCTTCTGCGGCGTCACGGTGCGCGACCTTCCGAGTCGCGGCGTCGCCGAGTGGGCACTCATGCAGACCGGTCGCCGCTCGTACGATGGTCCCGGGGATCGCTTCGTCATCCGGCCGCTCTCGCTGCGCGTGACCCGCCTGCTCACCCGCTTGCCGGTGCGGCCGAATCACATCACGTTCGTCTCACTGCTCGTCGGGCTCACGGCCTGCGCGTTCGCCGCAGGTGGTGGCCTTACCGGGCTCCGGCTCGCGGGCGGCTTCATATTTCTCCAGGTCGTACTCGATTCGTCCGACGGTGAGCTGGCGCGCGTGCGCTTCATGGGCTCAAGGCTCGGCATGTGGTTCGACAACCTCTGCGACGATCTCATCGACAACCTCTTCATCGTGAGCGTCGGCGCAGGGCTCGGTGGAGCCTGGTTCCTCCTCGGTCTCGGTGCCGCCGCGCTGCGGCTCGCGCACGCGCTCATCGTGTACCGCGACGTCGCGCGCGCTGGCACGCCCGGCGACGTGCTCGCCTTTCACTGGTGGTTCGAGCGGCAGGCGGTCGACAACACCGAGCGATTCGCGTTTCGCCAGAGTCCGCTCGCCGCCGTGCGCGCGATCGGACGGCGGGATCTGTACGTGCTGCTCTTCGCGGTCGGCTGTCTCGCCGGATTTCCGGCGGGCGTGCTGCTGCTTGGCGTCGGGCTCGGCCTCGCGTACGGCACGATGACCGCGCTGCATGTCGCAAACGTCTCGCTGCGGTGAGCCCGCAGTCGGCGCGCGCCGCTAGCCGCCGCTAGCCGCCGCTAGCCGCGGCTACTCGACAGTTCCGTCCGCGCCACCATCCGCGTTTTCCGACTCGGCGGCAGGCGGCGCACCACCACCGCGCGGCGACTGGCTTTGTGGCGGCGCAGCGGGCGTGACGACCTCGCTCGGGAACGTCTCGTATTCGCCCGGCTGCAGCGCGACCCGGACGCGCCGCCGCATCACGTCGAGCTCGACCACACGCCCCTCACCGGCAGGCGTGATGACGCGCTTGCCGACGTTCGGCATGCCCTTCTTCATCTCCACGTAGGTCGCCTGTTCGTACACGAGACAGCACTTGAGCCGTCCGCACTGCCCGGTGAGTTTCTGTGGGTTGAGTGACAGGCCCTGATCCTTGGCCATCTTGATCGAGACCGGATCGAAGCGCGGCAGGAAGGTCGTGCAGCAGAGCTCGCGGCCGCACGAGCCGATGCCGCCGACGATCTTGGCTTCGTCGCGTGCGCCGGTCTGCCGGACCTCCACGCGCAGCTTCAGCTTCTGTGACACCACGCGCACAAGCTCACGCACGTCGGCGCGCTCGTCGCCGGCGACATAGAGCAGCAGCCGCCCGCCGCCGAGCGCGGCCTCGGCGTGGAACACCTTCACCGACGGGCGGTGTGTGCGCGCGTGCTGGCGTGCACAGGCGAGGCCCTCGGCCACCAGCGTGGTGTTCTTGCGGACCGCGTCTTCATCGCGCGCGTCGGCGGCGCGCAGGATGCGCGGCAAGGGGCGCGTCACGAGGCAGCGCCGACCGGCGAGCGCCACGGTGCCGACCAGTGCGCCGCGATCGCTCTCGAACACCACCCGATCGCCACGCACGAAGGCGCCGTCGCCGGCGTCAACCTCGTGCAGTCGTCCCTCGGCGGCGATGCGGACACCGGCCACTTGGGCGAGGCGTCCCTTCGCGTTCTCGCCCGCGAGCCCGGCCTCCGGGAAGACGTCTTCGGTGTGTGGATCGCGCGTGTGCGACGGCAGATCGGCGACGAGCCGAAGCACAGGGGTCGGCGCGTCGGCGTCGTCGCCCCACTTTACGGACGGCGCGGGCTGCGTGCGTGGTGCGGGCTCGGCATGCACCGTGGCCCCGCGCATCGAGTCGGTGGGGACGGAGCGGACTTGTGGCTCGGCGGTGCGCATTCGCGGCCGATCGGGACCACCACCACGCTGCGGCGGACCACGGCGTCCCGGCTCGGCGGGAGCGGGGGAGCGCGCAGGTTCGCGGGCCTGCGCGCGGTCGCCACCCTGCGCGCGGTCGCCACCCTGCGCGCGGTCGCGGGCCTGCGCGCGGTCGCCACCCTGCGCGCGGTCGCCACCCTGCGCGCGGTCGCCACCCTGCGCGCGGTCGCCACCCTGCGCGCGGTCGCGGCCGTGCGCGCGGTCGCGGCCCTGCGCGCGGTCGCGGCCCTGCGCGTGCTGCTCACGCGTCGCGGGTGTGTTGCCGCCACCGATCGCTGGTGCTGCGGGCGGCGCAGCACTCGGCCCGCCTGGCCCGGAGGGTCCCTGCGGGGTGCCGCCTTCACGCGCGCCCTGATCGGGACCGCTGCTCGCGCCGGATTCGGGCCCCCCGCGACCGCGACGTCGCCTACGTCGCGCTCGTCCTGCCGGGGACCCTGGATCGCCGCCGCTGCCGCCGCCCGGTGTGCCGGAATTCTCGTCGTCGCTCATCGTGGTCTCACGCTCTCGTTACGGTTGCTCAGCCCGGAGCTCGACGAGCAGTCGCTCGAGCGTGAGCTGTGGGTTCGCCATTGCAGTTAGTGCACGTCGTGCTGCGAGCGTCGCACGCGCACCGCGCGCAAGCGCACGCGGTCCTCGCTCGGCCAGCCGCGCAGCCAGGTCTGGTTCATCGCCACTGGCCGCCATCCCCGCGTCGCGGTCGGGCGTTGGCACACCGGCAGCTAGCGCGGCCGCGTCCCGCAGCCGATGCGCGAACAGCTCGAGCGTCGCGCCGAGATCATCGGCCGCTGCCACGGCCCGCGTCGCTGCGGTGACGGCGCCACCGAGCGTGCCCGAGGTCGCGGCGATGAGGAGCGCGGCCACCCGCAGCTGCCGTGCCGCGAGCGCTTCGCCGTCGGCGAGCTCGGCGGCGCGCGCAGCCGAGCCACCGGCGAGTGCCGCTGCCAGCCGTGCGTTCGCCGGTGACGCTCCGCCCGCCTCCACGATCGCGGCCACTTCGTCGCGCGGCAACGGCGCGAAGCGGATGCGCTGGCAGCGGCTTCGGATCGTCACCAGCAGTGCGTCGGGTGCGGCCGAAACCAGCACGAAGAAGGTCCGCGCGGGCGGCTCTTCCAGCGTTTTTAGAAAGGCGTTCGCCGCCGCGATACCAAGCCGCTCGGCGTCGTCGAGCACCACCACGCGCGCGCGCCCCTCGTGCGGCGGATAGCCCATGCGCGCTGCGAGTTCGCGGATCGGGTCGATCGCGATCATGCGTGCCGCCCCCTCGGGCGCGAGGCGGAGCACGTCGGGGTGGTTGCCCGAAGCGATCCTGGTGCACGCGCTGCAGGTGCCGCAAGCGTCGCCGTCCGCCCGTTCGCAGTTCAGCGCAGCGGCCAGCGCCAGCGCCGTGGTCGCCTTGCCCACCCCCGGCGGCCCGGTGAAGAGGTACGCACCTGCCAGCTTGCCGCTGCTGATCGCGCGTCGGAGCTGGAGCACGGCACGCGGCTGTCCGCGAATGGCGGTGAGGCCGGACATGGCGCACGACGCTAGCACGCTCGCCGCGTACAACCAGCATCTGCCGAGGCGGGCGGCCCGCGTCGCGCGTTGAGATAAAGAACCCAAGAACTCGGCCCCGTCGGTTGTCGAAACAGAGTCCGCCTCCTATAGTCGGCGGGCGAGGAGGAGTCGATGTCGACCGGTGGCAACAATCAGAATGCGGGCGGCCGTCAAGCGGCTGAGCCTGTGCGCAAGGCGAGCGGTGCCGCAGTGCCGGCGCAGCGCGCGAGCGAGATCTCGGGGCTGGTCGATCTCAAGGCGCTCGCCTCGCGCGCGATCCACTCGCAACAGGAGCGTGTGCGGCGCACCACGGGATCGCGCCACGCGATCGAGCCGCTGATGGTCGCATCGGCGGCGACCACCGGGCGGGTGCTGCTCGTCGCACCCTCTGTGGCAGTCGTACGGAGCGCGAATGTCGCCGCGACGAGCAGCCTCGACGAGCCGCGCGCGGCCGTGGCTGCCACGCTGCCTGAGCCGGCACCGCGCTCGATGACACCCGCGCGGCTCTACTTCGCGGGCACGATTGTGGTCGCGGGTGCGCTGGTGTTCTTCGCGCTTGAGCTGGCCAAGTCACGCGTGACCGCGGCGCAGGCGGGCGGCGCGGCGGGGGCAGCCGGAGCACCGCGCGGTGTGGGCGGCGCTGGCGATGGCGAGACGACACCGACGGTGGCGCCGCTTGGCGACG
>SHYZ01000196.1 GCA_009692535.1 Myxococcales bacterium
GCTCCGCGTCGCTCTCGTCCCGAACCGCTGCCCGCGGCGGGGCCAGAGGGCGGGCGAGACTCGGCTTCGCCACCGCCGCCACCGCCTTTGGAGCGACCAGCCTGGCGAGCGCGGCGAACGGGCGATTGATGCCCGGCTCCGGCTCCTTCTCCTTCACCTTCTCCTTCTCCTTCCGAGCCATCCGACCCCCAAGCTTAGCGGTCGACGCAGCCGAGGCAATAAATCGCCACGATTCGCATCGCGCCCCATACTCCCGTCGTGTCCTTCGAGCCGCGCTACTACCGTCACCGGGGCATCACGGTGCTCCAGAAGCGCGATCCCGCGCTCGGCAAGACCCGCATGCGCCCGGGGCGCACCGCGCTGGTGCTCGCCGGTGGCGCCGTGTCGGGCGGCGCGTACAAGGCCGGCGGCCTCACCGCGCTCGACGAGATCCTCGACCAGCGCCACACCCCCGGCCGCGGCAGCGCCCCGTTCAAGCTCACCGACTTCGACGTCTTCGTCGGCCTCTCCGCCGGCAGCCTCGTCGCGTCGGTGCTCGCCGCCGGTGTGCCGCCGCAGGAGATACTCCGCGCCGTGCTCGGCGTCTCCGAGCTGCTGCTCCCGTTCGAGCGCAGGGACTTCATGTGGCCGAACTACGCCGACGCTGGCCGCCGGCTCGGCCCGTTCCTCCGTCGCGAGCAGGAACACTTCACCAACTGGCTCTCCGGCGCGACCGACGCCCGCTCCGCCGACGCAATCACCCTCGGCGCAACCCTCGCGCGCATGCGCCACGCACTCCCCCTCGCGCTCCCCACCGGCGCGTTCACCACCGAGCCGCTCGGTCGCTA
Source organism: Myxococcales bacterium (assembly GCA_009692535.1). Classification (GTDB taxonomy): domain Bacteria; phylum Myxococcota_A; class Polyangia; order Haliangiales; family SHYZ01; genus SHYZ01. The sequence continues at coordinate 828 of SHYZ01000196.1, forward strand.
CGCGCGCGCCCAAATGGCCCGCATCGGCGCGCCCGACGACTTTCGCGCCGCGCACGCCGCCACCGGCCGCAGCCTCTACCTCACCGCCGTCGACGTGAACCGCGGTCACCTCCACGTCTTCGGTCACGACGAGCCGTACCGCGCCGTGCCGATCTCCGAGGCGCTGCGGGCCTCCTGCTCGCTCCCCGGCTGGTACGCGCCGACGCGCATCCCCAACCCACGCGCCGGTCACAAAGGCGAGCCGCAGTTCTTCGACCTCGTCGACGGCGGCCTCATGCGCACCGCCAACGTCCGCGTCGCCGTCGAGAAAGGCGCTGATCTCGTCGTCTGCTACAACCCCTTCACGCCGGTGCGCTACGACCGCGAGGGGCGCTCACTCGTCGACCACGGCCCGGTCGCCTACGCGAGCCAGGTCTTTCGCATCCTCCTCGGCGCGCGCCTCGATCTCGCCAAGGAGCTGCTCTTCCGCGACGAGACCATCGACGCCGACATCATTTTCGTCGAGCCCTCCGAGGACGACTACACCTTCTTCCGCATGAACCCGCTCGGCCACAGCCAGCAGGCACGCGCCGCCAACCACGGCTACCGCACCATCCGCGCCGCACTCCAATCGAGCCACGAGCGGCTCGCCGAGATCTGCGCGACGCACGGCATCGCCATCCACGCGCCCTGGCCCAACCGCAAGAACCTGCCCGGCGCGGAAGCCGAGGTCGGCCTCGGCCAGCTCACCGAATCACGCGGCCGGATGCGAACGCGCTAGGGCCACTGGCGACCTCCCCGGCGCCATACTCACCGACGGTAATCCGATGACGCGCCCCTCGGCCGACGAGCGCCTGCAAGCGCAGCTCGAGTACCTGCGCAGCGACGACCACCTGCGCGAGCTGGCGTCGATCGCGGCTGAGCTTTCGCCCGAAGAACGCCTCGCGCAAGCGTGGGCGATGAGCCGCAGCGGCGCGGCGCTGCGGGCGCGGCTGCCCGAGGACGTTCGTGCGCGCATCGAAGCGGCGCGCCACATGGCATGCTCGCCCACGATGCAGCGCACAATGTTCACCACCCCGGTCGTGCGGACCGTGTTCCGCGCCGTCTCTGTGCTGTTCCTCAAACTCGCCGGTTGGCGGTGGGAGAGTGAAATCCCCGCCGGCGTCACCAAGTCCGTGCTCATCGCGGCGCCGCACACCAGCAACTGGGACGTGGTCTACATGCTGACGGTGGCGTTCGCGCTGCGCACGGAGCTCTTCTGGCTCGGCAAGAAGCAGCTCTTCCGCTTTCCGTTCGGTGGCGTCATGAAGTGGATGGGCGCGATCCCGGTGAACCGCGACAAGTCCACCAACCTCGTGACCGCGTCGGTGGCGGCGCTAAAGAGCGCGCAGGGCACGGTGCACCTCGCGCTCTCGCCCGAGGGGACGCGCAAGCGGATCGACCAGTGGAAGACCGGCTTCTATTACATCGCCGTCGGCGCGGGCGTGCCGATCGTGCTCGGCTACCTCGACTACGGTCGCAAGGTGGGCGGCTTCGGCCCACTGTTTCATCCCACCGGCGACCTCGCGGTCGACCTGCCGGCGATCAAGGCGTTCTACGCGCCGATCAAAGGGAAGAACGCTGACCAGTTCGTCACGGCGTGAGCCGCGCGTGAGCAGGGAGTGAGCAGGGAGTGAGCAGGGAGTGAGCCGATCGATGCACCGCACGATGTTCAACACGCCGGTCCTGCGGCACGTCATGCGCGCGCTGACGGGCGTGTTCCTCAAGGTGACCGGCTGGCGGGCGAAGAGCGAGCTGCCCGCTGACGTCACTCGAACCGTGATGATCGGGGCGCCGCACACCAGCAACTGGGACATGCCGTACATGCTCTCGGTGATGCTCGCGCTGCGCATGGACGTGTACTGGATGGGCAAGGCTTCGCTCTTCCGGTTCCCGCTCGGCACCGTGATGAAGTTGATGGGCGGCATCCCGGTCAATCGCGGCAAGTCCGAAAATGTCGTGGCGACCTCGATCGAGGCGCTGAAGAACGCCAAGGGGGCGCTGCACCTCGCGCTCTCGCCCGAGGGGACGCGCGCGCGGGTGACGCAGTGGAAGACCGGCTTCTATTACATCGCCGTCGGCGCGGGCGTGCCGATCCTGCTCGGCTACCTCGACTACGGCAACAAGGTGGGCGGCTTCGGCCCGCTGTTCCATCCGACGGGCGACCTCGAGGCGGACCTGGTCACGATCAAGGCGTACTACGCGCCGATCAAGGGGAAGAACCCCGACCAGTTCAAGCTCGACTGACGCCCGGCGCGGGCGGCGGCGTGCGCGTTCGCCGGTTGCGGCGGGGCGGCCTCGGCTGGCAGGATGCCGCCGATGTCAGTGCCCCTGCTGCCCCGCGTCGCGTACTTCTGCATGGAGTACGCGCTCTCTGAAGAGTTCCCGATCTACTCCGGTGGGCTCGGCGTGCTCGCCGGCGATCATGTGAAGTCGGCCGCGGATCTCGGCGTGCCGCTGGTCGCGATCGGGATCTTCTGGTCGGAGGGGTACACGCGGCAGCGGCTCGGGCCGACCGGCGTGCCGGTCGATGCGTATCCGGTGACGCCGCGCGAGGCGCTCACAGCGACGGGAGCGAAGGCGACGGTCACGATCCGTGGGCGCGAGGTGACGCTTATCGCGTGGCGGGTGAACCGGCATGGGGCGGGCGAGCTTTACTTGCTCGAGCCGGAGCGCGAGGAGGATCGCTGGCTCACGCGGCGGCTCTACTCGGGCGGGCCCGACCTGCGCGTGGCGCAGGAGATCGTGCTCGGCGTCGGCGGCGTCAGGATGCTGCGCGCGCTCGGCGTGGCGCCGGACGTCTACCACTTCAACGAAGGGCACGCGGTTTTTGCCGGGCTCGAGTTGGTGCGCGAGCGGATGGTCGCGGGCGCGACGTTCCCGGCGGCGTGCGCGGCGGTGCGGCAGGAGATTGTGTTCACCACGCACACGCCGGTGCTCGCCGGCAACGAGACGCACGCGCTGCCGCTGCTGCGCGAGCAGGGCGCGGATCTCGGCGCGTTCTCCGACGAGCAGCTCGAGGCGCTCGGCGGCGCGCCGTTCGGCATGACGGTCGCGGGGCTCAGGCTCTCGCGGATCGCGAACGGCGTGGCCGCGCTGCATGGTGAGACCACGCGCCGCATGTGGAAGGGCGTCGAGGGCGCTGCGCCGATCACGTCGGTCACCAACGGCGTGCACTCGCCGACCTGGCAGGACTCACGCGTGCGTGCGGCATATTCGGCCGGGCCCGCCGCGATCCTCGCGGCGCACCAGGAGGCGAAGCGCGAGCTCATCACCGAGGTGCGCGCGCGGAGTGGCGTCGCGCTCGCCGAGGAGCGGCTGATCATCGGATTTGCGCGACGTGCGGCTTCGTACAAGCGCGCCGATCTCATCCTGCGCGACCCGAAGATGAATCCGCTGCTCGCCGAGGGGCGGGTGCAGCTCGTCTTTAGCGGCAAGGCGCACCCGAACGACACCGAGGGGAAGCAGCTCGTCGCGGCGCTCGCGGCGGCGAGCAAGCGGTTTCCAACGAGCGTCGTTTTCCTCGAGGACTACGAGATGCGGCTCGGGCGGCTGCTCACGCGCGGCTGCGACGTGTGGCTGAACAACCCGCGGCGGCCGATGGAGGCGTCGGGCACCTCGGGGATGAAGGCGGCGATGAACGGCGTGCTCAACCTGTCGGTGCTCGACGGCTGGTGGCCCGAGGGGTGCGAGCACGGTGTGACCGGCTGGCAGCTCGGGGACGGCTACGAGGGGCCCGGGCAGGACGAGCATGATCTCAAGGCGCTGGTCGCGGTGCTGCTCGGCGAGGTGCTGCCGATCTGGGAGACCGACCGCACGCGCTGGGGGCAGATGATGCAGGCGTCGATCGCGATGTCGCAGTGGCGTTTCTCGTCGGACCGGATGGTCGAGGAGTACTACGAGCGGATCTATCGCCGCGCGCCGTTGGTGCGCGCTGCGGTCGGCTGAGTCAGGGCGCGAGCGTCACGCGGGCGTCGCGGGCGCCGGTCTTTGCCATCGCGGGGCCGAGCCGGTCGAGCACGCAGCGGCGCAGCTCGGGAGCACGCGGTCCGTCGGTGACGACGGCCTGTTCGCCGACCGCGCCGAGTGCCTTTCGCTCGACGGTGAGCGTGCCGGCGAGGCCGGGGTTGCGATCGACCGCGTCCTGGTAGCAGCGGCGCAGCGCGGCGGTTCGGTCGGCGAGGCTCTCGGGCACGATGGTGATGGCGGCGCGAGCTCGCCGTTCGACGCGCGCGGCGAGGCCGGCCATCGGCGAGCTGGGTGCGGGTTGCGGTGCAGCAGCGGCAAGAGCGAGCACACCGCCGAGCTCGGCGCGAATAGCGACGAGGGCGAGGGCGAGGGTAGCGATCGGCACGCCGGCTTGCGGCACAACGATGAGGCTGTCCTCGTCGGGAAATGCGGCGCGCACGGCCTTGAGCTGCGTGCGGAGCAGCGCGCGCGGATCTTTCGCGGCCACGCCGTCGAGCATGGGTGTGGCGGCGAGCGTGGGCAGCGCGCCGCTCGGTGCAACGAGGCGCCACTCGGTGGGCCCGACGACGAGGTGGAGCCGGAGCCTGGCACGCTCGGCGGTGAAGCGGGCCTCTGGGCCCGGGGTCTCGCCGGGCGTGGTGGCGGGCGGCAGACCGCTCGCGTCGAGCGGCACCAGCGGGAGCACGGCGACGCGCAGCACTTCGTCGCCTGTGATGCGACCCGCCCAGTAGTCGCCCGCCGGCACGCGCAGCGCTTGCGGTGCGGCGACCGTGAGCTCAACGACTCGCGCGCCGGCGGTGCGCGCGACGGCGGCGGCGGCAACGAGGCGCGTGGCGTCGTCGCCGGGCGCGAGCAGCAGCGCTACGCGGGCCTGCCCGTGGGACGCGAGCGCGGCGGCTGTGCGCCGGTCGAGATCATCGGCGGGTTCGAGCGCGACCAGCGGCGACTCGTCCCACGCGTCGGCGCTCGGGACTCGCGTGAGGCCGAGCGCGACCGGATCGACGTGGGGCGGCAGCCTCGGCGCGAGGGCGACGCGGAGCGTGGTGAGCGCGGCGTCATGCACGTCGGCGAGGGCGGCGAGGCGGCTGCCCGAGGCAGCGACCGCGCGGCTCTGTGCCGCGACACCATCGAGCAGCTCTTCCCACATTGGCGCGGGCGGTCGGCGCGCCGGATCGGTGGCGAAGTACGGCTCAGGATCGCTGTCGTAGAGCGGGTAGAGGCAGTAGGCGACGCGGCGACGGCGCTCGCGTGGCGGTGCGGTCGCCGCGTCGGTGAGCGCGCGCGTGCAGAAATCTGCGAGGCGCAGCAGCGCGTTCGCGGCGAGCGGCCCGCCGCTGCGGGCGATCCCCTTGAGCTGCGTCATGCGCGCGAAGAGCTCGCCGCGCGCGCGCACCGGGTGTCGGTCTTGCTCGAGCAGGAGCCGTGCAGCGACGGCGCCTCGGTGCAGCCGGTCGGCGGCGAGCACGACGTCGATGCGCGTGGTGATCGCATCGATCACCTGATCGGTCGCCGCGGCACCGGTCGCGTCATCGAGGCCGAGCACCTCGAACAGCACGGGGCGCGCAGCGGGGTCCCCGGCGCGCGTGGCGTCGAACAGGTCGACGAGGTAGTGCGCGGTGCGCCACGCAGCCAAGGTGTCGCCCGCGCGTGCGCGCACCGAGAGGCGGGCGAGCGCGTCGGGCGTGCCGTCCACCGGCGGCAGCAGGAGGAGCGTCGCGTCCCCCGCGGGCGAGGCAGCCGGGCTCGTCGCGCCCGTGCCGTGGGGCGCACCGCCGCACGAGAGGAGCGTGGCGACGAGCGCACAGCCGACGGCGTGCGCGAGGCGGGAAGGGGACGACGCACCGCGGAGCATGCGTGCGAGCATAGCGCGTACAATCCGACGGTGCGGTCGACTCTCGCGTGGTGCACGGCGATTGGGATCGGTGCGCTCGCGTGCGGTCAGGGCGGCAC
>SHYZ01000197.1 GCA_009692535.1 Myxococcales bacterium
GCCCGCCGTGCCCGACGGCGGCTTGCCCCTGCTCGACGCTGCGCCTGCGATCGACGCGCTCATTGACGCCGTGCCCTGTGTGCCCCAGCCGACCGGCGAGCGCTGCAACGGCTTCGACGACGACTGCGACGGCGAGATCGACGACGGCTTCCCCGGCGTCGGCGACGAGTGCTATGCCGGCGTCGGCGGCTGCGCGCGCGCCGGACGCGAAGACTGCACGCCCGACGGACTCATGCTGCTCTGCTCCGCGATCGCCGGCGCGCCCAGCGAAGAGCTCTGCGGCAACGCGCTCGACGACGACTGCGACGGCGAGAGCGACGAGGGCTTTCCCGGCGTCGGCGATCCCTGCACCAACGGCGTCGGCGGCTGCGCGCGCGCCGGCACCATGGGCTGCGACGCGGCCGGACTCGCGGTCGTGTGTGACGTGGTCGCCGGCACGCCGGAGGGCGAGCGCTGTGGCAACGCCGTCGACGACGATTGCGACGGCGAGACCGACGAGGGCTTCCCCGATTTCGGCGGTCCCTGTGCGGCGGGAATGGGCGCGTGTCAGCGCAGCGGCACGATGGTCTGCGACGCTGCCGGCCTCTCGACGACCTGCAACGCCGTCGAGGCGATGCCGGCGCCCGAGGCTTGCAACGGCATCGACGACGACTGCGATGGCTCGGCCGACGAGGATTTCGGCCTCTCCATGCCGTGCGACGGCGCCGACGGCGATCTCTGCCTGGAGGGCACGACGATCTGCAACGCGACCGGCGCGACCGTCTGCAGCGACAGCTCGGCGACCTCAGTCGACCTGTGCAACGGCGTCGACGACGACTGCTCGCCCGGCACGCTCGACGGCGCGTCCGACCCCGCCCTCGGCGCGGTGTGCGACGGCCCCGATGGCGACTTCTGCGTCGAGGGCAGCTTCCTCTGCTCGGCAGGAACGCTCGTCTGCACCGACTTCACCTCGGCCACCGTTGACGTGTGCGGCAACGGCCTCGACGAGGACTGCTCAGGCGCCGACCTCGCGTGCGCCGGGCCGGCGAATGACGGGCCGAGCGGTGCGATCGACATCTCCGCCGGTGGCTCGTTCTTCGGTGACCTCGGCAGCGCGTCGAACGACCTGGACGGCAGCTGCGGCGTCTCGGGCGGGCACGACCTCTTCTACACCTTCATCCTCGGCGGCTCGGAGGTCGTCTACTTCGATACCTTCGGCTCCAGCATCGACACCGTGCTGCACCTCTACCCCGGCCCCTGCACAGCGCGTGGCGCGCAGACCTTCTGCCAGGACGACTCGTGCTCCACGCTGCAGACGCAGCGCACCGCCTCGCTCGCGCCGGGGACGTACTGCCTCGTGGCCGACCAGTTCGCCGCGGGTGCGACCGGCACGCTCACGCTGCGCTTCGTGCGCGGCGGTCGCGTCGGCGCGAACATTCCCGCCACGGCGGGCAACTACACCGGCACGACCGCCGGCGCCGCCAACCTGACGTACGCGTGCATCGGCGACTTGGCACCCGAGGTCGCCTACTACTTCACGCTCTGCCCGGCAGACACCAAGCTGTTCTCTGCCACGACCTGCAGCCGCGCGACCTGGGACACGGGGCTCTACGTGGTCTCGGGCTCGGGGCTGTCGGGCACGCTGCTCGGATGTAACGACGACAGCTGTTCCGTACAGACCACGGTCAACGCGACGATTTCGGGCGCGGGGCTTTACTGGCTGATGGTCGACGGCTTCTTGACAGCGTCGGGCGCGTACACCGTCGCCGTCACGATGTAGCGGCGACTCGGCTTACGCGCGGCGGCCGAATACGCGACCGAAGCCGCGAGCGAGCTTTTCCCACGCGCACCCAGTGCTCGTGCCGAGCGCGCTCGCCGCAGCCACGAGCGCCACGAAGAGCGCGAGGGGCGCGAGCAGCGCGGCCGTCGGCGCGAGGCAAGCGAGCCGCCCGCACGCGACGAGCGGGACCACGGCGAGGCAGAGCGCGGTGACGAGCGGGCGACGGTCACGGAGCAGCGGGTCGCTCGGCCCAACGATGGCGACCGCGATCAGCGTCCAGGTGACGCAGCTGAGCCAGCCAAGGCAGCACGCATCGGCCCACACGACGCCACAGCCCCACGCCGCGCAATCGCAGCGGCTCACGACGAACCCGAGCGCCGGCAATGCCACGACGAGCCCCCGCACGCGCGCGGTGAGCAGCGCGCCGACCGCGAAGAGCAGCCCGGCGAGTGGATGCGCGAGCGCGGCGAGCAGCCCGACCGTGAGCGCGAAGGTGCCGGTGCCGCGAGCAGGCCACGGACGGGCGTCGGCGAGCCGTGCGCACGCCGCCCAACCGGTGAGCAGCGCGGCGACACCGAGCGCCCATTCGACTGAGCCCGCTCGGCAAATCAGCAGCGCGCCGAGCGGCAATCCGGCGAGCGCGAGCCACACCGAGCGACGGTGCGCCCAAGCGTACGCGCCGCAGCCGACTGCGACCGCGAGCACGGCCAGCACGCTCGCGACCGTCGGGTCGCAGCCGCACGCGCCACAGCTTGCCAACAGCCGCTCACCGTCGAGAAACTCCACCATTGCGGCGCAAGTTAGCACGCAGCGTCGGTGGAGCGCCTGTGGTACAAGGCCGTGGGGCTCGCGGCAGCACCGGGACCCACCCTCAAACCCGAGTCATTCCAAATGATTGGCAACGATACCCCGCAGAAAATCCCGGTCGCGATCGAGGACGAGATGCGCTCCTCGTTCATGGACTACGCGATGAGCGTCATCGTCGCGCGCGCGCTGCCCGACGCGCGTGACGGGCTCAAGCCGGTCCATCGCCGCATCCTGTTCGCGCAGCACGAAGTGAACAACGTCTGGAACCGCCCGTACGTAAAGTGCGCCCGCATCGTCGGCGACGTGCTCGGCAAGTACCACCCGCACGGCGATGCGGCGACCTACGACGCGCTCGTCCGCATGGCGCAGGACTTTGCCATGCGCTACCCGCTCATCGACGGGCAGGGGAACTTCGGCTCGATCGACGGCGATCCTCCTGCGGCGTACCGGTACACCGAGTGCCGCATGGCGCGGCTCGCGTCGGACCTGCTCGCCGACATCGGCAAGGAGACCGTCGACCACAAGCCGAACTACGACGACAAGGAAATGGAGCCGGTGGTGCTGCCGGCGCGGCTGCCAAATCTGCTGCTCAACGGCGCGACCGGCATCGCGGTCGGCATGGCGACCAACATCCCGCCGCACAACCTCGGCGAGTTGATCGACGCGGTGATGGCGCTCATCCGTCGTCCCGACATCGGCTTTCGCGAGCTCTACGAAATCGTGCCCGGGCCCGATTTCCCGACGGGCGGCATCATCCACGGACGCGCCGGCATCATGCAGGCGTACCAGACCGGGCGCGGCTCCATCGTGGTGCGCGGGCGCAGCACGGTCGAGCCGATGAAGGGCAATCGCTCGCAGATTGTCGTCACCGAGATGCCGTTCCAGGTGAACAAGGCGCGCTGGCTCGAGCAGACCGCCGACCTCGTGCGTGAGAAGACGCTCGAGGGGATCAGCGATCTCCGCGACGAGAGCTCACGCGAGGGGATCCGCGTCGTGATCGAGCTGAAGCGCGACGCGATGCCGGAGGTGGTGCTGAACAACCTCTACCGCATGACCTCGCTCCAGACCTCGTTCAGCGTGAACATGCTGGCGATCGTCGCTGGGCGACCGCGCCTGCTCACGCTCAAGGACGCGCTCGTGCACTTCATCGCGCACCGCCGCGAGGTGGTCACGCGACGCACGGTGTACGAGCTGCGCGAGGCCAAGTCGCGCAAGGAGCTGGTCGAGGGGCTCGGGCTGGCCGTGCTGTCGATCGACCGCGTCATCGAAATCATCCGCACGTCGCGCGACACCGAGCAGGCGTCAGCGCGCCTGCAGCTAGAGCCGCTCATCGGGCTCGACGGGTTCCTCGAGCGCGCGGGACGGCCGGCCGACGAGGTCGACGCGGCGCGCACCGCGGGCGTCTACCGGCTCAACCAGCGCCAGACCCAGGCGATCCTCGACATGCGGCTCGCGCGGCTCACCGGCCTCGAGCGCGACAAGCTTGAAGCCGAGTACCGCGAGCTCTGCGTCGAGATCGATCGGCTCGCGGGCATCCTCGGCGACGACGCGGTGCTGCTCGCGGTGATCGTTGCCGAGCTTGAGGAGGCGCGCGCCCAGTACGCCGATCCGCGCCGCACCGAGCTGCTCGACGCTGGCGCCGAGATCACCGACGAGTCGCTGATCGCCGCGGAGGAGATGGTGGTGACGGTCACCCACCAGGGCTACGTGAAGCGCACGCCGCTCACCGAGTACCGCGCGCAGGCGCGGGGCGGACGCGGAGTCCGCGGCGCCGAGCACTCCGACGAGGATTTCGTCACCGAGATGTTCGCGGCCTCGACGCACGACCATCTGCTGCTCTTTACCGACCGCGGGCGGGTCTACACCAAGCGCGTGTTCGAGCTGCCACCCGGTCGCCGCGAGGCGCGGGGGCGCGCGCTCACGAACGTGATCGACCTGCAGCCCGGCGAGAAGGTCGTGACCATGCTGCCGGTCAAGACGTTCGACCCCGGCTGGTTCCTGTTCTTCTCCACGCGGAGCGGCACGGTCAAGAAGACCGAGCTCGACCTGTTCTCAAACATCCGCGCCAACGGACTCAAGGCGGTCGGCCTCGACGACGACGACGCGCTCGTCGCTGTGCGGCTGACCAACGGCGAGATGGACGTGCTGCTCGGCACGCAGAACGGCTACGCGATCCGGTTCCGCGAGGTGCACGCGCGCCCAATGGGGCGTGACGCGCGCGGCGTGCGCGGAATCTCGCTCCGCGACGGTGACTGCGTAGTCGGCATGGCGGTGTTCCCGCGTGAAGCGGCCGGCTCGGTGCTCACTGTGTGTGAGCGCGGCTTCGGCAAGCGGACCGCGATGAGCGAGTACCCGACGAAGAACCGCGGCGGCAAGGGCGTGATCACGATCCGCGCGACGGCGCGCAACGGCAAGGTCGTGGCGATCCGCGCGGTCGAGGCCGATGACCACATGATCCTCATCACCGATCACGGAAAGCTGATCCGCGTGCCGGTGGGCGGCGTGTCGGTGGTCGGGCGCGCGACGCAGGGCGTGCGGATCATGCGGGTCGACGACGGGGAGAACGTGACCTCGGTGGAGCGGCTCGCGGATCCGGACGACGCGGACCTGCTCGCAGCCGAAGCGGTGCCGGAGGCGCTCGAGGGACCGGCGACCGAGCAGCACGGGATCCCGGTGGCGATTAGCGAAGACAACGACCGGACGGTGGCGGAGCTGCTGCCCGACGACGACGACGACGACGACGACGACGACGACGACGACAGCGACGGCGACAGCGGTGACACCGGTGACGACGACGACGGCGACGACGACGGCGACGACGGCGACAGCGACGAGCCGAAGGACAAGGCGTGACCGGTCCGCGCTCGGCCGAGCTCTTCCGGCGCGCGCGCGACGTGATTCCTGGCGGCGTGAACTCGCCGGTGCGCGCGTTCCGTTCGGTCGGCGGCGAGCCGATCTTCCTCGCACGCGGCGCGGGGGCGCGGGTGTGGGACGTCGATGGGCGCGAGTACCTCGACTACGTCGGCTCGTGGGGCCCGCTGGTCCTCGGCCACGCGCACCCCGAGGTGATTGAGGCGATCCGCGAGGCAGCGGCCGACGGCACGACGTTCGGCGCGCCGACGGAGCGCGAGGTGCGCTTCGCGGAGCTCGTGCGCTCGGCCGTGCCCTCACTCGAGCGGCTGCGCTGCGTGTCGTCGGGCACCGAAGCAACGATGTCGGCGCTGCGCGTGGCGCGTGGCTTCACCGGGCGCGATCGGATCGTGAAGATCGACGGCGGCTACCACGGCCACGCCGACGTGCTGCTGGTCGAGGCCGGCTCGGGTGCGGCGACGCTCGGCATCCCGGGAAGCGCGGGCGTGCCGGCCGACGTGGCGCGAAACACACTCGTCGTGCCGTGGAACGACCTGCCGGCGATGCGCGCGCTCTTCGCCGCGCCGGAGCATCGCGGAAAGATCGCGGCGGTGATCGTCGAGCCGGTCTGCGGCAACATCGGCTGCGTCCCACCGGCGCCCGGCTACCTCGAGGGGCTGCGTGAGCTCACGCGCGAGGACGGCGCGCTGCTCGTGTTCGATGAGGTGATGACCGGCTTCCGCGTGGCATGGGGCGGCGCGCAAGCCCGCTTCGGCGTGCGCCCCGACCTCACCTGCTTGGGCAAGATCGTCGGCGGTGGACTGCCGGCCGCGGTGTTCGGCGGGCGCGCCGACGTCATGGCGAAGCTGGCGCCCGAAGGCCCGGTCTATCAAGCGGGCACGCTCTCGGGAAATCCGCTGGCGATGGCGGCGGGCCTAAAGACGCTGGAGCTGCTGGCGCGGCCGGGGACGTACGAGCGGCTGGAGACGCTGTCGGCGCGGCTCGAGGCGGGACTGCGCGGCGCGGCCGAGCGAGCCGGCGTGGCGGTCCATCTGAATCGAGTCGGCGCGATGTTCACGGCGTTCTTCGCCGAGCACGCAGTGGTCGATTACGCGACGGCGAAGCAGAGCGACACGGCGCGGTTCGGGCGCTACTTCCGCGCGATGCTGGAGCGCGGCGTGTATCTGGCGCCGTCCCAGTTCGAAGCCGCGTTCATGAGCCTCGCGCACACCGAGGCCGACGTGGACGCCACGGTGTCCGCCGCGGCGAGCGCACTCGCTGCCTGTTCGTCTGCTGGAGCTTGATTCGCGGCCGCCGAGGGCGGCGGCCGG
>SHYZ01000198.1 GCA_009692535.1 Myxococcales bacterium
GCGCGCGGCATTTCGGAGCGGCTCGAGCGGGAGGCTCCTGGCGCGCCAGAGACGCTGTACCTGGCCGCCGAGGTGGCGTTTACCGACGGGAAGTACGCTCGCTCGCTCGAGCAGCTCGCCGCGATCTCCGCGCGCGATCGTGCAGGACCGCCGGAGCGGCTGCGTATGCTCGTCGCGTCGACCGAGGAGGTCACGCGCGGGTTCGTCGAGCGGAAGAGCACGGGGGGACACTTCGTGTTTTTGTACCCGCCGGGCAAAGACGAGGTGCTGATCGACCTCGCTGAGGAGGCGCTTGAGGCCGCGCACCGCGCGTTCGAAGCCGATTTTGGCTGGCGGTCGGTCGAACCGGTGCGCGTCGAGATCCTGCCGCGCGCGCGCGATCTCGCCCGCGTGTCGACGCTCGCCGAGCGCGAGATCGAGACCACCGGCACGATCGCGCTCTGCAAGTACAACAAGCTGATGATCGTTACGCCGCGCGCGACGCTCTACGGCTACCCGTGGCTCGACACGCTGGCGCACGAGTACGCGCATTTCGTGGTGTCGCGCCTCACGCTGGATCGCGCGCCGGTCTGGCTGCAGGAGGGGCTCGCGAAGTTCGAGGAGACGAGGTGGCGTGCGGCGCCGGGGGCGGTCGGCCTCGCGCCGCATGAGACGCGCCTGCTTGCTGATGCGGTGGCGCGGCGTGCGCTCATCGGGTTTGAGCGGATGTATCCGTCGATCGCCAAGCTGCCCTCCGCTGAGGCGGCGGCGACGGCGTTCGCCGAGGTGCATACCTTCGTGGCGTGGCTTCACAGTCGCGTCGGCTATGAGGGGATCCGCAGCGTCCTCGCGCGGCTGCGTGAGCGCGGCACGGCGGAGCGGGCGATCGCCGAGGTGACCGGCGAGCCGTTCGCGACCAGCGTGCTTCGCTGGGAGCAGCGTCTGCGCGAGGCGCCGCGGCCAACCGAGGCGGAGTCGGCGCGGCGCGCGCACGGGCCGCGCGTGCGGCTCAGGCGCTCGGACAAGGACGATGACAACGTCGGCCTCGACGCGCTGCCGGAGGAGCGGGCGCGACGGCATGCGCGGCTCGGCGGGTTGCTCCGTGCGCGCGGGCGGCACGACGCGGCGGTCGTCGAGTACGAGCACGCGCTCGCGATCACCGGTGCGGACGATCCGTGGCTGGGCGCGAAGCTGGCGCGCACGTACCTCGACCTCGGGCGGCTCGACCGGGCCATCGCCGTCGCAGAGCCGCTGGTCGCGCGGGATCCCGACGACGTTGGACCGCGCGCCACGCTCGGCGCCGCCTATCTACGTCGTGGCGATCGCGCGCGCGCCACGGCGCACCTCGAGGCGGTGCTGCGCGTGAGTCCGTTCGACCCCGACGTGCGCTGCGGCCTCGTCGAGGTGTATACCCAAGCGGGCGACACGGTGCGGGCACAGCGTGAGCAGCGCGCGTGTACTGCGCTAGGGAGATGATGTGCAGCGAGACGAGCAGCGACCGGTCGGCAGCGGGGCAGGCGTAGCGGCGAGCGTGAGCGGGGCAGCGTCGTCGTTGGGCGGGGCCGACCTCGAGGCGGTCGCAGAGGTTGCGCGTGCGCGCGACGAGATCGTGCACGAGATCCAGAAGCGCGTGATCGGGCAGAAGGACGTCATCGAGCATCTGCTCGTCGCGCTCTTCGCGCGCGGACACTGCCTCTTCGTCGGCGTGCCGGGGCTCGCGAAGACGCTCCTTGTGTCGACGCTGGCCGAGACGCTGAACCTCTCGTTCCAGCGCATCCAGTTCACGCCCGACCTCATGCCGTCGGACATTACGGGCACCGACGTGCTCGAGGAGGATCCGGCCAGTGGCCGCCGCTCGTTCCGGTTCCTTCCCGGACCACTGTTTGCGAACCTCGTGCTCGCCGACGAGATCAACCGCACGCCGCCGAAGACGCAGGCCGCGCTGCTGCAGGCGATGCAGGAGGGGCGAGTCACCGCCGGCGGTCGCACCTGGCCGCTCGCGCCGCCGTTCCTGGTGTTCGCGACGCAGAACCCGATCGAGCAGGAGGGGACCTACCCGCTGCCCGAGGCGCAGCTCGACCGCTTCATGTTTCAGGTGGACGTCTCCTACCCGACCGACGCGGAAGAGGTGGAGATCGTGCGCCGCGGGACCTCGCCGCTCGCCGAGCCGCTCACGCGCGTGCTCTCGCCCGAGCGGATCGGTGCGCTGCAGGAACTCGTGCTGCGCGTGCCGGTGGCCGACCACGTCGTGCGGCATGCGGTCGCGCTCGCGCGTGCCAGCCGACCGGGACCTGGCGCACCCGAGTTCGTGCGCGAGTACGTCTCCTGGGGCGCGGGCCCGCGTGCGTCGCAGTTCCTCGTGCTGGCGGCCAAGGCGCGCGCGATCCTCGACGGTCGCTTCGCGGTGTCAGTCGACGATGTCATCGCGCTGGCGCGCCCGACGCTGCAGCACCGGCTGATCTTGAACTACCGCGCCGAGTCCGAGCGTGTGACCGCGGCGACGCTGGTCGACCGGCTCGTCAAGTCGGTCGCCCCGGCGTAATCGGTGAGCGACGCCAAGAGCCGCCTCGTCGCCCCGGAGACCGCGCGCCGGCTCGGCACGATGGAGCTGCGTGCGCGCACCATCGTCGAGGGCGCGTTTGCCGGCCGGCACCGCTCGGCGTTTCACGGCTCCTCTGTCGAATTTGCCGAGCACAAGGAGTACTCGCCGGGCGACGAGCCGCGCCACATCGACTGGCGCGCGGTCGGGCGGACCGACCGACACCTCGTGAAGCGCTTCGAGGACGAGACCGAGCTCACCGCCTACCTCTGTCTCGATCGCTCCGGCTCGATGTCCTATGGCGGTGGTGCCGTCACCAAGCTCGAGTACGCCGCGACGCTGCTCGCCGCGCTGGCGTGGCTCCTCGGGCGGCAGCGTGATCGGGTCGGGTTGATGGTGTCGGGCGGCGGCGGACCCGACGCCTGGATCCCGCCGCGCGGTCGTGCCGGCCACGTCGGTGAGCTGCTTGGCGAACTCGAACAGGCGGTCGCGGGCGGCGCGCGTGGCGCGACCACGCTGGCCCCGGCGCTCGAGCGGGTCGGTGAGCTGGCGCGTCGGCGCTCGCTCGTGATCGTAGCGACCGATCTGCTCGAGGCAGAGCCGGGACCGCTCGCGTGTCTGCGCCAACTCCGCGCGCGCGGCCACGACGTCACCCTGCTGCACGTGCTCGATCGCGACGAGCTCGAGCTGCCGTTCGAGGAGATGTGCGAGTTCCGCTCGCTCGAGGACGAGCGACGGATGCTCGTCGATCCGCGCGCGATCCGCGCGACCTACCTCGAGCGGCTCCGCCAGTTCCTCGACGCTGCGCGCCGCGGCTGCGAGGAGGGGGATGTCGAGTACCGCCTGGTCCCGACCGACGCGCCGCTCGACATCGCGCTCGCCGACGCGCTCGGCGACCGTGCACGCCGCCGCCGCGTGGGGCGCTAGCATGGGGTTCCTCGCGCCGCTGATGCTGCTCGGCCTCCTCGGGGCCGCGGCGCCGATCGTGATCCACCTCCACGGTCGGCGTCGAGCGCGGGTGCGGCCGTTCGCGACGATCGACTTTCTCCTCGGCAGTGATCGCCGACAGGCCCGCCGCTTTCTGCTGCGCGATCGCCTGCTGCTCGCGGCGCGTGTGCTGGCGTGCGTCGCGATGGCGCTCGTGCTCGCCAAGCCGTTTCTGTCGTGCCGCGCAGTCGGGGTTGCGGTCGAGCGAGGGCCGCAGGCGGTGGCGCTCGTGCTCGACGATTCGTTTGCGATGGGCTACCGGCTCGACGGCGAGTCGCTGTTCGATCGGGCAAAGCAGCGCGCGCTTGCGGTGCTTCGGTCCGTCGGACCCGAGGCCGATGTCGCGTTGGTGCTCGCGTCCGACGGGGCCCCACCGGCGCTGGAGCTCAGTCGGAGTCAGCTCAAGGTCGCCGATGCGATCCGGGCCGCACGTCCGTCGCACCGCCCAGCCGACATGGCGGTCGCGCTCGGCCGGGCGCAGGCGCTGGTCGGCTCGTCCCCGCACGTGGCGCGGCGCGTCTATCTGTTCAGCGCTCTGTCGGCCGGCGCATTCACCACAGCCGAGGCCGCGGTGCTGGCAAATGTTGAGCTTCGGTTGGTCGACGTCGCCGAGGGCACGCCACTTGCGAATGTCGCCATCGTCGGCGTGCGCGCTGAGCGTGAACCCGATCTCGGGGCGCGCGGCGTGCGCGTCACCGCGGAGCTCGTGAACCATGCCGCCGTCGCGGTGGTCGATCGAGGCGTGTCGCTCTCGGTCGACGGGAAGGTGCTCGCGCGCGGCGTCGTGTCGCTGCCAGCGGGGGAGCGCGCCGAGAAGCGCTTCTCAGTGACGCTCCCGGGCACGGGACGCGCGCAGCAGGTGGTCGTCGAGCTCGACCACGACGCGCTCGAGCTTGATGATCGTCGCTGGCTGTCGGTGGAGGTCGCCGACGAGGTGCGCACCCTGCTGGTGAACGGCGACCCGCGCACCATCGAGCATGAGGACGAGCTGCACTACCTCGCGACCGCGCTTCGCCCTGGTGACCTGGGCGACAGTCGGATCGCACTCACGATCCTCGCGCCCGACGCGCTCGCGGCTGCGCGACTCGAGGAGCAGGACGTGGTGGTGCTTGCAAACGTCGCGCACCTCGACGAGAAGGCGGTGGCCGCGCTCGCGCGCTGGGTCGGGCAGGGGGGCGGGCTGTTCATCACGCTCGGGGACGCGAGCCGCGCCGACGCGTGGGACGGTGCGATGGCCGCGCTGCTGCCGCAGGGGCTCCATGCGCCGCGGCTCGCAGCGCCCGGTGCGACCGGCGCCGAGCGCGCCGCACGCGCCGAGCGGATCGGGCGCTTCGAGGCCGCGCATCCGATCTTCGCGGGACTCGGCCGCGACGGCGCCGGGCTGCTCGAGGCGCGCTTTCATCGCATCTTCTTGCTCGACCCCGTCGCTGGCGGAGACCGACGCACGCTGGCACGGTTCGCGAGCGGAGCGCCCGCACTCGTCGAGGCACCGCTCGGCAAGGGGCGCCGCCTGCTCTTTACGTCGACAATCGATCGCGACTGGAACGACCTACCGATCCACGCGGCCTACCTGCCGTTCGTGCAGCAGGCGGTGCGCTACCTTTCGCGCACGCCACCCCCTGGCGAGGCGCAGGCCACGCTCGTCGGTCGCACGCAGGACTTGGCAGTGCTGCCCGGCGATCGCCGCGTGGAGGTCACTGCGCCCGACGGACAGAAGACCGTCTTCGAGGGACGGCGGCTCGAGGGGCGCACCCGCGTTCCGTTCGTGGGGACCCGTCTGCCCGGTGCCTATCGAGTCGTCGCGGTCGACGCCGACGGTGTCAGTCGTCCGCGATCCTCGTCAGACTTTGCCGTCAACATCGACCCGGTCGGCTCCGATGTGCGCCGTGCTGAGGCCGCGCGGCTGCCGCAGAGCGCGAACCCGACGGTAACATCCGCCCTCGGACAGTCGGTGCCGACGCGTCGCGTGGATCTCTGGCACGGGGTCGCGGCCGCGCTGCTCCTGTTCCTGCTCGGCGAAGCGCTGCTCACGCGACGGCTCTGACCGGTGCGCGCTCAGACCCGCGCGAGCTCGGCAGCGAGAGCGCGGTGGGCGGACGAGCCGACGACGTTACGCGGCGGCCGGGAGGCCGACCGGCGCTGGTGGGCGAGCTTGAGCGCCGCCACGCGGGCGGCCGACTCCGCAACGCGCACGCGCACCGCGCTCCGCGCTTCGGCCGCGCGCACCAGCGCCTCGAACGCGCGCACCTGCAGCTCCTCGACGCGGCAGAGCAGGAACGCATCGCAGCCGGCGAGCAGTCCGCGCTCGAGCGCCTCGTCGAGGCCGTAGTGATCGGCGATCGCCTTCATCTCGAGATCGTCGGAGACCACGATGCCCGAGTAGCCGAGCTCGCCGCGCAGCAGCCCGGTGATTACGCGCTCGCTGAGCGTCGCCGGCACCGTGCCGTCGAGCGCGGGGAAGATCACATGCGCCGTCATGATCGTCGGCAGCACGTTGGCGAGCGCGCGAAACGGCGCGAGCTCCACGGCGTGGAGCCGGGCCGGCGCGTGGTCCACCCGCGGCAGCGCGAGGTGGCTGTCCTCGGTGGTGTCGCCATGCCCGGGGAAGTGCTTGCCGCACGAGATCACCCCGGCCTCGGCGAGGCCGCGCGCCAGGGCGCCCGCGAGGCGCGTCACGAGTGCGGCGTCGGTCGCGAACGCGCGGTCACCGATCACCGGGTTCGCGGGGTTGGTGTGAACGTCGAGCACCGGTGCGAAGTCGAGGTCGAAGCCGAGCGCGGCGAGCTCGCGGCCGAGCACGAGGCCGACCTCGCCAGCGAGCTGCTCCGCGCGGGCGGCGTCAGCAGGGGAACGCGACGCCAGCTCGCCCAGCCGCAGCATCGGCGGGAAGACGGTCGCCGGCTCGCGCACGCGCTGGACCCGACCGCCCTCTTGGTCCACGGCGATGAGCAGCGGGGCGTCGGCCGGCGCTGCGTCGTGCAGCGCATCGCAGAGCCCGGCGATCTCGTCGAGCGTGCCGAGGTTGCGCGCGAACAGCACCGCAGCGCCCGCCTCGCCCGCGCCGAGCCGCGTGCGCAGCGACGGGGGCACCTGCGTGCCCTCGAACCCGACCCAGAGTAGCTGTCCGACCTCGCGCGCGATCGTCACGCGCGCATCTTGTCACACGCGGCCGGCCCGCCGCACTACGGCGTGGCGGCGCACTGCAGGCCAC
>SHYZ01000012.1 GCA_009692535.1 Myxococcales bacterium
GGGGCGGGCATCGGCGCGGCCGGGGACGCCTGTGCGCCCGCGGGCGTAGCGACGAGGAGCGGGAGGCTCGCGATGAGGAACGCCAAGAGGGACGAAGCCAGCCGAGGCGCGAAGATCACGGACCGACCTCCTCGAGGCGACGCGCGGCGAGGCCGGCAGCGTTGCTCTTCGGGTAGGCGTGGATCACCTCGGCGAACACGTCGCGCGCGGTCGGTGCGTCGCCCAGGCTCGAGAAGCAAAAGCCGATCTTGAGCAGCGCGTCGGGCGTCTTGTTGCCGGTCGGGTAGTTCTTCAGGACCTCGCGAAATCCGTCGAGCGCGCCGCGGTAGTCCCGCTCGGCGTAGCGCATTTCGGCGATCCAGTACTGGGCATTGTCGGCGTACTCGGAGAGCGGCCAACCGTCGAGCAGGCGGCGGAACCCGAGCACCGCCTCGGCATGCTCGCGTCGACGGAGTGCGGCGTACGCGACCCGGTAGATCGACGCCGGATCGTCAGGCGCCGCCTCGGGCAGCGCGGCCCCACGTGCCGCCTCGGGCAGCGCGGCGACACGAGCTGCCTCGGGCAGCGCGGCGACACGAGCTGCCTCGGGCAGCGCGGCGACACGAGTCACCGGGATTCGATCCGAGACGGTGGTCGGCTCGGGGGGCACGCGGCGCGACGGCTCGTCCGCGCGGCGCGACGGCTCGTCCGCGCGATGCGGCGTGGGCAGCATCGCTGGCGTGCCGGCGAGCTCAGCCTCGAGTGACAGCGCACCGCCGCTCGCGCCCGCGCGCGGCGGTCCGAGACGCGCCGCATCGCCGGCGTAGACGATCTCGATGCCCTCGCCGAGCTCGTCGAGCGAGCCGCGGATCGCGGGCGCGGCGACGACCGACTCCGCGCGGGCTGCATCGTCGGCGCGACGGACCTCGACCGGGAGCTGCGGCGGATCGTAGGAAGCCGATGCGCCCACGAGCTTCGACTTCTCGAGGCGATCCTCGAGCACGAACACCCGGTTCTCGAGCTCATCGATCGTGCGGCGATCACGCGCTGCCTGACGACGAAGCCCGTCCACCTCTCGCTGCATCGTCATCACGTCGGGGCGCACACCAGCACCGGTGGCGCAGCCGGCGAGTGAGGCGATGAGAAGGAGCAGCGGAATGCGGTGCATGCGGGACCGTTTCAGCGTAGTCCCGCCGTTCGCAGAGCGCAAAAAAGCGCACTACGTGCGGCCAGCAGCCGCTACGCGCGCGGCGGCGAGAGCGGCTGGATCGCGGCGTGACACTCGGCGAGGATGGTTGCCGCGCCGCGAGCGAGCAGCTCATCGGCGAGCGCGTGGCCGAGCGACTCGGGTGCATCGGCAGGCCCACGCCGAATACCGCGCACGACGCGAAGACCGTCGGGCGAACCGACCAGCGCCTCGAGCGTGAGTTCACCACCGACGAGTTGCGCGTGTGCGGCGATCGGTGCCTGACAGCCGCCCTCGACGCGCAGCAGCAACGCCCGCTCCGCTCGCACCGCGCACGCGCCAGCCTCGTCGTGCATCGCCGCTACCACCTTCGCCCGCGTCGCAGCGTCGGCGGCGCGCGTCTCGATGCCGAGCGCGCCCTGCCCCGCCGCCGGCAGGCTGAGCGTGAGCGGCAGCCGCACACCGATGCGCGCCGCGTGCCCGAGCCGTGTGAGGCCCGCGGTCGCGAGGACGATCGCGTCGTACTCGCCAGCGTCGAGCTTGCGCACCCGCGTGTCCACGTTGCCGCGCAGCGCGATGACGTCGAGGTCGGGGCGCCGCGCGAGGAGCTGGCACATCCGGCGCAGCGACGAGGTACCGACGCGCGCGCCATGAGCGAGCGGCGCGAGTGGATCCTCGCTCGCAGACGCGGCCGGCTGCGCCAGCGGGAACACGAGCGCGTCGGAGGCGTCCTCGCGCGCCGAGATCGCCGCGAGTGTGAGCCCGTCGGCGAGGCGTGCCGGCACGTCCTTCATGCTGTGCACCGCGAGGTCGGCCTCGTCGCGGAGCAGCGCCTCTTCGAGCTCTTTCACGAACAGCCCCTTGCCGCCGACCAGCGCCAGCGGCACGTCGAGGATCAGGTCCCCGCGGGTCTTGATCACCACCAGCTCGACGGTGAGTCCGGCCCCTAGCGCCTCGAGGCGCGCCTTGACGTGGTTCGCCTGCCAGAGCGCGAGCAGGCTGCCGCGCGTGCCGATCCTGAGCCGGGTCATGCGGGGCCTCCTCGATCCTTCACAGCCGTCGCCGGCGCGGCGGTCTCCGGCGCAGCGCTCACCGGCGCGCCCGGTGTGAGCGCGAACAGGCGGCGCGCTGCCTCGGCGAGCGCGAGCCCGTCCACATCGCCGCCCTGCCGCAGCGCCATCGTTGGGGCGTGGAGCAGCTTGGCGACAATGGCGTCGGCCAGCCGGCGCACCTCATCAGCCTGACGTGGGCCAGCCTCGGGACCGAGCGCCGCGACGGCGCGCTCGACCTCCACGCGGGCGACCTCCTCGAAGCGCGCGCGCAGATCCTTGATCGTTGGAACGATCGCCTGCGCCTTGAGCCAACCGGAGAAGCCGTCGACCTCGTCGTCGACAAGTCGCTCGGCAGCCTCAGCCTCGCGGCGCCGCTCGGCGAGGTTCTCCTCGACGACCCGCCCGAGGTCGTCGACGTCGAAGAGGTAGACGCCGTCGAGCTCGGCGGCGGCCGCCGCGACGTCGCGCGGCACCGCGATGTCGACCAGGAAGATCGGTCGACCGCGGCGCGACCTTGCCACGCGCTTCATCATGGCGCGATCGACGATCGGCTCGGCAGCGCCGGTCGAGAAGATCGCCACGTCCGCACCAGCGAGCAGCGTCTCGAGCTCCGCGAACGGACGTGCCGTGCCACCGACCTCCTGCGCGAGCGTGGCGGCGCGGTCGGGCGAGCGGTTGGTCACGACGATGTGGCGCGCGCCCGCGGTGACCAGCCGGCGCGCGGCGAGCCCGGACATTTTCCCCGCGCCGACCACGAGCACCGACCGACCATCGAGCGAACCGAAGATGCGTCGTGCGAGCTCCACGGCGGCCGAGGCGACGTTGGCAGCACCGCGCGCCACGCCGGTCTCGGTGCGGACCCGCTTGGCCACGACGAACGCACGCTCCAAAAAGCGCGAGAGCACCGGCCCTGCGGCGCCGGAACGCGACGCTGCGCCGTACGCGATCTTGAGTTGCCCGAGAATCTGCGCCTCGCCCACGACCAGCGAATCGAGTGCGGCGGCGACGCGAAAAACGTGGCGGATCGCATCCCGACCGGCGTGCTCATAGAGGTGCTCGTCGAGCGCGCCGCCGGCGAGCCCCGAGCGCAGCCCGAGAAAATGGCGCAGTTCGGCAGCGGCGCCAGCGGCCGAGCCGCGCGCGGCGGCGACGATTTCCACGCGGTTGCAGGTCGACAGCAGCGTCGCTTCACCGACCTGCCCGAGCGCGACGATCTCGGCAAGGGTGCGTGCGAGGTCGACCTCGGGAACCGCCAACCGCTCACGCACCTCGACCGGCGCGGTCCGATGCGACAGACCGATCACCACCAGGTCGTGCAGCGCCACGCTAGGCCCCTGTGCCGCGCATGACGTACAGGCCGACAGCAAGCGCTGCGCTGGCAAAACCGCCGAGCGTGAGCAGCGCCGCGCGCCGCCCGCGCCACCCGGCGGTGGTGCGCGCAAGGAGCAGGACACCGAACAGGCCCCAGGCGATCAACGCGAGCGGATACTCGACGCGCATGCCCTGGCCCAGACGGTGAAGCCAGGCCGCGCCCGACAGGAGCGCCAGCGTGAACACGGGAAATCCGACGAGCACGAGGCGATGCGCGAGGGCGTCGAGCGTCTCGAGCGCGATCCCCCGCCGCACCAGATGACCGACCCGGCGCCGCTTGAGCTGGCGATCCTCGGCGAGGTAGACCACGGCGACCGCGGTGGCCAGCGCGAGCAGCCCCACACCGAGCGCCGCGAGCGAGATGTGCACGCGGCCGAGCAGGCCAAAATCCGCCTCACGGCCCGGCGCGGCGGCGCCCGCGATACGTGTGGTCACGAGCGCGACTGCGGCCAGCGGCGCGACGACCGCGCCCACCGCATCGAGCGGGTGAGCGCGACGCACGACGAGCGCGATGAGGTACGCGCCCGCGATCAGCCAGCCAGCAAAACCGATCGCATCGCCGACGCTGCTGACCGGATGCACGTGGGCCACGCCGCGCGCCCCGATCACATAAAGCTGCGCAAGGAACGCGATGCCGCACGCCACTCGCGCGGCACGGGCCGCGCCTGCGGCCAGCCCACCGAGCCACGCCGCGGAGAGCGCACCGGCGACGGCATAGGCGCTGACCGCCGCGATGAGCGCGAACGATTCCACGCTAGCCGCCCCCCTTGATGGAGATGCAGGTGCAGATGAAGGTGAAGCGGCGGCCGGGCTGCAAGTGGTGGAGTCCGGCCATCGCGCGCCGCTACAGGTGCTTCTTCAGCGCCTCTTCGAGCTTCGCCTTCGGTACCGCGCCGACGATCTGGCCGACGACCTGGCCGCCCTTGAAGATGAGCAGCGTGGGGATGCTGCGGACCTCGTACTGCTGCGGCACCTTCTGGTGGTCGTCGATGTTCATCTTGCCGACCTTGACGCGCCCCTTGTACTCGGCGCCGATCGCGTCGATGAGCGGCGCGATGGTCCGGCAGGGGCCGCACCAGACTGCCCAGAAGTCGACGAGCGCCGGTAGGCTTGAGTCGAGGATCTCGGTCTTGAAGTTGGAGTCGGTGAGTTCGGTGATGTCGGGCGAAGCCATGTAGAGCTCCTTAGGTGGGAACGCGGGTCGTTATATCACGCCGCTACCGCGCGAAGCGGCGCAGCGAGACGCTCGCGACCAGCCCGAGCGCGATGCAGAACGTGACCAGGCTCGAGCGGCCGTAGCTCACCAGCGGCAGCGTGATCCCGACGACCGGCGCAAGGCCGGTGACCATCGCGATGTTGACGAAGACGTGCCAGAAGAGCATCGCGGCGACGCCGACGCAGAGGGTCGCGCCAAACCGATCACGCGCCTGTCGCGCGATGTGTACGATCCAAAACACCAGCGCGGCGTAGGCCAGCACCAACAGGCTCGCGCCGGCAAAGCCCCACTCCTCGGCCCACACTGAAAAGGGAAAGTCGGTCCACTGCT
Organism: Myxococcales bacterium; assembly: GCA_009692535.1. Classification (GTDB taxonomy): domain Bacteria; phylum Myxococcota_A; class Polyangia; order Haliangiales; family SHYZ01; genus SHYZ01. Next base: position 5,135 of record SHYZ01000012.1, read on the forward strand.
CGGGAAGAAAGTTGAGCTGGTTCTGTGTGCCGTGGAGCCAGCGCTTGCCGAACAGCCGTCCGGAGCCGACCGCGAAGATCGATTGCCGCGAGTGCCAGCCCGCCCCTGACGGATCCGACGCGGGATCGAGGAAGGTGAGGATGCGCAGCTTTTGGTAGTCGTGCAGCACGTACCACCAGAGCAGCGGCGCGCCGGCGGCGAGCACCCCCCCGCCGACGAGCACCGGCCAGAGCCTGCGCGCCGCGACCAGCGCGACGGTGGCGACGATCAGCCCGACCAGCGTGGCGGTGCCGAGGTCGGGCTGCCAGGCGATGAGCAGCACGGCGCCGAAGATTGCGACGACCCGGGAGACGCGGGAAAAGAGTGAGAGCGCGTCGCGCTCGTGTACGAGGCGGGCGATCGCCAGGATCACGGCGAGCTTCATGAACTCGCTCGGCTGGACGCGCAGGCCGCCGAGGCCGAGCCATCGACGCGAGCCCTTCACCGAGATCCCGATGAAATGCACGCCGGCGACGGCGACGATGCCGAGCAGGAGCAGGATCCAGGCGACCCGCGTCCAGTTGCGGTAGTCGATCAGCGCGGTGGCACCAAAGATTCCTGCGCCGATCACCATCCAGACCACCTGCGTGCTGAACAGGCCGTGCTGCGGCACATGGCGCGTGGCGCTGTAGAGGTTGACGAGGCCGATCACCGCGACGAGCAGCACCAACCCGGTGAGCATCCAGTCGAAGTGACGGCGCAGGTGGCGATCAAGGCCGATCATGGCGTGCCACCGTCGGACAAGGGGCCGGCGTCTGCGGCACCCTCGTCGGGCGCGGCGACGGCGCCTGCAGCACCGGCGTCTGCAGCACCGGCGTCTGCAGCACCGGCGTCTGCAGCACCGTCGTCGGCCGCGGCGAGGTCGTCGTCGCCATCCTCGCGAACCGGCTCGTCGTCAACCGCGACCGGCCCGTCGTCGACCGCGAGCGGTCCCTCCGCGGTCGGGTCGACGCCGACAGCGACAACGCCACCACCGCCGCCGATCGCGCCGAGCTCCGCCGCGCCGGTCGCGATCTCCGCAGCGATCGGTGCGGCGACGTGGCCGCCCTTGCCGCCATGCTCCACGAGCACGACGATCGCGACACGCGGCTCATCGGCCGGCGCCCATCCTGCGAACCACGCGTGGTCGCGGTGCGGGTGCCACGAGGCGTCGGGCTGGGCCTGGAGCTTGCGCACCTGCGCGGTACCGGTCTTCCCCGCGAGCGTCGTCCCGTCGACGCGCACACCGAACGCCGTGCCGCGTGGATCGTTGACCACGCCCCACATGCCACGGCGCAGCTCGGCAAGCGCAGCGTCGGTCGCCGCGATCCGCCGCCGAAGCTCCGGCCTTGGCTCCGACACGATGCGACCGTCTGCGGTCTCGATCCGCTCGATGAACTGCGGCACCCACAGCTGGCCACCGTTCGCGATCGCGGCGTACGCAAGCGCGAGCTGGAGCACCGTGACCTCGGTGTCGCCCTGCCCGATCGACGTGTTCAGCGTATGGCCGATGCGAAAGCCCGCCTTCTCGTACGCGGCGCGCCACGGCACACGCCCCGCCGCATCGCCGTTGAGTCCGAGTCCGGTGGGCGCGCCGAAGCCGAGATCGCGCGCGGTCTCGCCGATCCGATCCATGCCGACCCGAACCGCGACCTCCCAGAAGTAGATGTTGCACGACTGCGTGAGCGCCTCGGCGAGCTGGACCTTGCCGTGCGCCTTGCCACAGCGAAACGTGTGCCGACCGAGCTCGTGCCAGCCACGGCAGAGGATCTCGTCGTCCATGTCGACCGCGCCGCTCGCCAGCCCGGCCAGCGCGGTGACGACCTTGTACGTCGAGCCGGGAAAGTACGTGAGCTGCAGTGCGCGATCGACGAACGGCTTGTACGGATCCGACTCGAGCGCCTCCTCTTCGACGCGCGAGAGACCGCCGGTCATGATGTTCGGCTCGAAGCCCGGCTTCGACACGAGCGCGAGCACCTTGCCGTTCGTCACGTCGACGATCGCGACCGCACCAGCCGGGTGCTTGCGCATCGCGCGCTCGGCCAGCCGCTGCAGCTCGACATCCAGCGTCAGCACGACATCGTGTCCCGGCGACGGCGCCACGCTCCGCTCGCCGCCGAGCAGCGACTCCGCGGCTTCGTCCGACTTGCGGCGACCACGCGCATCGACGACGTAGACCTCGTGCCCCTTCTTGCCGCGCAGGTAGCTCTCCCACTGCCGCTCGACGCCCGATCGACCGATGAAATCCTCGTCGTCGTACCCTTCGCCCGCGTGCTGCTCGAGGTCGCGGGCGTTCACGCGGTTCAGGTAACCGAGGGCGTGCGCAGCGAGCGTCGCGTACGGATAGGTCCGGCGCGACACATCGCGGACCTCGACGCCGGGGAGCTCCGCGCCAGCCTGCCGCACGAGCGCCATGCGATCGCGGTCGACGTCGGGAATCCCGACCACCGAGCGGCCCAGGTCGTGACCGCGGCGAGCCGGGTCGCGCGCACGGGCGAGCCGCGCATCGAGCTCGTCCTGCTCGGAGGGTGCGAGCGCGAGCAGCCGCGCGAGCCGTTCACGCGCCGCCGGCGTAAAGTGCCTCGGCGTGACCAGCACGTCGTAGGCAGGGCGGTTGTCGGCCAGCACGACTCCCGACCGGTCCTTCACCAAGCCACGCACCGCGCGCAGCGGCTCGCGCTTGACGAAGTTATCAGTGGAGCGGCGGTAGTAACGATCGCCGCGCACGATCTGGAGCTGGCAGAGTCGACCCAGCAGCAGAAAAAACGCGCAGCCGAGCACGATGACGACGAGTCCGCCGCGCCGCTGCAGCTCGGGCAGCCCGGTGCCGGAAGTCGGCCGATCGAGGAAGGGCAACACTACCGGCCGAACCCCGCGCGAGCAGTGTCGCGGGCACGGCGGTCGAGCCGCGCATCGAGTCCGCGGCAGAACTTGAACCAGAGTGGCGCGACGATCCCACAGACGAGTGCGAGCGTGACCGCATGAGCCGCCTCGTCGCCGGCGCGACCGATCGGCGCATCCCATGCGAGGCGCGCGGCGAGCCCGAGCAACGTCGCTGCCACGGCGGCCGCGCCGGCAAGCGCCGCGACGAACGCGCCGCCGCCCACGAGCAGCCGCAACGTGGCGGCCCGCGCGACCAACACCAGCAGCCCGGCGACGAGCGCACCGAGCGCAGCCGGTGCACCGCTGCAGATTGCAGCGATCCACCCGATCGCGACGCCGCCCGCCACCGGCCCGGCGAGTCCGCGCCGCGCCGTCACGCCAAGGTAGACCGCGAGCAGCAGCGCGACATCGGGCGCCGGCACGCGCGCCGGCACCAGCCGCCAGAGTGGACCGAGCAGCGCCGCGAACAGCCACCCGACGAGAACCAGCAGGACGATCCTCACCGGTACGGCACCGCGCCGCCCGTGACGGGTGGCGGCGTCTTGCGCTCACGCGCCGACGGATCCGGCGGCGGCGGCGGCGCGATCACCACCAGCACGGAACGCAGCCGCGACAACTCGACCGCAGGCTCCACATCGACCTCCTGGTAGAGCCCGAACTCCCCCTTCACGACGCGGATCACCCGCCCCACTGTGAGCCCGGGTGGAAATGCGCCGCCGAGCCCGGAGGTCTCGACGACGTCCCCCTCCTGGACCTCCTCGCTGCGCCGGACGTACTCGACGCGGCAGCCATAGGAGGTGCCGTCGCCGATCCCGCGCAGCAGCCCGCGCGCGCCGGTGCGCCGCACGATGACGTCAATCTCCGAGCGCGGATCGACCGCGAGCAGCACGTCGGCGGCCGAGTCCCACGCGCGCAGGATGCGACCGACGACCGCGCCGCGTGCCAGCACCGGCATGCCCGGTTTCAGCTCGGCGGCACCGCGATCGAGCGTGATGCGCGTGACGCGGAAGCGAGGATCGGTCGCCGCTGCGACGACGTGCGCACCGATCGTGTCGGCCGGCAGCTGGCGGCGAAATCCCGCGAGCTCGGCGTCGCTCTCCGCCCGCGCCACCCGTGCGCCAAGTCGTTCCACATCGCGCGCGAGCTCGTCGTTCCGCCTGCGCAGCTCGTCGTTCTCCTCCTCGACGTCGACCAGCCCCAGGTACCGGCCCCACGCGCCGAAGACGCCGTCGATGCCCCACGTGACCGCCGACTGAACCGGCGCGGTGGCGCTGAGCACGAACCGATCGACCATGCCGAGCTCCGCCGGCTCGGCGAGCCGTGCACGCACGAGCAGCGTCGGCAGGAGCAGGAGCCCCCCCACCAGCACCAGATCCAAGATCCGGCGCCCCCGAGTCTTCCCTGCCGCAGCCACGTCCCCGAACCGTCGGGCGCCGCCTAACTACTGCAGCGCGACCTCGCGCAGGAGCTTGATCGAGTCGAGCGCGCGGCCAGTTCCGAGCGCGACCGCGAGCTGCGGATTCTCCGCCACCATCACCGGCAGCCCGGTCTGCTCGCGCAACAGCAAGTCGAGGTTTACGAGCTGCGCGCCGCCGCCCGTCAGCACGATCCCCTTGTCGACGATGTCGGCGGAGAGTTCCGGCGGCGTACGCTCGAGCACCATCCGCACCGCCTCGACGATCGCGTTCACGGGCTCCTGCAGCGCCTCGCGAATCTCGTCGGAGTTCACGATCAGCGTCTTGGGCACGCCCGCGACGAGGTCGCGCCCCTTCACGGCGATCGTCGTCACCTCGACCGTGGGGTACGCGGAGCCGATCTCCTTCTTGATCTGCTCCGCGCTGCGCTCACCGATCAGCAGGTTGTACTTGCGCTTGATGTACTGAATGATCGCCTCGTCCATCTTGTCGCCCGCGACACGGATCGACTTGGAGAAGACGATCCCGGACAGCGAGATCACCGCGACCTCGGTCGTGCCGCCGCCGATGTCGACGATCATGTTGCCGGTCGGCTCGGTGATCGGCAGACCCGCACCGATCGCGGCGGCCATCGGCTCCTCGATCAGGTAGACCTCGCGTGCGCCGGCCGCGAGCGCGCTGTCCCTGACCGCGCGCTTCTCGACCTCGGTGATGCCCGACGGCACGCCAACGATGATGCGCGGCCGGACCAGCGTGCGCCGGTTGTGCGCCTTCTTGATGAAGTAGCGCAGCATCGCCTCGGTGACCTCGAAGTCGGCGATCACGCCGTCCTTCATGGGCCGGATCGCCACGATGTTGCCGGGCGTGCGCCCGAGCATCTCCTTGGCTTCCTTGCCGACGGCGAGCACCTTCTTGACGCCGCTCGCGCCGCGCTGCACCGCGACGACCGACGGCTCGTTGGCGACGATGCCCTTCCCCTTCACAAAGGTGAGCGTCGTCGCCGTGCCTAGATCGATGGCGACGTCGTTGGAGAACAGCCCGTAGACCCAGTCGAACAGCATCTTGGTTTCTTGTGGCCCCCGTGGGGATCGGGACCCGTGCCGCTCACGGCACCGGGAACCGCATGGTCAAGTCATCGATGACAGTTCGCGAGGCGAACAAGGCGAAGCAACCGGAAGCAAGTTCGCGAACTCTGTCTGAGTACCAGCGGGACGGTCAGGTTGCAAGGCGCAGGTTGGTGCGCGGGGTGGTGCGCGGGTGGTGCGCGGGTGGTGCGCGGGTGGTGCGCGGGTGGTGCGCGGGTGGTGCGCGGGTGGTGCGCGGGTGGTGCGCGGAATGGAAACGCCAGGAACGCCAGGAACCGTTGCGAGCCGTACGCGCTCGGGTACTATGCGGCACTTTTTCCGGCCCCATTATCCGTGTTCTTCGAAGGAGAGTTCGATGCTCGAGACCTTGCGGCGACAGTCCCGATCGGTGGTGATCTACGGCCTGTTCGGGATTCTGATCGCTGTGTTCATCATCAGCTTCGGCCCGCAGTCCGGCCAAACGTCGGGGTGTACGCCGACCTCGACGTTCGCCGCGCGTATCGGCGACCATGAGGTTGGGGAGTCGTCCTGGCGCTTCGCGCTGCTGCTCAAGTACGGCGACCGCGCGCGCGGCAAGCTCGGGCGCCAGGCCCGCGCGCTCGAGGGCGTGATGGACGGGCTGATCGAGCGCGAGCTGCTCGCGCAGGCCGCGGCGGCGGCGGGCATCGAGCTGACCACCGCGGAGATCGAGCGACGCATCGCGCGGGGCGACCTGCTCGTGCTCGGCGCGGAGCTGCCGGCCAAGACGTTGTATTTTACCGACGACGTGTTCGACTACGACGCGCTCGAGCGCTTCGTCAAGCGCTTCGGGCTGGCCAAGGTCGGCGCGTTCGTGGAGGAGCAGCGCCAGGAGCACCTCGCGCAGGCGATGCGCGAGCTGCTCGGCAGCGGTGTGCGCGTGTCGCCCGAAGAGGTCACTGAAACGTGGCGCCTCGAGAAGACCCGAGTGGAGATTGAGTACTACGAGCACCGTACGGCGCAGGCACGGCGTGAGCTCGTGCTCGAGGACGCCGAGCTGGCGACGTGGAGCGCGGCTCACCAAGACGAGCTGAAGGCGAAGTACGACGCCGACAAGAAACTCTACGAGCCCAAGGCCGGCGACCGGTGGGTGCGCTTGAGCCAGCTCCATGTGGCCAAGTCGCCGCCAGCGGTAGACGCGCCGGCAGCAGCGTTGCCGGCGGGCGCACCCGATCCTGCGCGCGCCATGGCCGAGGCTGCGCTGGCGCGGCTCAAGGCGGGCGAAGATTTCAAGCTGGTGGCCCGCGCCGTGTCGGACGAGGAGCGGACCAAGCGACGCGGTGGACTCGCGGACTGGCGTGCGACCTCGCGCCTCGATCCGGTGGTCGCGGCAGCGGTGAAGGCGCTCGAGCCGGGCAGCGGCAAGACCAGCGACGTGCTCGAGGGCGCGACCGGGTACTGGGTGGTGCGGCTCGAGGCTGCCGCCACGCAGGCGCTCACCTACGAGCAGCTGGCGCCGCAGCTCGCCGAGCCGCTCGCGCTCACTGCACTCGCGCGTGAGCAGGCACGCACCGCGGCCGACGCTGCACTCCGTCGCGCACGGGTGGAGAAGGTGCCGTTCGACCAGCTCTATGCGGCTGCGCCATCAGCGCTGCCGACCGACGCGCCGCCTGCCGCGCCGCCCGACGGCGCCAGCCCGACCGCCACCACGCCCGACGGCGCCAGCCCGACCGCCACCACGCCCGGCGCACCGACACTCTCGACCTCCGGCCCGCTCTTTCGCGACGGCACGCGCGTCCGCGGCATCGGCGACTCAGCGCTGCTCGCGCGCGCCGTGTTTAGCGAGGTCGCCGAGGGCGACGTCGCGCCCGCGGTCTACGAGACGCCGGCCGGCTTCGTGCTATTTCGCGTGACCAAGAAGGTCGACGCGGATCTCGCCGAGCTCGACAAGAATCGCTTGGCCACAACGCGGGCCCAAGCGGCCGACAAGGCCGCCGGCATGATCGAGGAGTGGACCCAACTGCGCTGCGACAAGGCGAAGCGGGCGGGCGGGATCAGCGCGAACTCGACTTACCTCGAGTACAGCGAGGCCGAGGGCTCCGCACCGCGTCGGTCGACCTGGGCGCCCTGCATGCGGCGCCCCGATCTTAGCGGCCTCGACCTTGGCGGCCTCGACCTGAGCGGCCTCGACCTGAGCGGCCTCACCGCCGTCCCCTCGGGACTCGAGTAGCGCTCGCGCGAGCACTGCGAGCGGAGCCGGCGCAGTGCTACCAGCCGACCGCGCCGGCTGCTAGAGTCGCTCCGCACCCATGCAGGACATGCCGGACGCGAGCGGCGCAGTGGCCCGGCTGACGTTCAGCGTGACTCAGACGCAGGGGCGCGAGCTGCTGCTCCTCGCCGACACTCTGCTGTTCGGTTGGGTGCGCGTCGAGCGCCTCGAGCTCGAGTTGCCGGCCCGCGCTGCCGATCTCGCCCCGGCAACCCCGGCACGCGATCGGCTTCGGCGCGCGTCGGTCATCGCGGCCGCACTCGCCATCGATGACGCCGGGCTCGAGGCCCTCCTCGCTCTGTGTGCGCCGCAGCTGGGTGCGATCGGCTGTGAGGAGCTGCGGGTCCGGCTGGTCGACCGTGAGTTGGACGTCGGCGCGCGCATTCGCGCCGGTGATCGGGTTGCAGACCTCACGATGGCGGTGCGACTCACCGCGCTCGAACAGGGCGTGCTGCTCACGGCGTGCGAGCCTCGGCTCTACGGTCTGCTGGGGCGCCCGGCCGCGCTGCTGGCGCACGAGCTCTTGTGCGCGGTCACCGGCGCGACGCCGCCCATGCCCGGCCAAGAAACACCGCTCGCGCTCCCCGCCAATCCCGCAGCCGCCGTCGTACGCGCGCTCGGCGAGGTCGAGCTCCGACCGCTCCAGTCGCTGCTCGAGCACGCGCTGCCACGTTCGGGCTACCGTCTCCCTGAGCTCACCCGCACGCGCACGCTCGGCGCGACGCTCACGCGCGGTCGCGGCACGCTGCAGGTCGGCGTGGCCGCCGCTGGCACCAACTCCGTCGGCACCAGCCCCGGCGAGCAGCCGGCCGACGTACGCGACGGCGACCAGCGCCTCCTCGCTGGCGACGTCGATGGCGCCGCGATCGCGTACCGGCGCGCACTCGCACGGCCGTCGGACGCAGACGGCGGATCGCTCGCGCAGGCGCGGCTGCTCGATCTCCTCGTCTCTCGCATCACAGCCGCCGATGCGACGGCGGTCCGTGCCGCCAGCGAGGCCAGCGAGCTGGCGCGTGGACTGCTCGCGCGCGTACCCGACAGCCCGATCGCGCACCTCGCCCTCGCCGCGCTCGCGCTGGCGGACGGGCGCGAGCACGAGGCGGGGCTCCGTTACGAGCGGATCATGGCGGCCGCCGAGGCTGATGGCAGCGACGAGGTCGCCGTGCGCGCAGGGCTGGCCGCCGCTCGCCGCCTCACGACCTCCGACGCGCAGCGCGCACTCGAGTGCTGTGCGCGGGTGTTCGAGCGACGACCGCAGGTGACGGAAGCTGCGGAGCCGCTGGCCGAGCGGCTCGTCGTTCAGGAGCGCTGGACTGAGCTGGCCCGGCTGTCACGTCGGCGGCTCGCCGCGCCGCTCGACAACCGTGAGCGCACCCGTGAGCACCTCAGGCTCGGCGAGCTGCTGCTCACGCGACTCGGCGATACCACGGAAGCGCTGGCCCAGTTCGCCGCGGCGGCGGAGCTCGCGCCCGCCGACGCGCGTGTCTGGGACGCGCTCGCGCGTGCGCACGCGGCGGACCACGACGCGGCACAGGCGGTGCGCGCGCTCGATCGCGTCGCGGCGCTCGCGGCGGCGCGTGGCGACGAGCTCGGCGAGGCACGCGCCCACCTGCGCTCAGGGCAACTCTGGGAAGGGAGCGGCGACGATGCCCGCGCACACCTGCGCTTCCGTCGCGCCTTGGAGCTCGTGCCCGAAGATCTCGAGGCGCTCGAGCGCGTGGCCCGGACCGCGGGGCGACGCGGTCACCACGTCGAGGCGACCGGCGCGTGGAGCCGGCTGCTCGCACGCGCCGATGCGCACGATCCTCGACGAGGGCGCGCAGTCCTCGAGCTCGCGCGCCTCGACGCCGATGCTGGGCGCCACGACGACGCCCGGCGCCGGCTCGCGGAGCTGCACCCCACCGCAGACGGGCTCGCGCTGCTCGCGTCGCTCGAAGAGCGCGCCGGCCGGCTCGCGGAGGCGGAACTCGCGCTGGCACGTGCGGTTGGCCTCGCAGCGCCGGGCAACGCGCAGCTGGAGCTCGACCATGCCCGCGTGCTCGAGCGGCTCGGGCGACGGACCGAGGCCGAAGCCGCGCTCACTCGCGGCATCGCGCAGGATCCAGGCGCACCCGCAGCGCGCACCGCGGCCAGCACGCTCGCCGAGAGCGCGGCACGGCGCGGTGACGCGTCCGCCGAGGCGCGCTGGCTCGACATCGTGATTGGCGCCGGTGGTGAGCTTGGCGACCCGCCCGATCCGTTCGTCGACGAGCCGCGCCGGCTCGCCGCGTCGACGTCGACAGCGTTTGCGGCAGCGCCGTCAGCGCAAAGCCGCCCGTTCGACAGCACGACCCTGGCACTGGCAGGCCCGTTGCTCCGACGCGCCGAGCTCGCACTCGAGAGCGGCGATGGAGCGGCCGCGCGCCGTCACGTCACGGCCGCGCTGGCAGCGGCCGACGCCGGCGCGCCCGAGCGTCGTCGCGCTGCAGATCTGCTTGGTCGCGCTGGTGATCTCGCGGGCCGGGCAGAGCTCCTGCGTGCCCTGGTCGGCGAGGCCTCCGACGACGACCTGCGTGCACGCCTCCTCGCCGAGGCGTCGGCAGCATGCCTCGCCGCCGGCGCCCCACCGGGTGACGCGCTCGACCTCGCGCGCGCGGCGATGGAGTTCACGAGCCCGACGGCGCTGGCGCGGCTCGCGCTCGGCGAGGCCGGCTGGCGCGCGCGCTCACCCGCGGACGTGCTGGTGGCGTACGCCGAGCCGTTCCCCGAGCTTTCGCCGCCAATCGCCGCCGAGCACGCACGCCGCGTGGCCGTCGCGCTCGAACTCTCGGAGCGGCCGGTCGAGGCGCTCGCTGCCTTCCGTCAGTTTTTTCGCATGCCGGCAGCTGCGGGCGAACCGCTCGCCACATGCTACCGACGAGCCGCCGAGCTCGAGCGGCGCGCCGGGGATGCGCGGGCCGCAGCCGCGCTGCTGGCGACCGCCGCGGAGGACGACCGCACCGGCGATTCCGACGTGACGCGCGCCGAGCTCCAGTTTCGCGCCGCCGAGCTCTTTCGCAAAGACGTGGTCGACCCTGCGGCTGCCACCGTCGCGTATGAGGCAGCGCTGCGCCATGAGCACGACCACCTCCCCGCGCTCGACGCGCTCGAGGCGAGCTACCGCGCCAGCGGCAACGCTGAGCGCGTGGCGACAATTCTCGGGCGAAAAATTGCCGCCACGACTCGCCATCCCGAGCGCCAGAAGGCGCTGCTCGCACGACTCGCGGCGCACCAACTCGACGTACTCGGCCGACCTGATGCTGCACGCGAGGCGTACCTTCGGGCGGTCGCGCTCGATCCCGGTTATCTGCCGGCCCACCGTTTCCTCGCGGCCGACGGCGAGCAGCGCGGGGACGACGACACGGCGCGCCGCTCGCTCGCATGGCTCGCGGCCGAAGCGCCCGAGGCTGTGCTCGACACGGCAGAAGACCGACTCGACGAGCGGGCCTCGGCCTTCGCCGCACTCGCGCGGCTGGAACACCGCGCCGGCCGCGATGACGACGCGGATCGGCTGCTCGACGCCGCGTTCGCGCTTCGACCGGGACGGGGCGACTTGCTCGACGCCAAGGAGCAGCTCCTCACCGATGGCGGTCGCTGGGCCGATGTCTGCGCGCTGCTCGCAGCACGCGCTGCGCACGCCAGCGGCTCGGCCGAGGTGGCCACGCTCGCAGTCCGTCGTGCGCGCGCGCTCGCCGACGGAAGCGACGACCTCGCGGCAGCACTCGAGGTCTGCCGAGACGCGCTGCGCGGCGCGCCGCACGATATCGCGCTGCACCTGCTCCACGACGAGCTCACGCTGCGAGTGCCGACGCGACCAACGGCCGAGAGTCCCCCGGCGCACAATGAGTTGACCGCGCTGCTCGACGCCTTCGCCCACGCGCCGTCCAGCGCAGTCCTCGTCAACGAGCTCGAGCAGCGGCTCCGCGCCGACGGAAATCTGCTGCGCCTCGCAGAGGTCTACGAGCTCCACGCTGCCGCGCTCGACGGACCCAACGCTGCGCCGGTGCTCTCCGCGCTCGGAACGCTGCACGCCGAAACCTTCGACGACTTCGAGCTCGCGGCCTCCTACCACGCGCTCGCGCACGGCCGCGACCCCGCCTACGTGCCCGCGCTGCTCGCGCTCGCCGACTACCATGCGGGCGCCGGCAACCTCTCCGATGCGCACGACCTCTACGAGCGCTCGCTCACCGCCGTCACGAGCGTCGACGAACGAGCGGCGATCTTCGCGCGACTCGGGGAGCTGGCGTTGCGCGCGGGCCGCGACGTGGAGGCGGCGACCCGGCTCGACGACGCACTTGCGATCGACCCGAGCTGCACCGCCGCATGGACGTGGCGCGAGCACCTGCTGCGGGCGCGCGGCGAGTGGGACGCGCTGGCCGACCACCTCGTCGCGCGCGCCCGTGACGATGCGCGACAGGATTCCCGGTCAAGCTGGCTGCGCGAGGCCGCAGCACTCCTCGACGGGCCGCTCGGTCGCGCGGGTGACTCGCGCCCGGTCTACGCCGCGATCCTCGCGATCGACCCGACCGACGAGTTCGCGCTCGCCCGGAGCGCTGCGCTCGATGCCGTGGGTCTTGTGGGTCCGGCCACCACGCTCTCCACCGTCGGGCGAGCACAGCTCGCCGCGCCCACGCCCACGCGCGATCCTGTCCGCAGCCCAGCCGCCGAGCGTGCACACGAGGAGGAGTTGGCCCTCGCTGCCGCCCTCGCGCGCGAGGCGGAGGGCGACCTTGCCAGCGCGGTCGCACAGCTCGAGCGAGCCGCCGCGCTCGCACCGGACGATCCGCGCCCGCTCACCGCGCTGCTGCGGATCGCGCGCGCGCGCGGCGATCACGCCGAGGAGGCCGAGCTGCTCACCAGGTGCATCGACCATGGTGGCAATGCCGCCGAGCGTTCCTTGCTGCTGGTGGAGCGCGCGCGGCTCCTCGCTGACCGGCTCGACCGCGAACCCGAAGCGTGGTTCGCGCTGCGCGAAGCGGTCGCGCTCGCGCCGACGCTGCTGTCGGCCGTGCAGGAGCTCCGCCGGCTCGCGACCACGCGCGGCGAGTGGGCGCTCGTGGCCGAGCTCCTCGAGCGCGAACTCGACGCATGCGCGCCGCCCGAGCGTGCCGGACTGCACGCGGAGCTTGGCTTGGCGCTCGAAGAGCTCCTCGAGATCGACGGTGCGCTGCGTCACCTCGAGCAGGCGGTCATGTTGGAGCCCGCCCACCGCGCCGCACAGGAAGCCCTCACGCGCTTGCGTCCACTTGCCGGCGCCGTCACCTCGCCGCTCGCGGCGGCATGGCCGGTCGCCGCCGTCTGGCCGGCCATCGCCTGGACCGCGGCCGGAACGGTCGTGCCCGACGACGAGCCGTCGGCGCTCGAGCGTTTCGCCGACCGGCGACGTGAGCTCGAGGCGGCGGGCGAGCATGCCGAGTTGGCCGACCTGCTGCGGCTGCGCGCGGACGAGGTCGCAATCCCGGCCGACCGTGCCGCCCTCTTCTTCGAGGCTGCGCGACTCTCGATGGCGCACCTCGGCGGCGCCGAGCACGCCGCGGCTGACCTCGCGCGCGCGGTGCGAGCCGATCCGACCCACCCGGCGGCACTCGACGCACTCGCCGACCTCGCATGGCAGCGGCGCGACCTCGACCACGCGCGCGCCCTCTATGCGGGACTCGACCCGCGGCTGTCGGTGCTCGGTGCCGACGAGGTGCTCTACCGTCGCGGCGCGCTGGCGCTCACGCTTGGTCACGACGACGAAGCGGAGCGCGCGCTCTGGGCAGCGGTCTCGCTCAACGCGACGCACGGCAAGGCGCACGAGGCACTCGCGCTCCTCGCGCGGCGGCGTGCCGCCGGACCCGCCGCCGTACCGCACGTCGCAGCGCACGCCGTACCGCACGTCGCAGCGCACGCCGTACCGCACGTCGCAGCGCACGCCGTGCCGCACGTCGCAGCGCACGCCGTGCCGCACGTCGCAGCGCACGCCGATCCCGTGGAGCGCGGCGAACGCGCGCTCAGCGAGGGTGACGCCACGCTCGCCGCGACCTGCTTCGAGCAGGCGCTCGCCGACGCCCCCGATGACCCCGCACTCAGCGCGCGCCTCGCCGACTGCTATGCCGCGGGTGGTCGCTGGACCGAAGCCGCCGACACGCTCTGCCGCGCCGGCGCACTCGAACCGCCTGGCAAGCGCCGCGCCGCGCTGCTTCACCACGCTGCCGAGATTCTGCTCGATCGGCTCGGCGATGAAGAGTCCGCGACCGATCTGCTGCTCGCAGTGCTCGAAAATGTACCTGCGCACGGCGGCGCGGTCCGACGACTCGTCGACCGCTTCTTCGACCTGCTCGACGCGCCCGGCCTCGTCGAGCTCACGCGCGACGCGGTCGCGGCGGGCTTCCTCAAGCGGCCTGACACGCCACCGGCGACTGCGGCACGCATCGCGGTCGGCGCCACGCTCGCCGGCGAGTTCGACATCGCCGCGGCCGCGCTCGCCGCACTCGCGCTCGCCGACACCGGCGCGGCGCCGCACCTCGCCGCCGCGCTGGCCGACGCGCTCGAGCGCCACGAGGACCGCGTCGGTGAACTCGCCGACGCGGCGCAGGCCATCACCACCGCGCCGGGCCCGACGGACGAGCAGCTCCGCGCCGCACTCGCAGCGCATGGCACCGCTGCGGCGGCGGTGCTCGCCGCAGCGGTGTGACGCCAGTGCTCGCCGCAGCGGTGTGACGCCAGCCCGAGGCGCCGGCTACTCGCACAGTGCGTGCACAGCGTGCACAGCGCGAGATTGCCGCTGGCGACACACCGGGGCTACCATACCCCCGTGCGAAGCTCCCGCGCGTCCCTCCTCCCTGCCTTCGTGCTTCTTGCTGGCAGCGCCGGCCTCGCCGCGTGCGGCTCCGGTGACGCCCCGCCGAACGAGCCGCCGGTCGCCGCGCTCACCGCGCTGCCGATTGCCGCTGGCGTCGGACAAGCGGTGGAATTCGACGCGAGCGCGTCTTCCGACACCGACGGCTTCCTCGTCGAATACCGCTTCCTCTTCGCCGACGGCTCACCGGGCATCGCGACCGCGTCGGCCCTGCCCACGCACCGCTTCCCGCGCGCCGGCACCTACCGCGTCGTCGTCGACGTGTTCGACGAGCGCGGCGCCTCCGCGCGCGCCGAGACGACGGTGACGATCTCCGACGAGCCGCCGCCGCCGCCCCCGCCGCGCTGCACCGCCGACCCCGACTGTGGCCCCGGCGAGCGTTGCGAGGATGGCAGCTGCGTCGTCGCACCGACCTGCGACGAGCGCACGCCCTGCCCCGAAACGCTCTTCTGCTCCAACGGCATCTGCGTCTGCCCCGAGTCGCTCGCGCTCTGCGGCGGCCTCTGCATCGACCTCGCGTTCGATCCGCAAAACTGCGGCGCGTGCGGCGCGGTCTGCGCCAACGGTGCGAGCTGCACCAACGGTCGCTGCGACGACGCGCCCGGCTGCCCGCCCGACGCGCCGCTTTTCTGCCGAGACTTCGGCTGCATCGACCCGCGCTTCGATCCGTTCAACTGCGGTGACTGCGGCGTCTTCTGCCCGACCGGCATCTGCGACGGCGGCGCCTGCTTCCGCGATCCCCCCGGCACCGTCCTCGGCCTGCTCGGACGCGGCCCCTTTAGCAACATCCGCGGCATGACCTACATCGCCGGCCGCTTCTTCCTGCTCACCGGCCGACGCTTCGTCGAGTTCGACCCGTTCTCCGGCGTCGAGATCGGCACCTGGTTCATCGAGAACGAGAGCCAGCGGCGCGCGATAGGCCTCGCCGCCATCGCCAACGCTAGCGGCGAGGTCGACCTCCTCACCGGCGCCTACGATCGCTTCGGCGATCCGTTCACCGCGCTCGACCTCGAGCGCTACGACGAGTACAGCGGCGTGAACGATCTGATCCCCGAGCTCGGCGGCGCCATGGCCACCGACGGCCGCACCCTCTGGATCTACCTGAACTCGCGCCGTGAGCTCGTCGAGCTCGACGCCGAATCGCTGATGCCGATCTCGCGCCGCACCGTCGAGGGCGCGACCGACGACGACTGGTTCACCGACCTCGCGCTCGACGGCTACGGCGGTCTCTGGGCGGTGCGCCCCGAGCTCTTCATGGGCACCTTCCCCGCGCGCATGGTGAAGCTCGACCTCGCCTCCGCCAGCTTCGTCCTCGAGGTCGCGCCGCCCGATCCACTCGGACTCGGCGGCGTCGTCCTCGTCGATGGGCAGCTCTATGGCGCAGGCGAAGGCGGCACGTACATCATCGCGCCGTGACGTTCGACGACGTTCGCGCGCCGTTGACACGGTGTGCCGCCCCTGCTGAGATTCGGGCGCCCAAGGAGGGCTGCCCATGAAGACGATCCTATTTATTGCCGCCGCTGCACTGCTCGCCGCGTGTGGCGCCGGTGCTCAGGGGGTGGGACAGGCCATCCGTCGCACCCCGCTCGACGCTGCCGCGCAGGCGCAGCGTCAGCAGCACCTCGAAAGCAGCGAAGCCGCGTGGGCCGATCGCCTCGACGAGATCAAGCTGCGCGCCGCGATCGCCGGCTGGGAGGGCGCGGTCGGTATCCAGGATGACGACCACGAGAGCGCGGCTCGGCTCGCGCGCGCGTACTACCTGCTCGCCGACGGGCACCTCGTGTTCGACGCGGCACGCCGCGACGAGTTCCTAAAGGCGCACGAGTCGGGGATGAAATGGGCCGAGCACGGCATGCTCGCGATCTCGCCCGAGTACGAGAAGCGCCGCCGCACCGGCGCAAAGATCGAGGACGCGATCATGAAGCTCGGCCGCGACGCGGTCCCGCTCCTGTACTGGTGGGACGTTAACCTCGGCAAGTGGGCCAAGGCGCAGGACATCGCGACGGTGCTCCAGCACAAGGACCGCATCTACCGCGTGATGAGCCGCGTCGCCGAACTCTGGCCCGACTACTTCTACGGCGCGCCGGATCGCTACTTCGGTGGCTACTTCGCCGTCGCGCCGTCGTTTGCCGGCGGCGATCCGCAGAGGGCGAAGGCGTTCTTCGAGGCCTCACTCAAGCTGGCGCCGAACTACATCGCGACGCACGTGCTCATTGCCGATCTGCTCGCGCCCAAGCTCTCCGACGGGCGCGCGCTCGCCGAGCGCGAGCTCAAGTGGGTGCTCGAGACGCCGGCCGACATCATCCCCGAGGTCACGCCCGAGGCGACGATCGAGAAGAAGAAGGCCGAGAAGATCCTCGGCGAGCTCGACGACCGCTTCTAGGCGGCGCACGCCGCGCCGGCGCATTGACGCTCAGGGGCCTGTGGTTAGTTTGGCACCGACCCAAGGAGGCGCGAGGCGACCATGCGGACCGACCGGCTCACGATCAAGGCACAGGAGGCCCTTGCCGACGCGCGCGACCACGCGGGCGGCAAGGGGCACTCCGAGCTCGCGCCCGAGCACCTGCTCCTCGCGCTGCTCGATCAGCGGGAGGGCGTCGTGCCGCGCCTGCTCGAGCGGGTCGGCGCTCGCGCTGGGAGCGTCGGAGCGGCGGTTGAACGCGCGCTCGACAGTCTGCCGGTTGTGCGCGGTGCCGCGCTCGAGGTCACGCTCTCGCGGCGGATGCGCGAGCTCCACGACGGCGCGACGCGCGAGGCGGCGGCGTTCAAAGACGAGTTCGTGTCGACCGAGCACCTGCTGCTCGCGATGGTCGAGCGGGACGTCGGACCCGTCACCACGATCTTGCGCGAGGCGGGCGTCACCCGCGCCGCGCTGCTCACCGCGCTCGGTGAGGTACGCGGCACGCAGCGCGTCACCGACGCTGATCCCGAGGGGAAATACCGCGCGCTCGAGCGCTACTGCCGCGACCTCACGCAGGCGGCGCGGCGTGGGGCGCTCGATCCGGTGATCGGGCGCGACGAGGAGATCCGCCGCACGATGCAGATCCTCGCGCGGCGCACCAAGAACAACCCGGTCCTCGTCGGCGAGGCGGGCGTCGGCAAGACTGCGATCGTCGAAGGGCTCGCGGCGCGCATCGCGGCGGGCGACGTGCCCGAGTCGCTCGCGGGCAAGCGCCTCCTCGCGCTCGACCTCGGCGCGCTCATCGCCGGCAGCAAGTACCGTGGCGAGTTCGAGGACCGGCTCAAGGCGGTGCTCAAGGAGATCGAGGCGGCGGCCGGCGAGGTCGTGCTGTTCATCGACGAATTGCACACGCTGGTCGGTGCTGGCGCGGCGGAGGGCGCGGTCGACGCAGCCAACCTGCTCAAGCCGGCGCTGGCGCGCGGCGAGCTGCGCTGTATCGGCGCGACCACGCTCGACGAGTACCGCAAGCACGTCGAGAAGGACAAGGCGCTCGAGCGGCGCTTTCAGCCGGTGCACGTCGGCGAGCCGTCGGTGGCCGACACGGTCTCGATCCTGCGCGGGCTCAAGGCGCGCTACGAGGTGCACCACGGCATCCGGATCCGCGACGGCGCGCTGCTCGCCGCGGCACGGCTCTCGGCACGCTACATCCCGTCGCGCCAGCTGCCCGACAAGGCGATCGACCTCGTCGATGAGGCCGCCTCACGGCTGAAGATGGAGATCGAGTCGACGCCCACGCCGCTCGACACGCTCGAGCGACGCATCGCCTCGCTCGAAGTGGAGCGCACCGCGCTGGCGGACGAGCGCGACCCAGCGTCGGCAGCGCGGTTGCCCGAGGTCGTCGGCGAGCTCGCGTCGCTTCGCGAACGGGCGGCGGCCGGGCGCGCACAGTGGCAGCGCGAGCGAGAGTTCATCGCCACGCTGCGCGCGATCAAGCAGGAGATCGAGACCGCCAAAGCCGAGTCGGAGCAGGCGCAAAAGCGCGGCGAGTTTTCACGCGCCTCCGAGCTGCGCTACGGCAAGGTGCCCGAGCTCGAGCGCCGTCTCGCCGCCACCGGCGAGGAGTTGGCGGCAGCGCAGGGTGGTCAGGCGTTCCTGCGTGAGGAGGTCACCGAGGAGGACATCGCTGGCGTGGTCGCACGCTGGACCGGCATCCCGGTGGAAAAGCTCGCCGAGCAGGACAAGGAGAAGCTGCTCCGGCTCGAGGACCGGCTGCGCGAGCGCGTGGTCGGACAGGATCGCGCACTCGCCGCGGTGGCCGCCGCGGTGCGAAGGTCGCGCGCCGGGCTCAAGGATCCGCACCGCCCGATCGGCTCGTTCCTCTTTCTCGGACCGACCGGCGTCGGCAAGACCGAGCTCGCACGCACGCTGGCCGATTTCCTGTTCGACGACGAGCAGGCGATGGTGCGGATCGACATGTCCGAGTACATGGACAAGCACACCGTGGCGCGGCTGATCGGCGCGCCGCCGGGATACGTCGGCTACGACGAGGGCGGCCAGCTCACCGAGGCGGTGCGGCGACGCCCCTACTCGGTCGTGCTGTTCGACGAGGTCGAGAAGGCGCACGCCGACGTCTTCCACCTGCTGCTCCAGTTGCTCGACGATGGCCGGCTCACCGATGGCCAAGGACGGACGGTCGACTTTGCGAACAGTGTCGTGATCCTCACCTCGAACGCCGACCCGGCACGGCTCGGGGAGATTTTTCGGCCGGAGTTTCTCAACCGGATCGACGAGACGATCGTGTTCGAGGCGCTCGGGCGCGAGCACCTCGAGCAGATCGTCGAGATTCAGCTCGGCAGGTTGCGCACGCTGCTCGCGGAGCAGCGCCTCTCGCTTGCGCTGACGCCGGCGGCCCGCACGCTGCTCGCCGAGAAGGGGTGGGACCCGGCGTTGGGCGCGCGGCCGCTCAAGCGGGCGATCCAGCGTCACCTCCAAGACCGGCTCGCGCTCGCGCTGCTCTCGGGCGAGCTCGAGCCGGGCGCCACTGTGTTGGTCGATGCGCGCGGCGACGAGCTGGTGCTGGGCCAAGCCCCCAACGCTGCACCGCACGCTGCCTGACGCAAGCTGATGCAGGACCTCTACAAAATCCTCGGCGTCGCCGAACAGGTGTCGGACGCCGACCTCAAGAAGGCGTACCGCGACCTGGCTCGGCGCTTTCACCCCGATCGGCACGCAGGGGACAAGGCGAAGGAGTCGCGTTTCAAAGAGGTGTCGGCCGCGTACCAGGTGCTCTCGGACCCGCGGGCGCGCGCGGAGTACGACGCACGCCGGCGCGGCGGCAGCGGTGCCGCACCGTTCGGCGCGGGTGCGGGAGCGACGTCGGCGACGCTCGATGATCTGCTGCGCGATCTGTTCAGCAGCGCGGGCGGTGGTCGCGGGCCGTTCGCTGGCAACCCCTTCGGCGGCAGCCCGTTCGGCGGATCACCCTTCCCGCCGGGCCCGTTTCCCGGCGGTGGCAGCGCGGGCGCACGACGCCGACCGAGCGTACGTCGCCGCCCCGAGCGCGAAGCGGGCGCTGGCAACGTGCCCGGCGGGATGCAATCCGAGCCCACGCCGACGACCGAGCCAGCGCACGACGGCACGCCGCTCGAGCGCCGCGGCGACGACCTGTTCCTCGACGTCGGGCTCACCGTCGAAGAGGCGATCCTCGGTGCGCGCGTGGAGATCCCGACGCTGGCGGGCAAGGTCGCGCTCACCATCCCGCCGGGTACATCGAGCGGCAAGAAGCTCCGCCTGCGCGGCAAGGGCATCGACGGTCGCGGCAACCTCTACGTCACCACGCAGATCGTCGTCCCCACCGAGGTCGACCCGCGCTGCCACGAGCTCCTGCGCGAGCTCTCCCGACTCGCCCCGGTGCGCCCACGCCGCTTCGGCAAGCCGCCCGACGGACGCGAGCCGTAGCCGAGTCCTCGTCGGCGGAGCCCGACGGTCTAGCCCTGCGTGACTTGCCGTGCGACGAAGTCGGCGACGTCGTGCGGCGCGTCGACGTGGACGAAGTGGCCGGCACCAGCGAGCGTGGTCACGGGGCACCCGGCCGCCTCGAGGCGCGCGCTGTCCGCAGCGCTCACGTAGGGCGACGCGCTGCCGCGCAGACACGCCGTCGCAAGTCGCCCCCCCTCGACGGCGCGCCAGAGGTCGCGTGCGTTCACCACCGGATGCAGCGCGGCGAGCGCGGCGCGATCGATGCGCCAGCCGACGCGACCCGGCGTGCGCGTAAGCGACATCAGCAGCCACTCGACCAGCGCCGACTCGAGGCCAGCGTCAATCAGTGCGGCGCGCATCAGCCCAACCGACTCGGCCACCGCCGGCGCGCGGAGCAGCGCCTCGAGCACACGACCGCTCGCCAGCGCAGGCAGCGTGATCGGCCCCGGGGCGATGTCGAGCAACAGCACGCGCGGCACCACGTCGGGCGCGAGCAGGTGCGCCGCGAGTCCGACGCGCCCGCCGAGTGAGTGCCCGACGATGGTGACCTGTGCGCCGCCGAGCTCATCGAGCACGGCGCGCGCGAGCGTGTCGAGGTCGGCGCCAGGAGCGAGCGGCGGAGCCTCGCCGTGACCAGGCAGGTCGAGCACGCGCAGCGTGAGGTCGGGCCGAAGTGCGCCGACGCTGCGGGCGAGCGAGAGCAGGTTTCTCCGCGAGCCCAGAAACCCGTGGAGCAGCACGACCTCGCGCTGACCATCCCCCACGCGCGTGACGCCGAGCGCCATCAGGACCACCACTCCCGAACCGCCGTCGATAGTCGTTGACGCTCTGTCGGTCGCTGACTAGGGTCCGCGCCGGGAGAACTCACATGGGGACCGCGCGCAAATTCACCGACGTCGAGCAGTACTTCGAGTACGCCGCTCACGGCATTGAGGTCATCGAGGACGGGCTCCAGGTGGTGCCGTTCGGCGAGTACCTCATCGAGCAAGAGGTCCTCACGCGCGAGCAGCTCTTTCGCGCACTCTCGGCGCAGGACCGTCGGCCCAGCGTCCCGCTTGGCGAGATCGTGGCCGAGCTCGGCTTCATGCCAGCGCCGGTCGTCGAGGGATTCCTCGCCGAGTTTCAGGCGGTCCACGCCGTCGAGCTCGCGTGACGCAGACGGGTCGGACGGCCCGGACGGCCTGCCGCCGGACCGCGCCCCTGCCCCACCCCACATCGCTCAGCCCATCTGGGCGATGACCGCGTCGCCAAAGCCGCGCGTGTTCGCCCGCCCACCGAGGTCACCGGTGCGTGACTCGGCACGGGCGAGCGCCGCGTAAACGCCGCGACGAACCCGCGCCGCAGCGTCGAGCTGCCCCACGTGATCGAGCAGCATCGCCGCCGAGAGCGTCAGCCCCGTCGGGTTGGCGATCCCCTTGCCTGCGATGTCGGGTGCCGTGCCGTGCACCGCCTCGAAGATCGCCGCATCGACCCCGATGTTCGCCGCCGGCGCGACGCCGAGACCACCGACGAGCCCCGCGCAGAGGTCGCTCATGATGTCGCCGAACAGGTTCATCGTGAGGATCACGTCGAACTGCGCCGGGTCGACCACCAGCTTCATGCAGCACGCGTCCACGATCACCTCGTCGTAGACGATGTCTGGATTGCGCGCGGCCACCTCGCGTGCGCACTCAAGGAACAGGCCGTTCGTCATCTTGAGGATGTTCGCCTTGTGGACCGCGGTGACCCGCTTGCGACCGAGGCGACGCGCGTGGTCAAAGGCGTACTCGGCAATTCGGAGCGAGCCGTAGCGCGTGATGATCGCGATCGACTCAGCCGCGTTGCGCCGCGGATCGACGTAGTGCTCGACGCCGGCGTAGAGGTCCTCGGTGTTCTCGCGCACGATGATGAGATCGACCTGCTCATAGCGAGTGGGCACACCGGCGAGCGTCTTCGACGGACGCACGTTGGCGTAGAGGTCGAACATCTGCCGCAGCGCGACGTTCACCGAGCGGTAGCCGCTGCCGCTCGGGGTCGCCAGCGGCCCCTTGAGCGCGAGTCGGTGCTGCTTGATGGAGTCGACCGTACGCTGCGGCAGCGGATCCTTCTCGCTCTCGAGCGCGGCCAAGCCCGCGAGCACCGGCTCCCAGCGAAGGCGCGCGCCGGCGGCCTCGAGGATGCGAAGGGTCTCGTCGGTGATTTCAGGTCCGATGCCGTCGCCGCGGATCAGCGAGACGGTGGGGATGGCAGGGTCCGGGGTCGTCATTTGGCTCCGATCATCGAACGCTGCGGATAGCATCCGGTAGCGCGCACGTCCAGCTTCCTGTGGCGCAACCATCGCGACGCAGCGCCACGAAGTCGCCCCGAAAAGCGTGGTCGCTATACTCGTGAGGCATGGGCCGGCGCTTCTACATCGTGGATGCGTTCACCGACACGCCGTACCGCGGCAACCCGGCCGTGATCGTGCCCGAGGCGGACGGTCTCTCGGAGCAGGCGATGAAATCGCTCGCCACCGAGCTGCGCATGGAGGCGGGCTACGTGCTGCGCCCCAGCACGCCCGACGCCGACCTCCGCGTGCGTTTCTTCTCGCCCGGCGGCGAGGTGGACCTCTCCGGCCACGTCACCGTCGCGACCTACGCCGCGCTCGCTGCCTTGGGCACGCTGCCGGCAGGGCCGAAGGTACGGCAGGAGACCCGCGCCGGCGTGATTGAGGTGGCGCTCGAAGCCGGTGGCGCCGCAGGTCCGTGGGTCACGCTCGGCTTTGGACGCCCGCTGTTTGGCACGGCGGTCGACCGCCGCGAAGTGCTCGCCGCGCTCCGCACCGGCGATGCGTCGTTGCTCCCCGGCCACTCGCCGCGCGTCGTGACCACGGGCGTCCCACTCGCGATCGCAGCGATGCGGGACCCGCGCGCGCTCGGCGCCGTGGTCCCGGATCTCGTCGAGCTGACCGCGCTGTCGCGACGGCGTGGGGTGCTCGGCATCGCGATCTTCGCGCGTCCTGGCCTGCACCCACAGAGCGCGCTCACCGCCCGCTTCTTCTTTCCGGTCGTCGGCCCCGACGAGGACGTGGTCTCGGGCGCAGCGCTCGCTGCGATCGCGGCCTACGCAGTCAAAGAACGGCTGCTCGTCTGTGTCGGCGAGACCTCGATCCAGACCGACCAGGGGCACGCGATGGGCCGACCCAACCGCGCGACGGTGGTGGTGCGTGCCGAGGCGGGCCAGTTGGCCGACCTCCGCGTGCGCGGCCAAGGTGTGATCGTCGCATCAGGCGAGCTCGCGCCCGCCTAGGAGCGCGCGCCGGCAGCGGCGTGCTTGACAGCGACGGCCTCTCCACCGTTAGCCTCGCCCCATGGCCCCAAAGGAAAAGCAGCCGCCCGAGCGTGCCTACGAGACGATGTCGGGCGTGCCGCTCGCGCCGGCCTACGGTCCAGCCGACCTCGCAGCGAGCGGTTGGACCTACGAGGAGCGCCTCGGTGATCCGGGGCAGTACCCGTACACCCGCGGCGTTCACGAGACGATGTACCGCGGCAAGCTCTGGACGATGCGGATGTTCGCGGGCTTCGGCACGCCCGAGGACACCAACCGCCGCTTCCACTTTCTCCTCGGGCAGGGGCAGACCGGGCTCTCGACCGCGTTCGATATGCCGACCCTCATGGGCTACGACCCCGACCACACGCGCTCGCTCGGCGAGGTCGGTCGCGAGGGCGTGTCGGTCGCGTCGCTCGACGACATGCAGCGGCTGTTCGCGAAGATTCCGCTCGAGCAGGTCACCACCTCGATGACCATCAACGCGCCGGCCGCGGTGCTGCTCGCGCTCTACATCGTCGTCGGTGAGGAGCAGGGCGTCCCGCCGTCCAAGCTGCGCGGCACACTGCAGAACGACATGCTCAAGGAGTTCATCGCGCAGAAGGAGTGGATCAGCCCGGTGCGCCCGAGCATGCGGATCATCCGCGACATGCTCGGCTACTGCACGCGCGAGATGCCGCTCTGGAACACGATCTCGATCAGCGGCTACCACATCCGCGAGGCCGGGGCGACGGCGGTGCAGGAGCTCGCGTTCACGCTCGCCGACGGCATCGGCTACGTCGAGCTCGGGCTCGAGGCGGGGCTCGACGTCGACGATTTCGCGCCGCGCCTCTCCTTCTTCTTCGACGTGCACAACGACTTCTTCGAGGAGATCGCCAAGTTCCGCGCGGCGCGCCGCATCTGGGCCAAGATCATGCGCGAGCGGTTCGGCGCGAAGAACCCGCGCAGCTGGATCCTCCGCACGCACGCCCAGACCGCCGGCGTCTCGCTGATGGCGCCGCAGCCGCTCAACAACGTGGTGCGCACGACGATGCAGGCGCTCGCCGCGGTGCTCGGCGGCACGCAGTCGCTCCACACCAACAGCTTCGACGAGACCTACGCGCTGCCGACGGAGAACGCCGCGACCATCGCGCTCCGCACGCAGCAGATCATCGCCGAGGAGTCGGGCGTCGCGCAGGTCGCCGATCCGCTCGGCGGCTCCTACTACGTCGAGATGCTGACCGACCGCATGGAGCAGGAGGCGCTCGCATACATCGAGAAGATCGACCGCATGGGCGGCATCGTCCGCGCCGTCGAGGAGGGCTACCCGCAGCGTGAGATCGCGCAGAGCGCGTACGACTTCCAGCGCAAGGTCGACAAGCGCGAACGCACGATCGTCGGCGTGAACCGTTACGTCACAGCGGGCGGCGATCCGATCCCGACGCTCAAGATCGACCACACCCCCGAGCAGCAGCAGGTCGAACGCATCCGCGCCGTGCGCGCAGGCCGCGACGCCGCCGCCGCGGACCGCGCCCTCGCCGCCGTCCGCACGGCCGCCGCCGACGACACCATCAACCTGATGCCCCCGATCATCGACGCCGTCCGCGCCCACGTCACGCTCGGCGAGATCAGCCAAGTGTTCCGCGACGTCTTCGGCGAACACCGCGATCCCGCATTCCTATAACCAGGAAGGAGCATGGTAGCCTCGGGGCGTGATTCGCATCGCGGTGGACGCCATGGGCGGCGACCACGCGCCCGACGAGATCGTGCGGGGCGCAGCGGCGGCGTCGCTCGCGCTGACCGATGTGGAGCTGATCCTCGTCGGGGATGCGCGGCAGATCGATCGGCTGCTGCGCGAAGAGCGGCATGAGGCCGAGCGGATCCGGGTCGAGCATGCGTCGCAGGCGATCGCGATGGATGAGAAGCCGGCCGAGGCGCTCGCGGCCAAGCCCGACGCGTCGCTGCTCGTCGCCGCACGGTTGGTCGCGCGCGGCGATGCCGATGCGCTGGTCTCCGCCGGCAACACCGGCGCTGCGGTACTCGCCTGCTCGCGCCACTTTCATCTCATCGCCGGGGTCCGGCGCGCCGCGCTCGCCGCGGTCTACCCGACCGAGATCCGCCGCGGCGACAAGGAGGACCCCTTCTCGCTGATCCTCGACGTCGGCGCCACGCTCGACGTGACTGCCGAGGACCTGGTCTCCTTCGCGCTGATGGGGGCCGCGTACGCGACACGCATCTCGAAGAACCCGCGTCCACGCGTGGCGCTGCTCTCCAACGGCACCGAGGCGGGCAAGGGACCCAAGGAGATCGTCCGCGCCCACGAGCTCCTGCTCGCGCACACCGGCCTCAACTTCGTCGGCAACGTCGAGGGTGTCGACATCCCGCGCGGCACCGCCGACGTCGTCGTCTGCTCGGGCTTCACCGGCAACATCGTGGTGAAGATGCTCGAGGGGGTCTCCGAAACCGTGATGCGCCTGGCCCGCTACGCCTACAAGGAGAAGCTGGTCTGGCGCATCGCGCTCGGCATGCTCTCGGGCGGCATCGGCCGACTCAAGGCGCTGACCGACTGGCAGGAGTACGGCGGCGCACCGCTGCTCGGGTTCGATCGGCTCTTCATCAAGGCGCATGGGCGGTCGCGCAGCCGCGCCGTCGAAAACGCGATCAAGGTCGCGGCCAAGGCGGTGCGCTCGGGACTGCACGACGACATCCGCAAGCGGGTCGCCGAGTTCGAAGCGCGTCGCAGCACGTGAGTCGGTGGCCATGACCGCTCCCGCGCTGCGGCACACGTACCGGTGGGATCTCGACAAGACGTACCTGCGCACCGAATTCGATACGCTCGGGTCGCTGATCCGCACGGCGTTCGAGAAGCCCGCCGACAAGCGCGCCGTCCCAGGCGCCCCGGCGCTGATGCGCGCGTTGGTCGCGGCCGGCGCCGGCGCGCACCGGATCTGCATTCTCTCGGGCAGCCCACGCCAACTGAGCCGCGTGGTGGCCGCCAAGCTCGCGCTCGACGGCGTCACTGCCGACGAGCTGGTGCTCAAGCCAAACCTCTCGAACGCCCTGCGCGGTCGCTTCCGCGCGCTGCGTGACCAGGTGGGCTACAAGCTGCCGGCGCTGCTCGAGAGCCGCATCGGCGCAGCCGCACCCGGCGAGACGCTCTTTGGTGACGACGCCGAGTCCGACGCGCTCACCTACTGCCTCTACGCCGACCTCCTCGCCGGTCGCGTCACGCAGCGCGAGCTCGGGCGTGTGCTCGACGCCGCGAACGCCTACCCCGATGTCCGCGCACGCACGCTCGACCTCGCTGCCCGCGTCCCGGGCGGCGACGCCGTGCAGCGCATCCTCATCCACCTCGAGGGCCGCTCGCCCACCGCGCCGTTCGAGCACTACGGCGCGCGCGTGGTGCCGGTGTTCAACTACTTTCAGGCCGCGCTCGTGCTGTACCAGGACCGCCACCTCGACGCCGGCGCGGTGCTCGGCATCGCGCGCGAGATGCTCGCGTCGGGCGAGCACTCGCTCGACACGCTCGCGAACTCGCTCCAAGACCTGATCCGTCGCGGCCGCCTCGGCATCAAGACCGCGCTCGCGCTCGGGGAGGAGTCGATGCCGCTCGGCAGCTCACTCGCCGAGCTGGCGCCGCAGTCCGAAATCGCGCGGACCTTCACCGCACGCGTACGTGCCCTCGGTGCGCTCCCCGCCGCGCCGCCCGCCGCCGACGCGCCGCTGCTCGACTACCCTGCCCTCGTCGCGGCCGATGTCGCGCGCAGGCGTGACGCCAAGCGGAGCCGTGACGCCAAGCGAAGCCGTGACGCCAAGCGGAGCCGCCGACAAGATCCCGACCACCGCTGAGTCGTCGCGCTACGGCCGAGCGCACATGATGAAGCACATGCCGACCGCCGCGCCCACGCAACGCTCGTCCCACGCGCCCGTGCAGCAGAACGGATCCCACGCGCAGACCTGCTCCACACAGACATCGCAGGTCGGCTCGAGCGGCGTGCCGGCGTCGCACAGGTCATGCGCGCAGGGGCAGCCGCCACAGTCGTCAGGGCAGCTCGTGCAGGTCTCGGTCGCCGAACAGGCGCCGTCGCCGCAGCCGCCCATCCCGCCGCGCAGCCGAATGCTGAGCACGAAGATCCCGGAGGAGGACGCCCACCCGTCGACGACGATGACCACCACCTCGCCCGCCGTGAGGTTGATGCGCACGCGACTGTCGGTGCCGCTGTCGTCATCGTTGCACGCGAGCTCCCGGCCGTCGCAATCGCCGGAGCGCACATAGAGCAGCGTGTCGAACGACGACCCGAACGTGTCGATGCGGTAGCTGCCGGTGACCGGCGCGACGAAGCGGAACACCAACTCGGGCGCCGCGTCGCCGCCCTCACCGCAAGAAGCGCCGCCCACGTCGAAGCCGGCGCCGTCCGTGGTCCCAGTGGTGCGGACCGGCTCCGTCGAGCCGAGATCGACATCGACACAGTCGGCACAGGTGCCGCAGTCGGCAGGGCAGCTCGTGCAGCTCTCGCCAAAGCCGCAACGCATGTCGCCGCAGACGTCCGGGCACGGCCCGCAGTCCGATGGGCAGCTCATGCAGCTCTCGCCTGGCTCGCAGACAAAGTCGCCGCAGCCGCCGGGACACGGCCCGCAGTCGGTCGGGCAGGTCGCGCAGCTCTCGCCGGCGAGACATGCCCCGTCGCCGCACGAGTCGCAGCTCGCGCCGCAAAAGGTGCTTGCCAGGGACACGCAGCCGTCGTCCCACATCCTGCCGCAGCAGAACGCATTGAACTCGCAGACCACGCGCACGCAGTCGCTGCACGCCGGGTCGAGCGGCCCGCCCGCGAGGCACGGATCGTGGGCGCATGCGCCGGGACAGGTCCCGCAGTCGAGCGGACAGCTCGCGCAGCTCTCGGTGCTGTCGCAGACCATGTCGCCGCAGCGTCCCCCGCACGGCCCGCAGTCCGAAGGGCAGCTCATGCAGTTCTCCGTCGCGTCGCAGAGCAGATCGCCGCAGCGTCCCGGACACGGCCCGCAGTCGGTCGGACAGGTCGCGCACCCCTCGCCGGCGCGGCATGCCCCGTCGCCGCACAAATCGCACATCGTGCCGCAGGCGATGCTCGCTTGGTTCACGCAGACGTCGTCCCACGTCGAGCCGCAGCAGAACGGATCGGTATCGCAGACCGCGCGCACGCAGTCGCTGCACGCCGCGTCGAGCGGCCCGCCCGCGAGGCACGGATCGTGGGCGCATGCGCCGGGACAGGTCCCGCAGTCGAGCGGACAGCTCGCGCAGCTCTCGGTGCTGTCGCAGAGCATGTCGCCGCAACGTCCGCCGCACGGCCCGCAGTCCGACGGGCAGCCCATGCAGTTCTCCGTCGCGTCGCAGAGCAGATCGCCGCAGCGTCCCGGGCACGGGCCGCAGTCCGAAGGGCAGCTCGCGCAGCTCTCGCCGGCGCCACAGCTCATGTCGCCGCAGCGTCCCGGGCATGGCCCGCAGTCCGACGGGCAACTCGCGCAGTTCTCGGTGTCGCCGCACGCGCCGTCGCCGCAGCCGCCGGGGCACGCGCCGCAGTCAGCCGGGCAGGTCTCGCAGCTCTCGTCGGGCGCGCAGCGCGTGTCGCCACATGCGCCGGGACAGTCGCCGCAGTCGAGCGGACAGAGCGCGCAGGTCTCGCCACGCTCCTCGCTGCACGCGCCATCACCGCAGGAGAAGGGGCAGTCGCCGCAGTCCGCGGGACAGCCGACGCAGGTCTCGTCGCCCGTGCATTCGTTGTCGCCGCAGCGCGCGGGGCCGGCGTCGATGCTGGCATCGAGGTCGCCTGCATCGGGCACGGCCGGAGCGTCGACGCGTGCATCAGCCGGCAGCACGATCTCGCAGACTCCCGAGGCGCTGCACTCGAACCCGGCCGCACACGGGATCGTGCTCGAGCAATCGACGTCAGCATGAGGCCCGCAGGCTGCGAGTGCGAGTGCGAGTGCGAGCCACGCGTGTCGCACAGAAAGCAGACCTTGCACGATCATGGAGACCTCCAACCAACCTCCACGGTACGGCGACCGAGCGGCAGCGGTCAATTCGCCCCCGGCCCCTGCGCGGAGTCGGTCACAGCCCGGGTGCCCGGCGCGCTGCCGC
>SHYZ01000199.1 GCA_009692535.1 Myxococcales bacterium
TCACGCTGGCGAAGGCGGAGGTGTGCGCGCAGCAGCGACGGTGGTGAGGTAGCTCACCAACGGGGAAGCGAGAGTTGACTCCGGGGAGGCGGCGGGCGCACGATCGACGGCGTGCAGCTACTCGCCGACGGTGGCCAACATGCAGAACGGTTGCCCTACACGCAGGACCGGCGAGACCCTCTTCGTCATCCTCCTGCTCGCCGGCCTCGCGACCTTGATCGGCGCGATGCTGGCGACGCAAGCGCGTCACCGCTCTCGCCTGCGCGGAGCCGAACCGCTCGTCCTGCGCGTGCCGGCGCCGCCGAATCTGCGGCAGCTCGCGATCGTGACCGCGTGGTTCCTCGGCCCGACCCTCGTCGGCATCTCGGGGCTGGTGGCTGCGCTGCGGGCGGGTGCGCCACTCGCGCCGTCGCTGGCTCTCGGGATCGTGACGATCTCGGCGATCGCGATCGCGTTGGCGGTGCGTGCCGAGCGCAGGTTCTCGATCGGCGAGGTGACGATGGACGAGAACTCGCTACGGATCGTCGTCGAGGGCGAGAGGCGCGAGATCGAGATCGATCCGCGTCGGCCGTTCGCGGTGGAGCGGTTCTGGTGCCCCCGGGCGCACAGCACCGGCGCGATGATCGCCCGGGTCGATCAGGGCGAGCGCTCGCTCTACCTCTGGTACCCGCCGAGGTTGTCGGAGTTGAACCCGTCGGCCATCACGGGGCAGCCGATCGGGGAGGTCCGGGGCCTCTACCTCGGCGGCGACGGCGCGGAGGTGATCCGGCGGTTGCGGGAGCGGGTCGCGACCTCGACCGGCTGATGACCACGATCGCGCCAGCAAGTTGACGAGTCTACTCGCGCTCGGTGTCGACGCCCACCACGACGCCGGTGTCCGCGTCGATGTTGACCTCCTTCACGATCTTGCGGCGCTCACCGTCGGGGCGGATCTCGAACGAGTAGATCCAGCGCCCCTTTTCCTTCTCCATCTCCTCGTGGATCACCTTTCCGGGCGCCCTTTCGAGCGCCGTCGCTCGTGCCGCCTCGATGGAGACCCGTGCGACGTGGCCCTTGGCGAACGCGGGCGCCGCGATCGTGATCGAGGCCAGCGCTGCGAGCGTGAAAGCCGATCGTCCCAAAGCGAGTCATTCGGAGCCTCCTCGTGATCTCGTGAACACGATCAACTTGTGCCGACGCGATACTGCACGCCAGCCGCCCCGCCCACTTGTCATGGAATCGTCATCCGGGTGATCGCTGCCCCGTCTCCCGTCCCGCTCCGGCTCCCCGCTTCCGCTCCCGCTACTGCACCCACACCCCGTTCTCGCGCAGCACCTCGGTCGCCGCTGCACCCGCGATCCGCCGCAACATGAGCAGGGCCATCTCCTTCGCGTCGTCGCTGCCGTCGCGCAGCACCGCCGCGACCTCGTCCACCACCCGCTCGCCGAGGTGGACCAGCGCCCACCCCGACGCCGACCGCGCCTCGAACGAGAGATCGGCGAGCGCAATCACGAGGCAGGGGGTGGCAGCGAGATCGTGGAGTTGATCGAGCGCCCACGCCGCAGCGATCCGCACCGATTCGTCGGCGTCGGCGAGCAGTTCGACGAGCTGGCCGAGAGCGGCACGATCACCGATGCGCCCCCACCGCAGCGCCGCGAGTCGTCGCAGCGACGGGCTGGCGCTCTGGCGGTAAGCGAGCGCGAGCGCGTAGGGCTGGTCGTCGATCTCAGCCATTGATCCGCTCCCGCATCGTGGCGCTGGTCTTGAATGTCACCACACGACGCGCAGCGATCGTGATCGCGTCGCCGGTGAGCGGGTTCCTGCCGGGACGCGGTTTCTTGTCGCGCACCGTGAACTTCCCGAAGCCCGAGACCTTCACAATCTCGCCGCCCGCGAGCGTGGCATTGATCGCCTCGAAGACTGCGTCGACCATGTCGCCGGCCTCCACCTTCGAGCAGCCGACCTGCTCGAAGACGCTGTCGACGACGTCGGCCTTGGTGAGGGTGGAGCGCTTGGTGGTTTCCACAACGTGCTGCACTGTCACGATCGTCCTCGAAGAAGCGGCGGGGTTGATCCTGCCACGGTCTCGCACAGGTCAGGTTCCGGGCGCGGATCGGCTCGCGCAATCCAGCGCGTTTGCCTACCTCCCATGCCGCCTACCACGGCGGGTTCGCGGCTTCGCAACCTCGCCGCGCGCGGCCGTGAACGCCGAGTCGTCGCCACGGTGGATGTAGATCCTCCCCGTCATCACGTCACCTTCGACCACCGCCCACCCGCGCCCCGAGGTCGGGTCGTTCTCGTCGAAGCCCGTCCACGAGAACTCGACGAGCGGTTTCCCGTCCCTCTCGCCGAACCGACAGTCCATGTCTCCCTCGACAGCGATGAACCGGAAGTTGCCCAGCGCGTTCTTCTCGAACGTGAAGTGCGCCGGCCCGACGAGGTCGAACGCATCCTGATTCCAGACCTCCATCGAGGCGATGCGCCACGTCCCGAGGGACGCGGGGTCGGTGTCGCGATCGTCGGGGATGACCTCGATGTCTTTCGGGTCCATCGCGGCAGCCTCGGCGCTGCGCTCTGGCGAGTCAACGGGCGATCGCTAGCGATCGCTTCGCGGACGTGCCCCATGATCTCCGACGATGGCGGCAGGGCCGGTCGTCGATCGCGGGCCGTACGTCGTCCGCCACCCGCCCTACACCGGGCTGTTCCTGATGGCGCTCGGGATCGCGGTGACGCCCGGAACGTGGGGGCGTGGGTGTCGGTGCTCGTGCTCGTGCTCGTTGTGCCGTCGCTGATCTCGATCGGGCTCCGCGTGCGCGTCGATGGCGACGGCCGGGTCGCGCTGCGATAGGATGACTTCGACGGGCTCGCCGAACTGCGGCAGGAGGAGCCGCCGATGCCCCTCGATCAGGTCGGGCGCTCCCTCACCGTCGGCCACCGGGCGCCACGCCTCGATGTCGAACGAGACCTCGCGCTCGCCGCCGCGCTCGCGCGCCGTGCCCCGCGCGCTCTCGGTCGAGAAGCCGGCGACGAACCACTCGCCGGCTATCACCTCGCTCCGATCACTCGGCCTGTCCGTCACCAGCTCATAGTACGTCGCGCGGCCGCAAATGGCCGGCGGTGAGGTCAGCGGTGATCGGCGAGGGAGGGGTTGGTGGAGGTGAGGTGGTGGTGGGGTTGACGCTGGGGCGCCGTCGAGAGCACTATGCCGCGGTGGTCGTAACGACAACGAGCGGACGGGGTTCGTGAAGGCGCGAACGGTCGCGCTGATCGCTGCCGTCGTGGTGCTGCGCGGCGCGATCGGCGGCGCCGACCCCACCGTCGCCAAGAAGCACTACGACGACGGGATGGCGCACTACGTCCTGCACGATTGGGACGAGGCGATCCGCGCGTTCAAGGCCGGCTTCGTCGAGGCCCACCTGCCCGCGTTCCTGTACAACATCGGGCAGTCCTACCGCATGTCGAACCGGCCCACCGAGGCGGTCGAGTTCTTCCGGCGGTTCCTCGAACTGTCGACGGACCCGAAGGGGCGGGCCGAGGTGGAGGCGCTGATCAAGAAGACCGACGCGGCTCGACCGACAGCGCCACCTGCTGCGGTTGCACCACCACCGGCGGCGGTGCCCGCCAAGCCCGAAGCGGTCGCTCCTGCCGTCGCCACCCCACCGTCGTCCGCTGTGCCGGCCGCCGCCCTCGTGCCCGCCGTGGCCGAGACGAAGCCGCTGACCCGCCGCGGATGGTTTTGGGGCGTGGTCGGTGGCGCCGCTGCGCTCGTTGCCGCTGGCGTGATCGTGGGCGTTCTGGTGGGTGGCGGCACGAGCGATCCGATGCCCTCGCGGGGCACGATCACCATCGGGGGCATGTGATGCGCGCTCGCGTCCTGCTGCTCTTCGCATTCGCCTTCGGCTGTGGGAGCGTGCGCCCGTGCAAGGAGGGCACGGTCTTCCTCGTCGTCACCAGCGACGGCGCTGCCCGGGCGGCGGACCAACTTTCGGTCGCCGTCACCCTCGACGGCGTCTCGATCCCCACCACGAAGATCGTGCCGCGTCCAGCCGGCGCCGCCAGCGATACCATCGAGTTCAATTTCGCGGGTGGGTACGGGGCGGGCAAGTCGCTGACCATCTCTGTGGTTCTCCTCACGGGCGGCACGCCCATTGGTGCGGGGCAGATCACGCACGCGCTCGATCCCGGCTGTTCGTCCCTCACACTCGCCATCGGGGCGCCCCCCGCCGACTTGGCGCAGCCCGACACTGCGCTCGTCGACGCGGCCCTCGTCGACGCGGCGATGGATCTCGCAGTGCCGGCGTTGTGCGACAACAAGATCAAGAACGGCGGCGAGACTGATGTCGACTGTGGCGGCACCTGCCCGCCGTGCGGCAGCGGGAAGGGCTGCACGAACGGCCCCGACTGCGCGAGCAAAATCTGCACCAACCAGTTGTGCGCGATCGCGACGTGTACCGACACGTTCGCGAACGGGCAAGAGACGGACGTGGACTGCGGCGGCACCTGTCCGATCCGGTGCGGCAACGGGAAATCGTGCCTGCTCGGCGGCGACTGCGCGAGTGGCGCCTGCACGGCGATGAAGTGCGCGGCGCCGACGTGCATGGACAAGGTGAAGAACGGGAAGGAGACGGACGTGGACTGCGGTGGCGGCTGCCCGCCGTGCCACGCGCTCCGGTCATGCGCGGTGGCGAACGACTGCGCGAGCGGCGTGTGTACCGGTGGCCAGTGCGCGACGCCGACCTGCCTCGACATGGTGAAAAACGGGAGCGAGACGGACGTGGACTGCGGCGGGTCGTGCTCGGGTCACTGCGCCGATAGCAAGAGCTGCACCGTCGCTGGCGACTGCGTATCGGGAGTGTGCGCGATGCTGAAATGCGCTTCGCCGTTGTGCAACGACAAGGTGAAGAACGGCAGTGAAACCGACGTGGATTGCGGCGGCTCGTGCATGACGAAGTGCGCCGCCGGAAAGGGCTGCGCGGGGACGATCGACTGTGCGGACGGGATCTGCGTGATGTTGCAGTGCGCGGCGGCGACGTGCGGCGACATGCTCGAGAACGGGGACGAGACGGACGTGGATTGCGCCGGCGCCGTGTGCCCGAAGTGCGCCGACGGAAAGACGTGCATGGGAGCCGCGGACTGCCAGAGCGCGGCGTGCAACAACAACGTGTGCGCGGTGCCGACGTGCATGGACATGATCAAGAACGGGGCGGAGACGGACAAGGACTGCGGCGGCGGGAAGTGTCCGGCGTGCGCCGATACGAAGGGCTGCACCGTCGGTGGTGACTGCGGGAGCAGAGTCTGCACGATGAGCAAGTGCGCGGCGGCGACGTGCATGGACGGCGCGAAGAACGCGAAGGAGACGGACATCGATTGCGGCGGCGGCGTGTGCGGCGCGTGCGCGGACACGAAGGCTTGCGCGGTCGCTCCCGACTGCGCGAGCGGGGTCTGCACGACGCTAAAGTGCGCTGTGCCGGCGTGCGGCGACGGAGTGAAGAACGGAAAAGAGAGCGACGTGGACTGCGGCGGCGGCTGCACTGGTTGCGCGACCGCGAAGGCGTGTACCGTCGCTGCCGACTGCGCGAGCGGGGTCTGCACGGCGTTGAAGTGCGTGCAGGCGGCGTGCAACGATGGGGTGAAGAACGGCGGCGAGACCGACGTGGACTGTGGCGGCGGAACCTGCGGCGGCTGCCTCGGCACTCCGTCGAAGAGTTGCGCCTCTCTTCCGCGGACGTGCGGGCCGCAGAAGAACGACGACTGCTGCGCGAGCGCGGTGGTGCCGGGGGGCACGTACAACCGGTCGAACGACATGACGTACCCGGCGACGGTGTCGAGTTTCCGGCTGGACAAATACGAAATCACCGTCGGGAGGTTCAGGAATTTCGTGAACGCGCAGAACGCGGGGTACGGGACGAGGGTGAAGCCACCGGTCGCTGGCTCGGGAGCGAACTCGATGATGGGAACGGGGTGGGACGCGAACTGGAACGCGAGCCTCGTCGATGACACGACCGCGCTCAAGGCAGCGTTGAAGTGCGTGCCGGTCTTCACGTGGAGCGACGCGCCGGGACTGAAGGAGAACCTGCCGCAAAACTGCATGGACTGGTACGAAGCGTTCGCGTTCTGCGTGTGGGACGGCGGGCGGCTGCCGACGGAAGCGGAGTGGAATTACGCGGCGGCGGGCGGGAGCGAGCAGCGGACGTATCCGTGGGTGGGCAACATCGTCGGCGCTACGTACGCGGTCTACAACCGCGCTGAGATAGGCGTCGTGGGTTCAAAGTCACCGAATGGCGACGGCAAGTGGGGCCATTCCGACCTCGCCGGCAACGTGTGGGAGTGGAACTTCGACTGGTATGCGATCTATCCCAAGCCCTGCGCAGACTGCTCAAATGTTCAGTTAGCCCCCAGCCGGTTGAACCGCGGCGGCGGCTGGTACAACGAAGCGATGTACCTGCTGTCGTCGGGCCGCAGCAGCTTTACGCCGGTCGGCCGCAGCGGCAGCGTCGGCGCCCGGTGCTTGAGGACTCCCTAGCGTAGTGATAATGACTTTCATTCATGCTGACGATGCGCATCTGGTCGCCGCAGCGCGGGCAGTCGAGAACGGCGCGGCCCCAGGTGCGCTTCATCAACGACGCCCAGTCGAGCCTTCGCTGGCGAGCTACATCGTCGGGGCCGACCAGGTCGTCAGGTCGTGGGAGAGCT
>SHYZ01000200.1 GCA_009692535.1 Myxococcales bacterium
CCGTGTGCGACCATCATCCCCCTTGCCTCGCCCCCTTGCGGATGGACGCTACGACCAGCTGATTACCGAGGAGCTCGCCGAGACCCTCGCGGCAGTCGAATCGGTGCGGTCGGGGTGCGAGGTTGCGATCGTCGAGGCGTCCCCGAGCTTCGCCGGGATGGCCCAGGACGGCTCGCCTCCGACGGGTCCTGGTGCCCACCCGGAGTGCGTTGGCGTACGCGAGGCCTATGCCGGTGGCTGACGCAAGCACTCACGCCGTTCCTGAGCATGGCCTCGATGCGGCGGTGGTGGCGCTGTCGCAGCTCAACTGGGCACTCGAGCAGAGTGGGATTCCGCTGGTGCAGGCGGTCCGTCTGGCTCACCGGGGAACCGAGGCGCTCCGTGACCTAACGCTCGAACTGCAACTAGGACCCAGCCTCGGTGAGCCCCAGCGCTTCCGCCTGCCCGACCTCGAGCCGGCAGCGCGAGTCGAGGTGGGACCGTTTGACTACCGCCTCCCGCCGGGACACCTGCGTGAGGTGCATGAGCTGGAGCGCGCGGAGCTGGCGTGGTCGATCCACTCGACCGGCCGAGTGCTAGCGGAGGGGAAGGCGCCGGTCACGATTGAGCCGCACCACCATTGGCCGGGCCTCGGGGTTCCGGCGGGAGTCCTGGCGACGTTTGTGACGCCGGGGCATCCGGTCATCGCGAGCGTGCTCAAGCGGGTGCGCGATCGCCTCGGCGAGCTGACGGGTGATCCGGCGCTCGACGGCTACCAGAGGCGCTCGGCCGATCGTGTCCGCGCCATGGTGCAGGCGCTGTTCGACACGCTCCAGCGGCTCGGGATCACGTACGCGGAGGTGCCTGCAGGCTTCGCACGGGTGGGACAGCGCATCCGTCTCCCCGAAAAGCTGCTCGAGGATCAGATGGGCTGTTGCCTCGATGTGACGGTCCTCGCCGCGGCGTGCCTAGAGCAGATGGGACTGCGGCCGCTGCTCGTGCTTGTCGAGGGCCATGCGTTTCCGGCGACGTGGCTGGCGGAGGAGCAGTTCCCCGAGGGCGTCGTGGAGGACTTGGCGCGCGTGCGCAACCAGATCGCGCTCGGTCGGCTCCTCGCGTGGGACTCATCGACGACGGTTCAGGTGCCCCGTCGTGGCCTCGAGGAGGCCATCAAGGTCGCGGCGCGCATGCTCGCGGATGACGCCCGTTTCCACCTCGTGATCGATGTCGTCGCGGTGCGCAAGGAGGGGTTCCTACCGCTGCCGCTACGCGTTCGCCCGTCGGAGCCGCCGCCGCCGCCCGTTGGTGAGTCGATCGCACGCACGATTCTCGCGGAGGCCGCCGCAGCCCCCGCGCCGCCGCAGGTGCCGCTCGCGCTCGACGCTGACCTTGCGACGGCGTCGGTCTCGCACGGCAGTCGGCCGCTCGAGCCGGCCCCGGTGGCCGTGCGATTTCGTCGCTGGCAGGAGCGCCTGCTCGATCTGTCGCTGCGCAACCGACTGCTCAACGCGAAGCTCGATTCCGCGGCGGCCATACGACTCCTCGTGCCCGACCTGCCGCTGCTCGAGGACCTGGTTGCGTCGGGGCGCGAGCTGGTCGTGCAGGGCGTCGCGCTCCTGGGCCAGAACGACCTGCGTGCTCATGTGCTCCTCGAGCGCGGACTCGGGGAGGAGCTCGACCGACGGATCGCGGCCGACCTGCGTGCCGGGACCATGACGGCGTTCGCGTCGCCCGATGCCCTCGCTGCCCGTTTCAAGCGGCTCGAGCGTGACGCGCGGCTCGCGCTCGAAGAGGGCGGAGCGAACACGCTCTACCTCGCGATCGGACTGCTCCGGTGGCGCGAACCGGACGACGACGTGGAGCACCTGGCTCCGCTGATCCTCTATCCGATCGAACTCACGCTCGATCGTGTACGTGGACGCGTTCGACTCAGGCGGCGCGCAGAAGATCCCATTGCCAACGTGACCCTGATCGAGAAGGTGCGCCGCGACTTTGGGCTCGACCTCTCCAAGCTGGGCGACACCGAGCTCGACGCCAGCGGACTCGACGTGAAGCGCGCGCTGGGTGACGTGCGCGCGGCGATCCAGGCGCAGCCGGGATGGGAGGTCCTCGAGACCGCAGTCGTCGGCCTGTTTACGTTCGGCAAGTTCCTGATGTGGCGCGACCTCGAGGAGAACGCCGAGTCGTTCCTCGAGAGCGCCGTGGTCAGGCACATCGCCACCACGAACTCCTCGTTCAAGGCCGCGGGCCGCGCGGTGGCGCCTGGCGATCTCGACCGCGACTTCACGCCGTCGGACCTGCCGTGCGTAGTGGACGCCGATGCGACGCAGCAGGCGGCCGTAGCTGCCGCGCTGTCGGGGCGCAGCTTCGTGCTGCAGGGACCGCCGGGCACCGGCAAGTCGCAGACGATCACGAACCTCATCGCTGCTGCGCTGGCGCGTGGCAAGACCGTCCTCTTCGTGGCAGAAAAGATGGCCGCGCTCGAGGTGGTTCACCGGCGGCTGTCGCAGGTCGGTCTCGGCGATTTCTGCCTAGAGCTGCACAGCCACAAGACGAACAAGAAGGACGTCCTTGCGTCCCTTCGTGCGCCGTTCGAGCGCGCCGCCCGAGGGGTCACGCACGGCCGCACTGCCCATGGCGACCCGCTTGCCACCGCGCGAGCCTCGCTGAACGCCTACGTCACAGCCGTGCATGCGCCGCGGGCGATCGGCAAGACCTACCATCAGGCGCAGGGTCGGCTCCTCGAGCTGCGGCACGCCGCCACGATCGACCCGTTGCCGCTCGCACCCAGGTGGACCGCGGAGCAATTCACGCACGCACGTGGCGCCGTCGCCGAGCTGGCCGTGTGCGCGGCGCGAGTCGAGCCGGTTGCGGGGCATCCGTGGCACGGCGCGACGCCGCCGACGTGGAGCGCGGCGGTGGAGGACGACCTTGCGGACGCGCTGGGCGAAGTCGACGCGGCGCTTGCGGTCGTGACGAGGGAGTCCGAGT
The DNA here is from genome assembly GCA_009692535.1 of Myxococcales bacterium. GTDB lineage: Bacteria > Myxococcota_A > Polyangia > Haliangiales > SHYZ01 > SHYZ01. The sequence continues at coordinate 2,971 of SHYZ01000200.1, forward strand.
CGCTACGGGCTGGCCTCAGCGTGGACGGCCCGCTTACTACGTCGGCGTTGCCCGCGCTCGCGGCGCTGGCGCGCCTCATGGCCAGCAGTGCCGTGCCGGAGGTTCTCCTCGGACCCGACGGAGAGCGGCTCGATGCGCGCATCACCAGCCTGCTCCACGCGTCGCGTGAGCAGGTCGCACGGCGCTCCGCCCTTGCGACCCGGTGGACCGGCGAGCTCCTCGCCGCAGACCTCGCGGCCGTGCGCGTGCGCTACGAACGATGGGCCGGTGCGCTCGCGTTCGTAGCGTGGTTCGCGCTCTATAGCGCACGCACGGTGCTCCGCAGGCTCGCGCGCAGCACGCTCCCGGGTCGCGGGCAGACGCTGGCGGATCTCCGCAGCGTCGACGTGGCCCTTGGCGTCGAACAGCAACTCATCGTCGAGGCCGGCGAGCTCGAGCGCCTGCTCTCAGGCGCGTGGCACCCGAGCGAGGGGTGCGAGGTCCTCGGGCAACTCGCGCTACGAGCGCGTGAGCTTCGACTCGCTGCGAGCGTGCTGCCGGGATGTCGGCTCGATCGTGCGGTGGGCGATCGCGTCGAGCTTGGGCGAAGCGCGGAAGCGCTCTGTGCTGCGTTCACCCGGCTGACCGCCGGCGAGCAGGACGTCATCCGCCTGGCCGGCGTTCCCCATCCCGCGTGGCCGTCGCCAACGGCCGCAAACCACCGTGGCGTCGTCGGGCAGAAGATCTTGGCCCTGCGTGCCGCTCTCCCCAGATTTCGCGAGTGGGCCCGGTTCAAGGCGGCGGAACGAGTAGTCGGGGAACTCGGGCTGCTGGCCCTCACTCGGGCTCACGCCGACGGGCGCATCGCCGCAGCGTCGATGGCCGTGGCCTTCGAGCGTGCGGTGTGGCAAGCCTTCGTGCGCGCGGTGCGCGACAGCGAGCCGGCCCTCGCGAGCTTCGACGGCGCGGCACACAGTCGCCTCGTCGCGTCGTTTGCGGCCGGCGACCGCGCGCAGGTACAGGCCGGTGCCGAGTTCGTCCTCGGTGAACTCGAGCAGCGTCTGCCCGAGGTCTCCTCGGCCGCGGAGAGCTCCGAGCCCGGGCTCCTCGCCCGCGAGCTCCGCAAGAAGGCGCGACACCTCCCCGTGCGTCGGCTGCTAGCGGCGATCCCCAACCTTCTCCCTCGGCTCAAGCCCTGCCTCCTCATGAGCCCGATGTCGATCGCCCAGTACCTGCCAGCGAGCGCGCGGTTCGACCTCGTCGTCTTCGACGAGGCTTCGCAAATTGGCACCCACGACGCGATCGGAGCCATCGCGCGGGGGCGTCAGGCGGTGATCGTCGGAGACTCCAAGCAGCTCCCGCCGACGACCTTCTTCCAGCGGTCGTCGGACGACGAGCAACCCGTCGACGAGAACGACCAAGTCGAGCTCGAGTCGGTGCTCGAGGAGGTCGTGGCCAAGGGGTTCCCCGAGCAGATGCTCGGCTGGCACTACCGCAGTCGACACGACTCGCTGATCGCCTTCTCCAACCGCCACTACTACGGCGGCAAGCTGCACGTGTTTCCCGCGGCCGAACGGCTCGCCGCCGACCTCGGTGTCGCCTGGCAGCACGTGCCAGACGGCGTCTATCAGGGCTCGAGCGCGACCGACCGACCGCGCACGAATCCGTGCGAGGCGGCCGCGCTCGTCGAGTACCTCGTCGGTGCCCTCAGGCGCTGGCCGCCGGCTTCCCGCAGCTTCGGCGTCGTTACCTTCAGCGTCGCCCAGCAGGGCCTCATCGACGACCTGCTCGAGGAGGCACGGGCGCGTCACCCAGAGCTCGAGCCACACTTCACCGGCGACGAGCCCCTGTTCGTAAAGAACCTCGAGACCGTGCAGGGCGACGAGCGTGACGAAATCCTCTTCAGCGTGGCCTACGCCGCCGAGGCGAGCGGTCGACTCCGCATGCACTTCGGCCCGCTCAGCAACGGGGGCGGCGAGCGGCGGCTGAACGTCGCGATCACGCGTGCGCGCAAGCAGCTTCGAGTGTTCTCGAGTCTGGTCCACGATCAGATCGATCTTCGCCGCACCCAATCCGAGGGGGCACGCCATCTACGTGCGTTCCTGGAATTCGCAGCGCAGCAGAAGTCCGACACACAAGACGTCGCTGCAGGCATTGCTCGATCCACGAGCGGGGTGGAGGCCGACGTGGCGGCCGCCGTGCGCGGACTCGGCCACCTCGTGCACGAGGGCGTCGGCTGCGGCGCGTATCGTATCGACCTCGCCGTCGTCGATCCCCGCGACCCGGGTCGATATCTCGTCGGGATCGAGTGCGACGGGGCTCACTACGCCTCAGCGAGCACGGCACGCGACCGGGATCGCCTGCGGGCGCAGGTCCTGAGCGGGCTCGGTTGGCGTCTTCACCGGGTGTGGACTCCCGACTGGGTCAGAGATCGAGACTGCGAGGTAGCCCGGATCAGCGACGTGATCGCCACAGCGCTGAGCGAGAGGGTGCAGCCGTCGGCGAGCATGCCGACGAGCCCGGCGAGCGACCCGACGAACCCGCCGAGCCCTCCGACAAGCCCCGCGAGTCCTCCGACGAACCCGACTCGTCCCGTCTCGGCTCCGAGCGATCGCTTACTCCAAGCTGCGTTGGGAGGCGGGCCAATCGGCGCTTCGCGAGCCGCAGCAGACAGTCCGCTGGTGAGCGCCCCGGGTCGCTCTCGCCAGCTGCCCTATGCGTGCGCGACGCTGCCTCGCGTGTCCGAGGATGCGACCGAACTTCATGACGCCGACCGGCAGGCGCAACTCTCGGAGTTGGTGCTCGCCGTTGTGCTCGCCGAGAGCCCGGTGCACCTCGATCTCCTCACGCGGCGCGTGGTCGGCGCGTTTGGCATGGCGAAGCTCACCGCGAAAGCACGACAACGGGTCGACGAGGTCGTGCAGCGCGAGGAGAGCAGAGGCGGGCTCGTCCGCGTGAGCGAGTTTCTCTGGGCCCCGAAGCACGATCGAGCCTGCCGCAGCTTCCGCGAGCTTGGGGATCGAGACCTCCTCGAGGTCGCTCCCGAGGAGCTGGCCGCGGCTGCCGCGTGGCTCCTCGAGCGGAACCTGTCGCTCGATCGGGACGACCTGCAACGCGAGGTGGCGGCTCTGTTCGGGATAGCGCGCCTCGGGCGGAACGTCGTCGCCACGATTGAAGCGGGGCTCGAGACCCTGCTCGCCTCGGGCCGCGCGACGGTCGACGGGCATCGCGTCGTCTGGGTAGGCTCGCGCTGAGCTGCGGTCGCTCGGCGCGACACGGCCGCCCGTCGCTGGCACGTCCACGCGCGCCGGGCGGCACCGACGGTGCTGCGCGAGTTCCGAACGCGACGCGCGAGTCGCCGATGCGCTTCCGTGATCGTGAGCCCCTCGTCGAACCTGCGACCCAGTCGAGCCTGCATCGCGTCGTCGAGCTTGCTGCGGCTGCGCTTTGGCGCGGCGGATGCCATTGACGATGCCAAGGCCAACCGCCTGGAGCTCCGCCATGGTCGGTGGCGGTAGTTCGACGAACTGCAGCGTCGCGGTCGGGTCGAGAGCGAAGACAGCGATGACGCTGCTCGAGGTGTTCACCGAGCACAGCTCGGCGCAGCTCCACGGTGCCACCGCAGGGTTGACCGAGGTCGAGCTGGATCAGCTGGTCGC